>JBDSYA010000311.1:0-6641 GCA_039925865.1 Ignavibacteria bacterium
CCATGGGTGAATATGGACTGGAGCAGTCTTACAGAAACTGATCAGCAAAATGAATTTATAAATTTTATTAAGAAGGACAGAGATCAGGGCTTTAATATGGAGCAAGCGCCTTTGATGCGTTGTGCTCAAATCAAGCTTGGAAGCGAATCATATCAGTTTGTCTGGAGTTTTCATCATATATTAATGGATGGCTGGAGCTATCCGATTATTCAGAAGGAAGTTTTTTCCTATTATGAATCCTTTGTTAAAAATAATGAGATCAGTCTTCCGACTCCCTTGTTATACAAGCATTTCATTGTCTGGCAGAATCAGCAGGACAAAGTTAAAGCCGAAAATTTTTGGAGAAAAGAACTGGAAGGATTCAATTCCCCTACTTCATTAAAAGACATTTATAAGTTACGGAATACGAATGAAAACCTGCCGGAGGAAATAAATGATCTTGGAATAAATTTGTCAAAAGAACTGTCACTAAAACTTCAAAACCTCGCTAAGCAAAATCAACTTACATTAAATACTATTATCCAGGGAGTTTGGTCAATAATATTAAGTACATATACAGGCGAACGCGATGTGTTATTTGGAGGTGTTGTATCGGGCAGAACTCCGAATCTTAAAGGAGTCGGCTCGATGGTAGGAATGTTTATAAATACTCTGCCTGTCCGGATCAATGTTGATAAAGAGAAAGAAATAATTGCATGGCTAAAGCAACTCCAGTTAAATCATATTGAACGCGATCAGTTTTCATACAGTTCACTTGTTGATATAATGGAGTTAAGCAGTGTTCCAAAAGGCACGCCACTTTTTGAAAATATTATTGTGTTTGAAAATTATCCTCTTGATGAGTCACTGTCTGAAGGGATTGCCGGCATTACAATAAAAAATCTCAGGGCATTTGAAAGAACGAATTTTCCATTAACGATCCTCGTCGCGCCCGGAAGCGAATTGACAATTCATATTTCATACGAAACAGATAAATTTGATAAGACTTTTATTGAGCAGATACTCAAGAATTTTGAAACTTTACTTGAAAACTTTTCAAATAAACCATTTGGTACAATTTCAGATCTGTCGATAATCACAGATGAAGAAAAGAATAAAGTTTTATCAGACTGGAATAATACTAACAAAGAATTTCCATCCGAAAAATGTGTACAGGAATTTTTTGAAGAGCAGCTTTTGAAAATTCCAAATTCAGTTGCTGTCGAATTTGGAAATATAAAACTTACTTACCAGGAATTAAATATGCGGGCAAATCAGGTTGCGAATTATCTGATCAAATTTGGTGCAGGTCCGGATGTGATAATTGGGATATGTATCGAACGATCCCTTGAAATGATAATAGGCTTGCTTGGTATTTTAAAATCAGGAAGCGCATATGTTCCATTAGATTCCGCATATCCAATTGACAGGCTATCGTTTATGATCGAAGATTCCGGAATTCCTATTTTGCTGACAAAAAAAAATGTCATTGAGAAGTTACCCCGCACAAAAGCAAAAGTTGTATTAATTGATGAAGAAGAAAAAGAAATATTTAAGGAGAGTGTAGAGAACCCTGTTAAAAAAATTAACTCATCCAACTTAGCTTACGTCTTGTATACATCAGGTTCAACAGGCAGGCCAAAGGGAGTTTTAATGATGCACAAAGCTTTGTCGAATCTTTTGCACTGGCAGGTTGAAGGACAAAAATTCGGAAAAGGTTTCAGAGTATTACAATTTACAACATTAAGTTTTGATGTGTCTTTTCAGGAAATATTTTCTACGTGGTATTCGGGAGGAACTCTTGTAATGATGACAGATGAAGAACGTCAGGATCTTCCAACCATTTTGAAAAAAATTAATTCAGAAAAAATTGAAAGAATTTATCTTCCCTTTATAGCTTTGCAGGAGATCGCCGAGATCTATTCGGATTCAGGATATAAAACTCTTGATCTAAGGGAAGTTTATACTGCCGGTGAACAGCTTCAAATTACACCTGCAATTATAAATCTTTTCAAAAGCCTTAAAGATTTTATTTTCGCTAACCAATATGGACCTTCAGAAGCTCACGTAGTTACAAGCTATACCTTAAATGATAAGCCAGAAAGCTGGGTAAAACTTCCGCCAATAGGAACTCCGGTTTACAATACTCAAATGTATATACTCGATCAGTTTTTGAAACCGGTTCCTCCCGGAGTTTCAGGTGATCTCTATATTGGCGGCGTTCAGCTGGTACGGGGTTATCATAACAGGCCCGAACTTACAGAAGAGAAATTCAAAGATAATCCTTTTGACAAACTCAAAAGTAAAAAACTTTACAAGACAGGTGATATTGCAAGATATTTACAGGATGGAAATATTGAATATTTAGGACGTGCAGATAATCAAATTAAATTAAGAGGATTTCGGATTGAGCTGGGTGAGATCGAAAGTGTGCTAACTGAATATCCCGGTTTGAAAAATGTTGCTGTTGTGACCAGAGAGTTTAGCGACGGTGATAAAAGACTGGTGGCATACATTGTACTCTCAGGTGAAAATGAAATAGAGACTTCGGAATTAAGAAAATACCTTAAGTCAAAACTCCCGGATTATATGGTGCCCGGAGATTTTATGACTTTAAAAGAAATGCCGCTTACGCCTTCGGGGAAAGTGGATCAAAAAGCATTACCCTTACCCGGAAATATCAGGGAAACAGATAGCAATAAATATTCTGAACCAAAAGATGAGCTCGAACTTCAGCTTGTAAAGATCTGGGAAAAAGTTCTTGGAGTAAAACCTATAGGTATAACTGATAATTTTTTTGATCTCGGCGGCCATTCACTTTTGGCATTAAGATTATTCGGTTATATTGAAAAGTTAACAGGAAAGAAACTAGCATTATCAACCCTTTTTAATTATCCTACTATTGAAGAACTCGCAAAGATCATACGTAATGAAGGATGGACAAAACCCTGGAAATCCCTTGTCGCAGTAAAGCCCGGCGGATCAAGAATTCCTTTTTTTTGCGTTCCGCCTGCTGCAGGTACGGCACTGCATTTTCAGGATATGATAAAGTATGTTAATAAGGATCAGCCATTTTATGTATTAGAGTCTGTAGGTCTCGACGGAAAAGAATCACCTCACACTGATCTTATTGAGATGGCATCTTTTTATGTAAAAGAAATACAGACATTGCAGCCGGAAGGTCCTTACCTGATCGGAGGAAGATGTTTTGGTGGAAGAGTGGTTTTTGAAATGGCACAGCAACTTATGAAATCCGGACACAAGGTTGCTCTTGTTGCAATTTTTGATACCTGGCCTCCGTTTATTGCTCCACCTCCAAACTACGTACCTCCTAAAAGAGATCCGCAGCATTTTTTGAAAAGTATAGCAAGACACATTCAGGACGGAGATCTTTGGACAGTTATAAGAAATTATTCTTCAAACAAATACATTAAGACAAAGTGGAGAATTCAGAATAAGATAGAGTACACTTTCAGCAGTAAACGGAAGAAGTTATTTAAGAAGATCATGCTTCAGCATTTTCACGCACAGGACAGATATGTGGCTAAAAAATATCCCGGAAAGATCACACTAATAGAATGCGCAACTTTTAAAAGAGAATATCGTGAGGGCTGGCGAAACCTTGCTGAAGGCGGGTTTGAGACTTATGTTGTTCCGGACACGAATCATAAAACAATTGTTAAAGAGCCTAAGCTGAGAGATTTTGCAGAGAAACTTAATTTCGTTCTTGAAAAAACTCAAAATGAATTAAAAGAAATGCCTTCAAAGAACGGTGTCAATTCACTGATAAAGAAAACAGCAACTTTAGAGGTATAATTTTTCAGCAATTATGACTTAATAAATTATTGCACTCGACTTTATTCATTAATTTTTGTAAAATAATTTAATATTGCTTCCGGGATTTCCCCGTCCCTTAATGCCCTTAATTAGAAATATTGCTTCATGGAAAATGAAATTCATGTATATAAAATTCGTTTTGATAAATCGGAAGATGAAATAAGCCGGCTGACAAATCTTTTATCAGATGATGAGCTTGAAAAAGCAAAAAAGTACAAATTTAAAAAACTGTCAGACAATTATATAACTGCACGGGGGACACTTAGAAAAATCCTTGGCCGATATCTCAAAGTCTTGCCGTCAATTCCACAAATATCATATAAAGAAAAAGGTAAGCCCTTTATAAAAAATGATGATATCAAGTTTAATCTGGCTCATACAAAAGATATTGCAGTGTATGCATTTACTAAGAGTGATGAGATCGGGATCGATGTAGAAAGGATCAGAGAAATGCCTGATGCACTTCAGATCGCTAACAGATTTTTTTCGCTGGATGAATACATTGCGCTAAAAGAAATAAACAATGAACAGATGAACTATACATTTTTTAACTGCTGGACAAGAAAGGAATCCTTTATTAAGGCAATTGGGGAGGGACTTACATATCCTCTTGAAAATTTTTCAGTATCATCAAAACCGGGTGATGAACCACGCATTTTATGGCTAAAAAATAAAGAGAATGAAGTTAATCACTGGGCTCTTCATAATGTTGAGATCGGAAATGAACATATCGCATCATTATCTATTAGAAATAAAAATAAAAAAATAGTTTATCTGGATTGCCCCTGAAAACTAATAATTTTCAATTGAAGATAAGGCATTTGTACAATATAGCAAGAACTTAACTTTTTATAATTCAAAAACGTAAATAAACAAAACAAATTTATAAAAATATAAAATGGAGAAGAAATGAAATCATTCACCAACTTATCCAGAATGCAATTGGGGATTTTTATTTTATTAATCGCAGTAAGCGGAGTGCTTGGATATTTGTTTTATGATACATATAGAACAAACATCCAGGATCGTGAATTAATAAAACAGACCAGTTCTGAAAATCTTGATCTTTCACAGGATCTTGAAATTATAAAAGATAAATATGATAAGCTAAAAACAGAAGTTGATGTACTGAAAGTTAAAGTTACAAAAGTTTCATATAAGAAAAAGAACTATAAGAAAAAACAGATCTCGGCAGCCGGTAAAAGCAGCAAGTACAAAAAGCATCATAAAAAGAGTAATGTAAATTATAAGAAATTATACTTTCAATTGAAGAAAAACTGCGGTGTAAAAACCAAAAAGATTTCAAGAAAAAATACTTATTCAAGAAGTAGCACAAACCACAAGAAGCATAACACATATTCGCCACCAAAGAGCAGAGAATATCAAAGGAAATAACACTTAACAAGCATTGATCAGGTTTTAGTCTGATCGTTCAAAAGTTTTAATATAAATAAATCCGTTTAGAATTAATTCTGACGGATTTTTTTTAACACTGCTAATAAACTCATCTGTTTATTGAGTAATTCTAATCACTCATAAGTCGTGCTTAAAGAAATTCTGCCATTGAAAAAAGAAGTCGGGACATTTTCAATCAAAAATATTTTAATTTATGCTATTACAACAAAGTAATCTCAAAGATATAACTTAAATAAAAAAACAAACCCACCCCTTAATTTCTTTTTTTCAAAAGCAAAAACGGGATGAGTCTGATTAGGGAAAGAGAAGTATTTCTTCTGTTTTCCAAGCTCTATCTTCGGAAACTCCTTTTGTATTAACTAAGGTTTTATACTCAATACTATATTATATGCATTGTTATCTCCAATGGAAAGATCCGTTCCATCAACAAAATTATCTCCGTTTAAGTCAGATGATGTATAACCTGAAACAAGATTAAACGCACCATTATCGATAACGCTCAGGTCAGAGCCGTCAACAATATCGTCTTGATTAACATCACCGCTGTAGATACAGTATTTACTTCCTTTCAAAATAAGATTATTGCCGAATGCTTGCGAAGACGACAATGTGAAATTATAACTTAACAGTCCTGAAGTGAAAGTTTTACCTGAAGCACTCCATGTTTCTATACTGTTTCTATGGTGCATGGCTAGATAATAAGGAGTTCCATTAACTGCATTCGAAAATGTAAATGATCCCATTCCATTGGAATCCAGTATTGCTTTTGAAGAATCCACAATCGTATAAGGTGTTGAGGTATTTCTCAAATATACTTTTGCAGTATCAGTTATCATTTTATTTGTGGAAGGATTATAAAAACCCTGAATTAAAGATGAGAGATTTAGTTGCGATGTACCATTACCAAAATGCATGGTCAAAGTTTTTGAAATACCTCCGTCATTGTAATTTCCCACTGCCCACATATCAGTAGATGAGATTCTTGTTGAGCTGCCCATTCCTCCGCCGGGTGGAATTGCTGCACTAACTGTACTCCAGACGCTTCCATCATAATGCACAAATTCCGAACCCGTTGACCAGATATCGTTTGGTGAATTATGCTGTAAGCCATATCCTCCACCGGGACTTGCCACAACTGTCCAGGAACTACCATTATAGTGCATAAATAATGGTTGGTATGTAATACCATCATTGTAACTGCCAGAAACCCAGATATCATTTGACGATATGATATCTATGCTTTCCAAAAAGTTTTCGAGTCCGGGTTGAGGAACGGGTACGACATTCCAGCTTGAACCGGTTTTATGTAATACCATTGCCTGAAAATTTTCACTGACTCTTCGTGAATATCCTACTGCCCATATGTCATTGGAATTAAGACCTTTCATATCAGTGATCCTGTTTGTCCT
>JBDSYA010000312.1:0-6492 GCA_039925865.1 Ignavibacteria bacterium
TCACTTTTCCTGATATATTTTTTATCATTCTTATTCTGTTTTTTATTTCCGGTTATATAATTTTCCCTTTGTATTCATTGGTGAGAGAAAGCCTGATAAGCCAGGAAAAAGTTTTTTCTTTGATTTCGTATGCAAATCTTTTTTCTTCGTCCTCAGTAAATGCTACTTTGAATTCGATTTTACTTTCTGTAATAACTGTTATGGGAAGCGCGATTGTCGGAATATATTTCGCATATATTTTCCAGTATCACAGAATTCCATTTAAATCTTTTCTATCCGCATTAATGCTGATACCCCTTGCGACCCCGCCGCTGATCGGAGTGGTAGCTTTTTTATTTTTGCTGAGTGATAACGGATTGATAACAAAGTTAACTTCACTTTTTTTTGGAATGAATTACCCTCTGTTCAAATTTGATGGCTGGACAGCAATAATCGTAATTCACATTTATTCTTTTTACACAATGTTCTTCCTTTTTGTATCATCTGCATTAAAAAAGATTGATACAAATTTAATTGATGCATCACATTCAATGGGGGCGGGAAAAATAAGAACATTTAAGAAAGTTATTTTTCCGCAATTGATCCCCTCTATAATCGGAGCATCTTTAATTACTTTCATGGCAAGCATGGCGTCATTTTCAGCGCCGTTCATATTCGGAGGTTCCATAAGATTTCTGACAACAGAAATATTCAATGCTAAGATCAACGGGGATAATTCATTTGCCTCAGCCCTGGCAGTCATATTGACGATCATCTCCGTTATTTTTCTTGCAATGCTGAGATGGTACCGGACAAAAAAAGTTTTGACAATAAGATCTAAGAGCACTCCTAAAACCACCATTTCAGATCTCAATAAAAATTTAAATTATTTCAGCACGTTTATTTCTTTAGTGTTTACATTGATGATCATTCTTCCTGTATTGACATTGCTTTTCCTCTCGTTTATTCCCGAAGGTTCATTGATGAGAAATTTTTTTACAGAATCTTTTACAATGGACAATTATAAAAAAATATTCAGTGATTCACAATTCTTTGAACCGTTCAGGAACAGTTTGGAGATGTCAGTTATTGCTGTCATTATTACTTTATTGATCGGAGTAAGCTCTGCCTTTTTTATTTCACGAAAAGATATTGTGGGGAAAAGTTTTTTTGAAAGCATCCTGTCGCTTCCTTACGGTATTCCCGGAACTGTTATAGCGCTGAGTTTTATTCTTAGTTTCAATTCTCCAACAATATTTAGCGGGTTTGTTTCTATTGTAGGCACTTTCTGGATTCTTCCGCTGGCATACGCCGTAAGAAATATTCCGATAATGACCCAGTCATCAATTGCAGGTTTTCATTCGATCGACCCTTCACTTGAAGAAGCGTCGCAAACCCTTGGTGCATCAGGCTTAAGAACATTCAGTAAAATAATTGTACCTTTAATATTTCCATCAGTTATGAATGGAGCTTTGCTTGTTTTTATAAATTCAGTTGGAGAGTTTGTATCTACGATATTGCTGTATTCCTATTCTACAAAAACTATTTCTGTTGAGATCTATTCACAAATAAGAATGTATAATACGGGAGCAGCGGCATCTTACGGAATTATACTTTTTGTGATGGTTATGATAATTGTTTATGTTTCGAGAAGGACATTGGATAGGAGTGTTGGGGTGGGATGATAGTTTAATGAAATTCTGACGAAATCAACTTTTTCCAACTTACTAAATTTTTTTACTGATTTAAACTGCACTTCTCAATTGATTTAATTTCTAATGAAGTATATTTTTATAAAAATAAAATCATGACAACTCAGGAAATAAAAAGCGTACTTCACGAGGGAATTGAAAACATAGAGGATGAAAAATTTCTTGAAGCAATAAAAATTATTATTGAATCAAAATTTAAATCCCAACTTCCTTTAACAATATCCAAAAAAAGAAAGGAAATATTAGACGAGGGTACTAAACAAATTGAAAAGGGAGAATTCTATACAAATGAAGAGGAAAAAAAATTAACTGATGAATGGTTAAAAGATTAAGATGGTCAGAGAGAGCTTTACAAGATAAGAAAAACATTTTTGATTATTGGAATGAAACAAATGGCAACAAAGCTTACAGTAAACAATTAAATAATAGATTTAATGAAGTGACTGAATTATTGTATTTATTCCCGGAGTGTGGAAGAAAAGTGGACAACTATGATGCGCGATTTATTGTAAAAGGAGATTATATTTTTTTTTATAAATTACAAGTTGACCTCAATGAGTTAAACATTGATATTCTCCACATATGGGATTCAAGAAGAGATCCTTCTTCGAATGTTTAATTAGAAATAAGTTAATCAAATTCGAAATAATCGTTATCCATTTTTTAATTTCATAATTAGATTGATATCACTGATATTAAAAGTAAAGAGCTTTGGCTCAACAATTTTGTAAAATGGTAAAAACAAAAATTCTCAGAATTCATATTCATTCAATTCGATTTCCATCTCTACTATCTCTCTCATCTGATTCAAAAACCATTTATCAATTTTAGTTGCTTCATGGATCTCAATTATACTTGCTCCTGCAAGGATCGCATAGCGAATAAAAAAAATATTATTGCTGCGTGGAGTTTTGAGTTTGTTAAGAATTTTGGTTTTTAAATTAAATTTTTCAGATCCTCTAAGATTTGTAAGATACTCATAAGAATACTTGTCTTTTCCGTCGGCACCAAAACCTGCTCTTCCAATTTCTAATGACCGAATCGCTTTCTGAAACGCTTCCTTGAAATTTCTTCCGAATGACATTACTTCTCCAACCGATTTCATCTGCACTCCCAGAACATCATTGTCCGGACTCGAAGATCTGAATTTATCAAAATCCCAGCGCGGAATTTTAACAACCACATAATCTATAACAGGCTCAAAACATGAAGGAGTTGTTTTTGTAATGTCATTTGGAATTTCATCTAATGTATAACCGACCGCGAGTTTTGCAGCAATTTTTGCAATGGGGAAACCCGTTGCCTTTGATGCCAGAGCTGAACTTCTTGAAACACGCGGATTCATTTCAATCACTACAACTTTTCCGTTATCCGGATTTACGGCAAACTGTATATTCGAACCCCCGGTTTCTACACCAATTTCAGAAATTACTTTTTTCGCCGCATCACGAAGTATCTGATATTGTTTATCATTCAATGTCTGCGAAGGAGCCACAGTGATCGAATCGCCGGTATGAACTCCCATTGGATCCAGATTTTCAATTGTACAGATGACTACAAAATTATCATTGACATCTCTCATGACCTCAAGCTCATACTCTTTCCAGCCGATCAGGGATTCTTCTACAAGCACTTCGTGTGTGGGAGAAGCTTCAAGTCCCCGCATTACAATTGTTTCAAGCTCCTCTATATTATATGCGATGCCTCCGCCCGTGCCTCCGAGTGTAAAGGAAGGTCTGATAATAATTGGAAATCCAATTTCTTCAACACTGTTTCTTGCCTCAGTATAATTTTTTACAAATCTTCCTTTTGCAACATTGAGTCCGATCTTTTCCATTGCATGATGAAATTCTTCACGTGACTCCGCTTTTCTTATAGATTCAACCTTTGCCCCGATAAGTTCAACGTTATACTTTTTCAGAATTCCTTTTTCATGCAGATCCATTGCAGCATTTAAAGCAGTTTGCCCTCCCATAGTGGGAAGTATTGCTTCAGGCTTTTCTTTTTGAATAATTTTTTCGATGTAAAAACTTGTGATAGGTTCGATGTAAGTCGCATCGGAGATTTCAGGATCCGTCATAATTGTTGCAGGATTCGAATTGATCAGGACAACTCTGTAACCTTCTTCTTTCAAAGCTTTGACTGCTTGTGTACCGGAATAATCAAACTCGCATGCCTGACCGATAACGATCGGCCCGCTGCCAATGATCAGAATAGTTTTTAGATCAGTTCGTTTGGGCATTAAACAGTAAAGTTAGAAAGAAGAATTTTGTCATTAGAAAAATTTCAGGGGTAAAGTAAAAATTTTTTATTTAGTTTTTTTAGGAAAGGTATATTAATACTTATCAGGCTACAGTTCTTTTATGTACACCGTTTTGTGAAATTTTCTTTCTCATTTCTTTTTTCAATTCTTTTTCATGTTTTTTAATAACCTTCTTGACAAAATATTCCTGTATATCGACATTATCAAAAGGCTCATCACTTTCCTTCAGAAGATCTTCCTTCATTGCATAAGATCCGTCACTCATCATTACACGCGTGTTCACAGTATCAGTAAGATATAATTTTAATATTTCAGTAACATCTTCTTTTAAACGCTGATCTTCTATTGGAAATAAGACTTCAATTCTTCTGTCAAAATTCCTTTGCATGACATCCGCACTGCCGAGATATAATTTCGGATCACCATTATTATAAAAATAATAAGCACGGCTGTGTTCGAGAAAACGACCTACCAGGCTGTAAACATTAATGTTATCACTCAACCCTTTTATCTTTGGCCTTAACCGGCAAATACCTCTGACCATAAGATCTATTTTAACTCCGGCTTTTGATGCATGATATAACCTCATGATCACTTCTTCATCCACCATTGAGTTAATCTTAAATAAAATATATCCGTTAGCATTTTCTTTTTGTGATCTGATTTCTTCATCGATCATTTTCAGCATTTTCCGGCGAAGATTGAGCGGAGCTACGAGCAGTTTTTTGTAACTGTTATATTTTGAAAAACCGGTAAGATAGTTAAACAGATTTGAAGCATCCTTACAAAAATCCTGATTCGCTGTAAAAAGTCCAAAGTCAGTGTAGACTTTTGAAGTTGCAGCATTATAATTTCCGGTGCTGAGATGAATGTAACGTCTCATGCCTTTCTCTTCTTTCCTGACTACAAGTGCAACCTTACAATGAGTTTTTAAACCTACAAGACCGTAAACTACATGAACACCTGCATTTTCCAGTGCCCTTGCCCATATAATATTATTCTCTTCATCAAATCTTGCTTTGAGCTCAACCACTGTTGTTACCTGTTTACCGTTTTCAGCTGCTTCAATCAGGGATTTGATAATCGGAGAATCGCCGCTGGTTCTGTAAAGAGTCAGCTTGATTGCATAAACATTTGGATCTTCTGCGGATTGTGCAATAAACTCGCTGACTGAAGAAAAAGAATAAAAAGGATGATGAAGAAAGATATCCCGATCTGAAATTGCTTTAAAAAAATCCGTCTGTTCTCTGAAATTGGATGTGATCCTTGGTGTAAACCCTTCATACTTAAGGTCACGTTTATCAATTTTATAAAGCGCTAACATGTCCCCTAAATTTAATGGACCATCGATCTTATATATCTCATTATTTTCAGTTTCTAAAATATTGGCCAGAAAGTTTAAAAGTTTTTCAGGCATTTTTTTATCAACTTCAAGGCGGACCAGAATTCCAAGCCGGCGTTTCTTAACTTCTTCTTCTATTAAAGTCAAAAGGTCAGCGGCTTCTTCTTCTTCAAGTTCAAGATCAGCATTCCGGGTAATTCTGAATGAGAAACAATCGATGACTCTCATTCCTGAAAATAATTTTTCAGCATTAGCTTTAATGATTTCCTCCAAAAGGACATAGCTTGTATGAGTTTCAGATTCAATCGAATAAAATCTTGAGATATTACTTGGGATCTGAATTACGCAAACTTTTTCTTCTACTTCAATTGTATCCGGGTCATCAAGTATTATTGCAAGCGCAAGGCTCCTGTTTATAAGGTTTGGAAAAGGATGCACATTATCTATTGCAAGAGGTGTCAGAACGGGAAATATTTCTTCTTCAAAATAATTATCTATTTTTGCCCTGTCAACTTCATTAAGCTCTTCATAAGTAAAAAATCTAACATCATTTTTTGCAAGCTCCGGAATTATCTCTTCATTGTAAATTCTGCAAAGTTCTTCTACCAGAGGTGTTAATATTTCATTAATTAAATCGCGCTGTTCCTGCGCAGTCATTCGGTCTGTTGTGAGTTCATTCACTTCACTTTTTACCTGCCGCTTTAATCCTGCAACCCGGATCATAAAAAATTCATCAAGATTAGAACTGAAAATGGAAAGAAATTTTAATCTTTCAAGAATAGGCTGAGTCTTATCTTTAGCCTCCTCAAGCACCCGTTTGTTAAATTCAATCCAGCTCAATTCCCGATTGAGAAAATATTCTGATGTGTCTTTACTCATAATTGATGTGTTTTTAATTTAAATCTAAATACTTTTATATTCTATGCAATTTTTGAAAAAGGCTTTCGGATTCAAGTATTATCATAATTTAATAGGTTTGATTGGAAACATAGTTTAATCTTGTGCGTAATTTATCTAACTTATTACAATTTCAAATTTAAATCCTACATAAATTCTTTATGCAAAAAATATTTTTGTTAATCTTCCTTTCCATTTTTACCAATTTGTATTCGCAGGATCTGAAACCAATAATTCAAGACGATACTTATCAGTTCTTTGTTAATCTCAATAATGTTGTAGATGACCGTCTTGAAGTC
>JBDSYA010000313.1:0-10536 GCA_039925865.1 Ignavibacteria bacterium
AACCTTTGAAATTGAAAAGAGGTGGCATAAAATTATTTTTCAGTTACTTCATTGATGAGTGATTTCAATTCTTCTTTAACTTTTTCATTAGGTGGCGAATTGTGAATCAGTTCCTTAGCCCTGAATAATTCCGTTGATGTTTAAATTTTTACCGGCTTGCTTAATATCATTTGTGTTTATCCTGATTATTGAAAATAAGTTTACGAGAATAACTTTTCAAAATAAATTATTATTGTTAAGAGGGTGTCTTCAATTCATTATATTAATAGTTTTGGATTCAGCATTTGCAATTTTGTTATCCGGGTTATGTAAATTCACAACATCCTTAACTTCTTCAGCTTTACTCTTATCCAAATAATCTAGATTTTTATAAAACTTTATAGCGATTGAGGCAATTAAATTTGCTCGATCCATGCCGTTGATAATTTTCCTTGCTCCGATCCAGTCCGTAGTATCCTCATCAAAATACATGTTAAGTTTATGCCTCGTAAAAATACCATCCCGCATTCCAATCATTAAAATATCAACGCTGTTCTTTGGTTCAAGTGCAAGGTCAGGATTATTAATAAAATCCACTCCTAAGATTCTGGAAAAACTTTTATAATTAAAAAACCAGGTCAGCTGGCACAATCCCCTGCCGTAATAGATCTGTCCGGTTTTGTAATGAGGCATGCCGTATTTTCTGTTTTTACCTTTCCCATGTTCTCTGATAGAAGAATTCCATGTGTGAGCTGATTCGTGATAAGCTGTAGCCATTACATATGCAAGCTGACGAAGATTTGTATAGCCATCATCGTCATCGTAATGATCGATAATTTTGTTGATAGTTTTTAATGCAGTTTTATTCAATGGTTTGTATGGGAAATTGCCGAATAGTTTTTCACGGTTAACCATAGTTTGTAAATTTAATTTTAAAATTAATTTTTTTAACAATTCTATGAGGTAACATCAGGTATAGTTTTACTTCGATCTACTATCAAAAATCATTCTGCTTAACACTTGTTAATTTTTGGAAATAATATTTCACCTAGTCAATGACTGAATAGGTCACATAACAAGGAAATCAAGAATCAGTCAGAATTCGGAAGTCTATTGAAGCTGCTTCTGTAGACTTCCGAAGTCTTAGTAGCACTGACTCTAAAGTATTACTCAGACTTCGAAAGTCTATTGAAAAAAAATTAAGATGGTCTTTGTAAAGAAATATATTTTTAGGAAAATTTATGTGAGAGTATAATTTTGAACCAAGCCGTGGGGAATTCATTACAATGGAAAATTTCACGAACGATATAATCATAAAATCGTGAATTTGTTTTGGAAAAGTTTCTTTAATTGTATTGCAATATACTAATTCTTTTCAAAAATAATTATTTGAATTTTACTACACAGAATTATAGTAATTACAGTTGCATATTTACCGGCTTATATAATAAAAAAAGCCGAATTAACAAAATGTAAAGACTTTTGATTTTAATTCGGCTTTGACGTAAAATGATTATCCCATCCGGATACTGACAGTTATTTCAGGAGTTATATAATCAACTTATATCCGCAATTTGAATACTGAGCTACTGCCCTGTCAAATCTGGATCGCGGACCATATTTAATCCTGTTTAAAATTGATAAAGATTCTGAATCATCAGATAATCCAATTGGGTTCTGCCTTCCGTTAAATAGATTCATTTTTAAAGTCATGTTATTTTTTTTTTAAGATTAATAATTTCAATTGTATATATGGGTAGAGCGCATTTTTCGAAATTTGCAAATTATAAGGTTCATTATTTCTTTTTGAGAAAAAGAAATGATAGTCCCGGTTTTGAGATCCGGGACTATATAGAGAAGTCATCTCGGCGGTAAGCTCGGACTTTTTGTCATGGCATGTGATTCGATTTGTCATTTGAGTAATTTTTTATTTACTGATACAAAAATACCAAGTTCGTGACCTATTTATAATAGAGGCATACTCACTATTTACATGAGTATAACTACTCATTTAAAAGTTTACTATTTTGTCATATTTGTAAATAGGAAGAAAGAGTCTTTATCTAATATTATTAGTAATATCGAGAAAGGTAGCTGGTTAATAGGAATGAAAAATACAGATTGTGAACAGGAAAATAAGATATGTTATTTTAAAAGGATCATTCGTTTAGTGGAAATGAAATTTCCCGCTGACATATTATAATAATATGCACCGCTTGGCAAGTACCTCCCATCAAAATCAACTTTGTATGAACCGTGGGATTGTTTCTCATTTATCAATACTGCAATATTATTGCCAAGCATATTATAAACTCTCAGGCTTACAAAGCTGCTTACCGACAGGTCATATTTAATAAATGTTTTAGGATTAAAAGGATTTGGATAATTTTGCTGCAATGTAAACTTTTCGGGAATGTTATTACTTAATACTGTTACAGAAACAGGACTTCCAATCAGATTAAATATACAATTGTTAAGAAGATTTTTTGCATCACCTCTGTTGCTTACAGATGCATAGTTGAAACAAAAATTAATTATTTGAGGATTAATTACTGAGGGTGCTACTATAATTCCTGCTTTATCAGGAAAAACAGAAGTCCGGTAAAAACTTTGTGAGAACTTATCATTGTTGCATACATCCATATCGGAATTTTGAGCAAAATTTATTCCGATTGAAACAGGAAGAAAATTGGGTGAATTGAAAAGATTTGATGAAGTGTGTTCAGCAGCCACTAACAAATTTCCGCCATTGTGTGATACATATGCCTGAGTCTTTAAAATTTTTGTTCTGAATGCCGGATATTGATGAACGATAAATGATATGTATGCATTGTCCCCTCCTTCAATGATAGCATTTCCCCCTTCTTCTACATAAGTCTGCAAAGGCACTCTCATCGCACTGTTTGTCAATGCTGCAGGGTTATTCCCTGTTGATAGCATAACCAGCCTGTGTAAATTCAATAAATCAATTGTTACAGAATCTGCATGGATCGTGTTAACATGATAACCCAGTCCAACAGCATCATTGACCATCAATAGCGCTGAAGAAGCATTGTCATTTAATATTACTAAAATATCTGTCAGAAGTGAATTTTGTTCATTTCGAAGATCTTTATAACCTGCATTGACTGAAGAAATACAAATTACAATGACGAATAATACTTTAAACAATATTTTCATAATAATTAACTTAGAATAATTTATAAAATAATGATTATAAAAAGGAAATCAAACATATTCCAATTATTGATTAAGATCCCAAAACTTAAAAGACGAATGAACATTAATATGAATCTCAATAAATTAGAATTTGATAATTGTAAATCGGGATCAGCAAAAGATATAAATTTATAATCACATTAATTATACTTATTTTGTTATAAATAAATCAAAATTAGTATGGCAAATCAGTTCTCCTTTGATATAGTTTCAGAAGTTGATCTTCAGGAACTGGATAATGCGATCAATCAGGCTTTAAAAGAAATTTTACAAAGATATGATTTCAAAGGAAGTAAAAGCGAGATAACTTTTAATAAGAAAGATAATGCTGTTAATGTAGCTTCTGATGATGAATACAGGCTTAAGTCAGTAATAGATATACTTCAGAATAAACTGATCAAAAGAAATATTTCAATTAAAGCTTTAAAGTATGGCGCGGTAGAACCGGCATCTCACAATTCAGTCAGGCAGGAAATTAAACTTCAGCAAGGTATAGAAAAAGAGGATGCAAAGAAAATTGTTAAGATAATCAAAGACAGCAAGATCAAAGTACAGGCTTCGATACAGGATGAACAGGTGCGGGTTACAGGGAAGGATAAAGATGACCTTCAGTCCGTAATGAAATTAATAAAAGAATCCGAACTTGAATTTGCATTCCAGTTTACAAACTACAGATAGTATTTTATTTATTATTTGCACTAAATACAAATTGAGCAATAAAAAAGCCGTTCAACATAAATTGAACGGCTTAAATTTGTTATGAGCCAATTTTAACTATTCTTACATTTAGACCACTATCCACATTTAACAGTTTTACTAAATCATCTTTCGTTTCCTGAAGAGTTTTAAAGTTACCTATATAAATGTTATGTATAGATGAACCTGCAGTTACTATCTCTTCAATGAAAATATTATTGAATTTTTGCGACTCAAGCGTATTAATCAATTTGGAAGCTTTTTCTTTGTCCATGAAACTACCAACTTCCAAAGCGTAACCTGTAAGAAATTTTATCTTATTAGTTATTTCGAAATAATTGAAACCTTCATTTTCGGATTTTTCCACATATAAAATGGAATTTGCATCTGTAACATCCGGAGTAAGAACTTTTATTCTTATCTTCGAACTGCTAAAGATCTGATTTATCGCTTCGTCAGAAAGTTCTCCATTATTTGCAGAGTTTTCTATTCCTTCCACGAATATTTTTGAAGCCGGGGGGAATTCTTCTTCAAACAAGCTTACAGGAGAGATGTCTTCTACAATCTCTTCTTCAACTTCCTCTTCAGGATTATAAACTTCAATCCTGACCTGAGCAAGTCCGCCCATTTGAATATCATTTTTTGCGGCATTAGAGAGGTCAATAATTCTACCTCTTATAAATGGTCCTCTATCGTTGATTCTTACAACAGTAGAGATGCCGTTATCTAGATTTGTCACCCTTAATAAGGTATTGAAAGGTAAGGTTTTATGTGCTGCCGTCATTTCATTAGTGTTAAATCGCTCTCCATTAGCGGTTTTCCTACCTTGAAATCCTGGGCCATACCATGAAGCCACACCTTCCTGAACAAATTCCGGATCTACATCCCTGATTTTAGCAAATAAATCAGCATTTTGCTTCCAACTGATTAAGTTTGTTAAAACTAATGCGAATAAAATACCCGCAATAATTTTACTTTTACTCAAATGTATTTCTCCTATTTATTTATCGAATATGTTTTTTTTTAAAACACTCGGTAGCACTGTTAGGTCAGTGCAAACTTAATCTTAGTTGTACTTGAAATAGAAAAGAACGATATGATTGTTGCTAAGAAATTTTTTAAATAAGTAAGTGATAAGTTACCCCTTTTAAACCTAAGTTACAACCCATTTTACCCCGTGGCACTTAACTTATATGTCATGGTAATTGCACTAAAATCTTAAGTCGTTGAGAGCACTTAAGTAGTATAAATATAATGTTATTGTTTAATTATGGTTAATAATTTACTCGCATTATTTTGGTTGCAATTATTAAATGGGTCCGATCGATCTTGTTATCATAGAAAACTCATTTGTGGATTAGACATCAACTCGAACCCTTACTGGGTGCACCAACGGCATTGGTATCATTATTTAGTTATCTTCAAAAGTTCTGAATTCAATTGATAAGGTTTAACAAAATTCATTGATCAAGAAAATACATTTGTTTGTTAATTGTGAAATTGTAATAAAATAATAACCGGAAAAGACCCAGCATTATGTTTCGAGAAATAGACCGCATCAGTAAAAAGTCCTGACAACACGGATAATCTTTAGAAATTTAAAGTAGGTATCAATATACTATTTGCCTTTGTTTTTCAATCCATTCAATTTTACCGTTTGATATTTCTACCTTTAAACTTTTTCCTTTATCCATTTGCTGATTAGATAAAGTATCAAAATGAATTTTCTTTCAATTAACAATTTCCTAATATTTCTGATCAGCCGAAATAAAAGTATCGAATGGTTGCTTTTTGCGATATTTGGTTTGAAGAAAATGGGTGCTCAGTGTTTGTAGCTGTATTATAATGTTACAGTTTAGGTATGTCATTGTTTTGTCATCCTGAGCATAGCGAAGGATCAAATCACATCGCTTTAATGGATTCTTCACTTCGTTCAGAATGACAAAATTTGTTTATACTTTTAAACAATGGTCATTAAGACTTTCCTTTAGACCCTGCATCAATCAGTGTACATCACTATAGAAACAACATAGCAATAATTGATATCTAATAATATCTAATAGCATCTATCCACTAAATCTGCTTTGTAATTTCTTCAATGTTTATTTAATTTCACCCGAATTTTACAAATCCAACAAAAGTAACATTGAATCTTACTGACGAACAATATGACATCATTAATTCTACCGGTGATATTAAAATAAACGCAGTCGCCGGTTCAGGTAAAACTACTACCATTGTCGAGTATGCCAAGGCTCGTCCTGCAGGAAGCAAAATATTATATCTCGCTTTTAACAGATCAGTAAGAATGGAAGCTGTCAAGAAATTTGAAGATGAAGGCTTAAAGAATGTAACGGTTGAAACTGCACATTCACTTGCTTACAGGTATATAGTTTATGGAAGCAATTATAAAGTGCAACCTCACCCCTACAAGTCTCATGAAATAGCAACTATCCTCGGTCTGAGATTAGCCGGTGAAAAGCACGGTGAACATATTATTGCAAATCATATAAGTAAATTTATTTCATATTTCTGCAATAGTGCTTGTAAAAAAGTAAGTGAACTGAATTATGTTGATGTTGTTTCTGATCCAATTGCCAAAGCTTTTGTCGCAAAATATTATAGTTACATCGAAGATCAGACAAGACTTCTTTTAGGAAAAATGAACAACTGTGAAATTGAGATCACTCATGATTTCTATCTGAAAAAATTCCAGTTGTCGGAACCAATTCTGAATTTTGATTATATTTTATTTGATGAGGGTCAGGACGCTTCCTCTGCAATGCTCGACATTTTCTTTAAACAAAAAGCTGTGAAAGTAATAGTTGGTGATACTCATCAGCAGATATACGGCTGGCGTTACGCAGTTAACTCTCTTGAGAAAGCAGATTTCAAAACATATAATCTCACCCGAAGCTTCAGGTTCAGTCAGGACATTGCAGACCTTGCGATGGGTGTTTTGAAACTTAAGGAACAAATAACAAATTATGCGCCCGTTCCGATCAAAGGAATTGTCTCTTCAAAACAGGAAAATGTTAAAGCCATACTTGGGAGAACTAATCTTGGGTTATTGCTTAAAGCTATAGAGTTTGTTACAGAAAAGAAGAAATCCGGTTCTTTATACTTTGAAGGAAATTTTAATTCCTACACTTATGCAGATGATGGCGCATCACTTTATGATGTCCTGAATTTATTCAACGGCAGGCATAAACTAATAAGGGATAAGCTGGTAAAGCAAATGAAAGACATGAAAGAGCTTCAGGATTTTATAAATAAAACTGAAGACTCGCAGTTCTCAATGCTTGTTGATATAGTGAAAAAGTATGGCAATGACATTCCGGGAATTATTAAAAAAATAAAAGACAAACACGTTGATAATAATAACAAGCATAAAGCAGAAATTATTTTTTCAACTGTCCACAGATGCAAAGGAATGGAGTATGATGTTGTTCATATAGTTAATGACTTTATAACCGCGGAAGGTCTTGAGAAAATTCTGAACGAGACAAGGCATGATGAACTTAATATTTCCAGGCTTAATGAAGAGATCAATTTATTATACGTTGCTGTTACCAGAACTAAAAATATTGTTTACATTCCTGAAACATTGATGCCTGCAAATGTGAAAGCCTCTCCGCATATAAAGATCGTTAAAGCCGAGTCAAAGAAGTATTATAAGGACACATCTGAGTACGTCAAAGACAAAAAGAAAAAGAAACTTAACGTTCCTTCATATTCTTATGATCGTGTCCGCGTAGTACACAAAGCTGCTTACACTGCCTGGAATAAAAAAGCTGATGAAGAACTGACAAAGATGTATTTACAAAATTTAAGCGTCAGCAGTATGGCGAAACATTTCGGAAGGACGGAAGGCGCAGTAACATCCAGAATAATTAAGCTACAGCTTGAGGAATCACATAGTGACCTAAAATAAATTAATTTAATTAATATAAGTTGACCGCTTATAACTTGAATGTTAAATCCTGACACGAATTTCAAAAAACATATTTTTTATTAATTCTCTTCAATTCGTGCAATTCGTGGCAAAAAAATCTGCTTGAAGAATGAAGCGGTCAACTTAAGTTAATTAATTTATAATTTAATAATTTAAATAAAACTTTGAACATCGATAAATACTTAGAACGCATAAACTACAAAGGCAGCACGAGTCCTAACTTAGACAATCTGAGATCAATTCACAAGAATCATCTTTATAATATTCCGTTTGAAAATCTCGATATTCATTCCAATAAAAAGATCATACTTGATACTGAGAAGCTTGAAGAGAAGATCTTAAGCAGCAAGCGTGGCGGTTATTGTTACGAGCTTAACGGGATTTTTTATGCTTTGCTTAATGAAATGGGATATAAAGTTAAAATGGTTTCAGCGAGAGTCAATAACGGTAAAGGCAGTTGGGGTGATGAGTTTGATCACATGGCTTTAGTTATTGAACTTGATGATTTATGGCTTGCTGATGTAGGGTTTGGTGATAATTTTATTGAACCGATTACCATCGCTCTTATTAAACCTCAGAAGAATCTTAACGGCTGGTTTAAAATTTCAAAATATGAGGATGAAAGTGTTAACGGCGATTACCTCTTGATGTCACGTTCAGCTGACAACTCAGATTATTCAGGAGAATACATTTTTAAATTAGATAACCGTGACTGGAATGAGTTTGAAGGAATGAATGAATTTCATCAGACATCGCCCGATTCACATTTTACCCGTGGAAGAGTTTGTTCAATTGCCAAAGAAGGAGGAAGGGTTACTTTGAATGACAATAAATTAACAATTACTCAAGGGGATAAAAAAATAATTACAGAAGTTAATAGTGAAATAGAGTTTAATAGAAAACTATATGAATATTTTAAGATAGAGATATAACTAGTTTAATTGACACTTTGTCTTCGCGAGATTATTCCGCAAACCAATATTTACAGATTGTATGAATTATCGTCGGGAACCCTGCGAAGGAGTGTTGTTGAATATTTTTATTTCAGTAAAACCATTTTTCTAACTGAAGCTAAGTTCCGTGCATTTTCAAGATTACTTGCAACTAATTTATAATAATAAACTCCACTTGCTAAACCCGCTCCACTGAAGTCAACTGAATAGCTGCCTGCATTCAAATCTTCTTTAACCAGAGTATTACACACTTTTCCTGATACGTCAATTACAGTTAACTCGACATACGCACTTTTTGTTAATTCAAAACTAATGGTTGTTGTTGGGTTAAATGGATTTGGAAAGTTTTGATGAAGTTTGAAATTCTCAGGTATCTCAGAATTTGTATTTGTAATTCCTATAATTTCAGATAAAGGTCGGCGCCATACATTTGGGCTATATGTGGCAGCAAAGATATAATTTCCAAGAATTGTTAACTTAAGAACTTTCAGATTTGAAAGTCCTTGATTTATTTGAATCCAACTTTCTCCTTCATTAGATGAATGGTAAACACCTTCACTACCTGTTCCCACAAAAATATTATTGTTGAGATGAATGATAGTGAGCACCTCTTGTGTATCCATTGAGGTATGGTTCCATGTTTGCCCGTTATTTATTGAAGTAAAAACTCCATTTGTATCCGTACCTGCGAATAGTTTTTCTTCATATTTATCAAGAGCATTTACAGATTGGTTATTTAATTCACCCTGAAGCCAATTCATTCCATGGTTTGTTGAATAGTAAATTCCTCTTACTGGAGTTGCAACAAAAACATGTGTTTCAGTCAGAAGTAAGTCATAGGCTGCGTTGTTTAGAAATGAAGTATTTGTCCAATTCGATCCTTGGTCAAATGATAAAAAAACTCCATTATAAGTCCCTAAAACTATATTAGAACCTAAGCATGCAACAGATAATCCATCAACGTCAAAAGGAATACTACGAATCCAATTTATTCCATTATTCTCGGATTTGTAAAGTCCATGTCTGCTTGATGTAACATAAGTGTAGTCACTTGAAACTGCAAAATCACGTATTTGATCAAATTCATAATTCCATTGAGTCCAAGTAGTACCCAAATCTGTTGATACGAAGACCCCGTTTTGATCAGTACCTGCCAACAAGTTAGTACCGGAGGCGGCTACTGAAAATAATATTAATTGATTTGGCCCGCTCATTTCTGTCCATTGAGGGTAAACAGGTAAACTTCTGAAGAAAAGAAATAGAGTCAGAATAAGTAAAGATCTCATAACTCTAATTTATTTTTAAAGGTTAATTTACGGTTTTGAGTAATTATTTGAGTGGATAAAATATTTTTAATTTTAAAATTGAATTTTTAAATTTTCATTTTTAAATTTTCATTTTAAGAAAGGCTCTTATCATATATCCTGTAAGTCTTATACACCCTCGCCCCAAGCTTTTCGGCCGTTTGCTTCATAGCAAGATTATCCTCAAGCACCCATGATATTTCTGCACCGCGTATATTTCCTTTATTGCCAGCTTTAATAACATTTCGGTAAAAAACTGCATCGATACCCTTCTTATGATATTCTTTCTTAACGCCCATAATTATAACACGCAGCTGATTGATCTTCTTTTTATTAGCAAGAAATTTAAATATACCAAATGGAAAAAGTTTACCATTCAAACCTTTGATCGCCTGATTAATATCAGGAATGGCCAGTGAGAAGCCAATTG
>JBDSYA010000314.1:0-3208 GCA_039925865.1 Ignavibacteria bacterium
GTTATTGACAAAGCAAATGAGTACGGGATCAGTGATTCTTTAAAGCTGACAGGAAAACTTTCCAAGAAACAGTGGATAACACTTTCAGAAGATTATGATATTTTCATTAATACAACCGACTTTGATAATCATCCTGTAAGTGTAATAGAAGCAATGGCTCTGGGCATGCCGGTTGTCTCGACAAAAGTCGGCGGCATCCCTTACCTTGTGGAGCATCGGGTAAATGGAATGTTAGTGCCTCCTGACAATGCGGATAAATTTGTTGAAGAGATAGAAAATTTAATTTCTGACAGTGAATTGGTAAAAAATATCACAACAGAAGCCAGGAAAAAGGTAGAAGATTTCGATTGGGATACAGTAAAAAATAAATGGTTTAATTTAATTGATCCTTATGATAGGGCCAATGTTAATTAAGACAAGATGTCATTTTTAGAGTTAAGTCTGAAACTAAAAGGTTTTCCACTTCAAAAAGCTGAGAATGAATTGAAACGAATTCAATCACTCTCTAAAGAAGATTTTAAAAAATGGCATGTAGAAAAAAGATGGGAAGCTGTAAAATATCATTTTGCAAATAATGAATTTTATAGAAACAAAGTTGGCAATAAGCTTCCTGACAGATGGGATGATCTTCCAGTACTTGTAAAAAGTGATTATCAGGGCTCGGAAAAAAAACTTATCTCTGACGGAATTGAAAACAAAAATATATACAGAGGATATACTTCAGGTTCTTCCGGACATCCGTTTAGTTATGCAAAAGATAAATTTTCACATGCAATGACATGGGCTTTAATAAAGGACAGGTATAGATATTATAATCTAAGTCTAGATTCAAAACAGGCGAGGTTTTATGGTATCCCATTGGAAAAAAAGGATTACATAATTGAGAAGACAAAAGATCTGTTATCCAACAGGGTACGGTTTCCCGTGTTTGATCTGTCTGATCAAATGCTTGAAATATTTCTTGAAAAATTCAGACGAATAAAATTTGATTACGTTTACGGATACACAAATTCAATAGTATTATTTGCAAGATTTCTGATTAAGAAAAAAATATTATTAAAAGATGTTTGCCCGACACTTAAGCTATGCATTGGGACATCGGAGAACTGCACTGATGATGATAAAAAAATAATTAATAAAGCATTCGGAGTTCAGGCAATAAATGAGTACGGTACATCGGAAGTTGATCTGATAGCATTTGAAGATATGGAAGGAAACTGGAAACTTTCCGAAGAAAATATTTACATTGAAATACTGGATGATAACGGGGATCAGCTGATAACCGGGGGCGAAGGAAGAATTGTTCTGACTGCTCTTCACAATAAGGCCATGCCGTTTATCCGGTATGAGATAGGTGACAAGGCAGAGATAAAGCCAGGAAGTGATAAAATTGAAATAATAAAATTACTTGGCGGAGTGAATGACATTATAATGCTGCCGAGCGGAAAAAAATCTTCCGGTGTTACTTTTTATTTTATAACACGTGATGTACTTGAAAGCAGCGGCATACTAAGAGAATTTATTATCAGGCAGACAGATATTGATAAATTTATTTTTGATGTTGTGTCTGATGAAGATATAAAAGAAGAAGATAAGAAACTGATCCAGCAAAAAATGGATAAGTATCTTGAGCCGGGGCTGAGCTTTCGAGTTAACAGGGTCAGTAAGATAGAAAGAACAAAGGCAGGAAAGATGAAACATTTTCATTCACATCTTAAGTGAGCCTGAAGATAATTATATTAACTCAGTATTTTTCACCTGAGATGGGTGCGCCTCAAAACAGATTACTTGAACTTGCGAAAGGTTTTAAAAATAAAGGCTGGGATGTAACGGTGATTACTGCAATGCCAAATTATCCAAAAGGTAAGATCTTTGAAGGTTACAAAGGAAAATTTAAGTCAGAAGATTTACAGGAAGGAATCAAAACGATCAGATACTGGATCTTCGCGTCTAACTCAACAAAGATAATCCCAAGAATAATTTCAATGCTTTCATTTTCTATTACCTGTTTATTCAGTTTATCTTTTGTGAGAAAATACAAGCCGGATTTTTTTTTTGTAGAAAGTCCTCCATTGACTTTAGCATACAGCGGAAAGATCCTGTCATGGCTCAGCAAATCAAAAACTATCATGAATGTCTCCGATATATGGCCGCTGTCAGCAAAGGAATTGGGTTATATAAGTCAGGGATTCATATATAGGAAGCTGGAAAAACTTGAGCAATCACTTTACAGAACATCTTTTCTCTGCACGGGGCAGTCTAATGAAATTGTAACACACATAAAAAATTCGGGTGGAAAAATAGTTTATCTTTTCCGGAACGGAGTTGACATAAAGAGATTTGATACTCATAATCAGTCTGAAAATTGTGAAGGAAATATAAAAATAATTTATGCCGGATTGATAGGTGTTGCTCAGGGAATTACTGACATTGTTAAAAATATTAATTTCAAGGAACTCGGTGCTGAACTTCATATTTATGGCGAAGGAGCGGAAAAAGTTTCTCTGGAACTTTACTTAATAGATAACCCAAGAAGAAATATATTTTTGCATAGGAGTGTCAAAAGAGATGAGATACCTTTACTTCTTTCAAAACACAACTGCGCACTCATACCTTTAGTGAATAATATCTATGGAGCGGTACCTTCAAAGATATACGAAGCAATGGCAGCCGGATTGCCGGTGCTTTTCTCGGGCTCAGGAGAAGGAGCTGAAATTATTAATGACAGCTGCTCGGGCCTCGTGTCTTTTCCAAAAGATTTTGAAGGGCTGAAAAAAAATATTTCAAAGTTAAAAGGTTCAGACGAATTGAGAAAAAAATTATCCGTAAACGGAAGAAATTCTGCCCGGGAAAAATTTGACAGGAATAAACTCATTGAAGATTTTTCAAATGAACTATTAAGTTTAAAAAAATAATTTTTGGAATACGAATAATGAAAAGTGTTTTTATTGGTTCTAAAAATGAATTTGACGAAATTGTAGTTGACTGGTTAGCACATAATACTGAGCTTGGAGGAGTAGTATGGTCTGATTCAGCAACGTGGAGGAAAACATGGAAGGGTAGATTTCAATATGGAATGAAACGCGCCAAAAAATATGGGTTTCTGAAAGTAATAAATGAGCTGCTTCTTTTTTTTTATGTGAAGAAGAAAGTTGCAGTCAAAGAATTAGGATATTTGAAGCGGGAAGTCATACGGCCTTACTGGAAA
>JBDSYA010000315.1:0-3001 GCA_039925865.1 Ignavibacteria bacterium
CTCCGTCCTGATCCACGTCGCCGCTGTAAACAGCAAATCGCGCAGGTGAAATATCTACCTGTATCTGATTATTTCCGTACGCTGTATTTGCAGCAGGTGTAAAGTTATAAGCTAATGATCCTGATGCAAAAGCGTTTCCGGTCGTGCTCCATGTCTCAATTGAATTTCTGTGTTTTATAACGATGTAATAATTCGTTCCGTTGGTAACGTTAGAAAAAATAAAGGTTCCTATACCTGAAGGGCTCAATATATTTTTTGAAAATTCTATTATTGCATATGGCGAAGTTGCACTTCTCAGGAAGACAGTTACTGTATCGGTTATCATAAAGTTTGTTGAAGGATTATAAAATCCTTGTATCAATGCAGTAAGACTTAAAAAGTAAGCCGTGCCTCCGCAAATTGTACCGGCTATTGTGTAAGTACCGTTGATATTAACATCATCAGCACAGACATCCGCACCTGCCTGAATTTGAATATCTGTTCCGGTTTGATAATCAAGTACACTTTGGCCATATAAAATTGATGTTAACAAAAACAATAAAGTTGTAAGGTAAATTATGGATTTCATTTTACATCTCCTGTATGAGAAATTATTTTAGTTACAGATTTCTCGCTGTTTGAATCATGGTTAACAGAAGTCAGCTCATTAACTATCTTTTCCAATTTAACAATCTTTTCATTCATTGCTTTTAGAAGTTCTACTTCGGAAGATAGCTTATTATTATTCTGTTTTAGTAAATCATTCTCTGTCTTTAATTCCTGAATCGCCTTCACCATCACCGGTAAAAGATTTCCCGACGTCGCTTCCATCTTTTCAGGATTATCTTTCATTACAAGATTCAGCCACTCGGCATTTTCAGTTGTCTGAACTTCATCAAGCTCCTGAGCAATAAATCCTGCTGTCGGCGCTTCATTCATTTTACTTCCATCTGAAATATTATTATCATACCACTCTCTCTTATCCCAATTGAAAAGTCGCGGTTTTATTTTCATTAAAAAGTCCAGTCCGAGTGGTAGATCTGTAATATTCTTTTTATCTCTCCTATCAGACAAGCTTGTAATTGTCTGCACGTTGCAGCGAAGTGAAGAAATATTTCCATCACCAAGCGTTATCTGATTTGATACTGTACCTGAACTGGGTTGTGAAAAGTATCCGATTAAAGTGTTGTTACTGCCGGAGGTAAGAAAAACACCACTTAGTTTTCCCAAAGCCGTATTTTCATTACCTGTAGAGTTGAAAAATAATGAAGTTTCTCCTACTGCCGTGTTATTACTACCGGAAAAATTGTAATGTAAAGCACTCAATCCTACGGCTGTGTTTTGATTGCCGCTTGTATTGGAGTTCAAAGAGTTAAATCCTACAGCAGTATTAAAACTACCAATGTCATTTGAAAATAAAGATAAATTCCCAACAGAAGTGTTTGAACTTCCGGTTGTATTGGTTCCTAAAGTAAGTCGTCCAACAGCTGTATTATCAGTTCCTGAAATATTTGAATATAAAGATTGACTTCCTAAGGCAGTGTTTTGATAACCTGATGAGTTTGAATATAAAGAGTAATTTCCTAAGGCAGTATTGTCCCAGCCTCCGTTATTTGAAAATAATGACTGAGTTCCTAAAGCAGTATTAGAATATCCGGATGTGTTTGACAATAAAGCATACGACCCAAAGCCGGTATTATCATAGCCGGTCATTGTAAAATTACCCGAATTTATTCCCAGGAATGTATTGCTTGTTCCATAGTTATGCAAAAATCTGTCCGTCCCTTTAAATAAAACGCCAAGTGTTGAGCTCGTTGTGTTTGCAAGCCTGAGTGTATTGAGTATATTCACCTGTCCTGTTAACTGGCTTAAAGTCAGAAAATTAGTTGAGCCATCCTTGATTGTAAATACTCCGTTTGCGCCAAGGGTGTTGGTTATGTTTTGTGAAAAAGTAGTAACTGAAATGAAACAGAAGAATAGTACTAATATTCTTTTCATTTTTGTCTCCTTGATAATTTAATTTTATGAATTATTTTAAAGTAAACATAATCAGTATTTGATTCAAATTAATAAATGGTTTTTATGAAATAAAAAGATTGAAAGTTGTGTCGCAATGGATGTATCGGAAAATTGAAATTTTAAATATAGCAATCTTTCTTAAAGTGAAATCTTTACAATAAAAAAAGCCGGAGGATTTCTCAACCGGCTTTTCTCAAAGTTATAAACTATTTGTTTTAATTTGTTATTAATTACAATTTATAAGTTACAAATTTTATTATCTGTCTGATAATTTCAAACTACTTAAGGCGTGATCTTGCCACAAAATTTAAAGAATTATTATCAGCATTTGCAGCATCAGTTGCATCAACGAAATTATTTCCGTCAACATCAGTTTGCAAATAACCCGTTATGAAATTCAGAGATCATTATCCACCGTATGCTGTATTTGCAGCAGGTGTAAAGTTATAAGATAATGAACCGGATGCGAAAGCATTTCCGGCGTTGCTCCTTGTTTCAATTGAATTTCTATGTTTTAAAACGATGGAATAATTCGTTCCGTTGGTAACGTGAGAAAAAATAAAAATTCCTATACCTGAAGGTCTCAATATATCTCGAAAATTCTATTATTGCCTATGGCGAAGTAGCACTTCTCAGGTAGACAGTTGCTGTATCGGTTATCATTCAATAATATGTCAATTGATCCTAAAAGAGCAAAAGAGAATTGTTCATTTTATTATATCATTTAAAAAATGATATTCATATATTTTTATCTGCCATTTATATTAATTTAGTCCTTATCAAGCTTGATTATGTCAAAATCGAAAATTCTTTTTCTTTTTTTTATGATTTTATTCTTCAAATCATCAAACGGATATTCCCAATATATTTTAAATTCCGCATTTCCTAATTTAACCGTCTTTTCCTATCCGGTAGAAATTGCAACTCCTAATGACAGTACAAACAGAATTTTTGTTGTTCAGCAAAAAGGGAGAGTTTACGTTTTTAATAATAATTCATCTGT
>JBDSYA010000316.1:0-5919 GCA_039925865.1 Ignavibacteria bacterium
ATTTTTTCCAAGTCAACACCTTCAGGTCAAGCTTTATTTATTGTTGGCGATGAAGGAATAATATTGAAAAGTAATAACCAGGGACTGATTTGGGAAAAGATAAACAGCAACACAGTTTCTGACCTGAATGCTATTGATATAGGATACTCCGATACAGGTTACGTAGTTGGTTCAAATGGAACAATATTAAGATCAGCGGATGGAGGAAACAGTTGGCAAATAATTTCCGGAGGAACTACAAATACATTAAATGATGTGCGAATAATTAATTCGGATGGTATGAGAGTTATTGCAGTTGGTGAAAATGGTACATTTCTAAAATTGACAGACGGTGCATGGGTATCTTCTCAAATTGATACTGCGGATCTCAATTCGATCACATACATGACCATAGTTGGAAATAGTGGGACTATACTAAGAAGTACTGATTCCGGAATTAACTGGAACCGGATGATCTCCCCAACGACCAATCACTTAAATTACATTTCAAGTGCAAATGGTTTTATACTTGGAGATAGCGGAACTGCACTTCAAATTAACGGGAATAATATTTTTACAATTAAGACCGGGACATTTAATAATTTGTACGGCTTGGATAATTATGACAACAGATATACATTGTGCGGATCGAACGGTACAATACTTTATAATTATGGTAACTTTCAATCAATTTATATTAACACAACTGAAAATTTAAATTCTATTTTAAAAACAAATATTGACAAATGTTTTTTAGTTGGTGATAACGGCAAAATATTTTTCACAGGTAACATTAATCTTACACCAAATGCTAAAATTCTTAATTCAAATAGTATCGCAGCATGGTTTTTCAATAATGGACTTTTCAATCAACATGCAGGATTTGGTAGTGGTGGGTTCGAATGGCCAAGAGGAGAGAATAAGACAGCGCGATTTTCTTCAGGTTCATTAATTGGGGCGATAGTAAACGGGGACACATTGGTTACTGTTTGTGATTATGATTCAGAATATTTGCCTGGTTACACTGATAATAATGGGATGCCTAATGGGAATGAAAGTCCAGACTACCGTCTATATAAATTGGTTTATGGAATAAATGATTCAGACAGAATCGATTGGCCTAATATATTGCTTGGAAATTCAGATCAGGGAGCGCCTGTGTATTATGATTCATTAACTTTGTCTTATAAGCCAATTGATTACGGAAATCAAACAATGTTTTATTCCTATACAGACAGCTATTTATCGTCTCATACACATTACGCGGGAAGAACAGATCCTTTAAAGGTTGATATTAAACAAATCAATTATTCTTTTAATCAGCCCGAAGAATTAAAAAATATTATTTATCAGGAATTCAGGATAATTAACAGAAGCACATCCGTTTGGAATAATGCATTTATTAATTTATATACTGATGATGATTTAGGAAGTGCCAGTGACGATGCAGAAGGAGTTGATACAAATCTCAGTTTAGCGTACACATATAATTCCACAAACAATGACGGAATTTATGGACCAAATCCTCCCGCTGTCGGTTTTGCAGTGATAAGATCTCCTCTGATTTTTACAGGGAATAGCAATGATTCGGTATTTTATTATGAAGGAAAGAAGAAAAGAATTAAAGTCGGGTATAAAGAAATAAAACTTGGTTCGACAGCAATTTATCATGATGACTCATGGCAGCCAAGGAACTACAGAGAATCATATAATGCTATAAGAGGTCTTAAAAATGACGGAACATCTTACATAAATCCTGTTACAAATCAACCTACAAGATTTGTTTATTCAGGAGATCCGGTTACCAATACAGGATGGATCAATTTTGGAGGCGATGACAAGCGATTCTATCAGGGCTTCGGACCAATGAACATTAATCCCGGCGATACACAGGTGATCGTTATTGCGCAGGTGATCGCAAGAGGCAGCAGTAATATAAACAGTATTACAAAGCTCAGAGAAGCTACTGTTGTCGCAAAACAATATTACGATAATTGTTTTGAAGATGTAGTAATAGGAATAAATAATATTTCGCAGAATGTTCCTGATAATTTTTATTTAAGTCAGAATTATCCGAATCCGTTCAACCCGGTTACAAAGATCAATTATACCATTGGCACAAGTCAGTTATCAATTAGCAGTTTTATTTCGCTTAAAGTTTATGACGCATTAGGTAAAGAAGTTGCGGTATTGGTAAATAAAAAATTAAATGCAGGAAAATATGAAGTTGAGTTTGATGGAAGTGATTTTGCAAGTGGTATTTATTTTTATTCGCTTTATATCAATGAGAACCTTATGGAGACGAAAAGAATGTTGTTGGTGAAATAGATCAGATAACTGTCTGAATCAGAATTTGCAGGATTAAAGAATTTTCAGAATTATTAGGAGCATTATTTTAAGAACTAATATTACGAAATCTACCGCCGCAGCATGCTTCGGACATTCTGTAAATACTAAAATCCTGAGGATTTCGCTTCAGACAATTTATGAAGACGCTGTTGAAGTTTAATGAGTCAAGCTCGATTCGACATAAGGATTTAAAAGTTAAAATAAAAGATTAATGAAAACTAAAACAATATTATTTATTTGCATTATTCTTATAGCCTTATCAGCATTTAAGAATAAGGAGAGTTTGCAAGCGACACATTTTGTTTTCGATAGTCAGCATCTCAATTCAAATAATATTAGTACCTGGTATTTTAATAATGGAATTTTCAATAATGAACCCGATGAAGATGCAGGTTTTGAATGGCCTAAAGGTACAGGATTAAGGGCAAGATGGGGCTCGGGTATTTTATTAGGCGCAATTGTAAATGCAGATACATTGGTTGCAATTACAAACAACCGTTCTGAATTTTTGCCGGGATGTACTGATATAAAAGGTCAACCTATGGGCTATGGAAATCCTGATTATAAAATATATAAAATGGTTTATAATGTTAATGATTCGGAAAGAATTAAATGGCCTAATTCATTGATTGGAAATTCAGATCAGGGTGCCCCCGTATTTTTTGACTCAATTGCCAATGCATATAAACCAATTGACTATGCAAATCAAACAATGTTTTATTCATATACGGATAGTTATCCTGAGTCACACATACATCTTCCCGGCAGGACCGCACCTTTAAAAGCAGACATTAAACAAATCAACTTTTCCTTTAACCAGCCAGAAGAATTAAAAAATGTTATTTATCAGGAATTCAGAATTATTAACAGAAATAGTTTCCAGTGGACTAATGCTTATATCAATTTTTACAGTGACGATGATGTAGGAGGTGCATCCGACGATGCCTCAGGAATAGATACAAATTTAAATCTCGCATATACTTATAATTCTCCTGAAAATGATCCGAGTTATGGTAATGCTCCTCCTGCTGTTGGACTTATGATAATCAGATCTCCATTGGTTACTACTGGAAATTTAAATGATACAATCTTTTATTGTGAAGGGAGAAGAAAAAGAATAAAGGTAGGTTTTAAAGAAGTAAAATTAAATTCTACAGTTGTATTCACTGATGACACAGCCGAGCCTCGCAATCATAATGAGCTTTACAATGCATTAAGAGGTTTGCGCAATTCAGGACATGAATATATAAATCCAACCACTAATCAGCCAACAAAATTTGTCTATTCAGGTGATCCTGTTACAAATAATGGCTGGATATATCCGCCTTTAGGAAGTAATGCAATATTTTTTCAGGGCTTTGGCCCAATGAACATTAATCCCGGCGACACACAGGTGATCGTTATTGCGCAGGTGATCGCAAGAGGAAGCAGCAATATAAACAGTATTACAAAGCTAAGAGAAACTTCTGTTACGGCAAAGCAATATTACGATAATTGTTTTGAAGATGTAGTAATTGGAATAAATAATATTTCGCAGAATGTTCCTGATGATTATTATTTGAGTCAGAATTATCCGAACCCGTTCAACCCGATAACAAAGATCAATTACGAATTACGAATTACTCCCAAGGGGCAGGCGAATTACGTCTCGCTTAAAGTTTATGACGCCTTAGGTAAAGAAGTTGCAGTTTTGGTTAATGAAAAATTAAATGCAGGAAAATATGAAGTTGAGTTTGATGGAAGCAATTTTGCAAGTGGTATTTATTTTTATTCGCTATTCGGCAACGGTGAACTTATTGCAACTAAAAAAATGCTTTTAATTAAATGAGCTACCTCTTAAACGGTTCAGACTTTGCAAGATGCGAGATTTGTGATTGAAAATATGTGTTAATGTATTTGCGGTTTTAATTAATTTGAGGAATTACTAAATTCATAAAAACTTTTTTCAAACAATAGTTTAACTAAAGTGATAGCGATAAAAGGAATTTATGACGGAAATAAAATTATCCCGTTAGAAAAACTTCCCGAAAATAAAAAATATAAAATTCTGATTACTCTTATTGAAGAATTTAAAAGTGATGAAGAAATGCGTGATTTTTCTTCGCAACCGGATGCTTTTGATTTCTGGAATAATGAAAAAGAAAACCTTTATCAGGATTATATTTTGAGAGATAAAGATGAAAAAGGGTGACATAATTCTTGTCCCATTTCCTTTTTCGGAATTGACAAATATTAAAGTGAGACCTGCTGTAGTAATTTCACTGACAAAAGATAAATACAAAGATGTAATAGTTTCGGCCCTGAGTTCAGTGATTCCCGAGGACCTATCTCAGAATGAAATTCTAATTGAGCCTGATAAAGTCAATAATCTAAGATCTAAATCCGTAATAAAAGTTGATAGAGTGTTAACTTTAAAAAAGGAAATTGTAATAACTAAGCTTGGGAATTATCTGAAAATGAATTGAAAAAATTTATTGAAGTATTTAAAAAATTACCGGATTAGATCTTACCTCTTAAACGGCTCTTCCCTGTCACTAAATTCAGGCCTGTAATAACTTTCAGATTCAAACTCCTGAATAAAACCATTTTCCAGATTCAGTTCGTCCATCCAGTCAAGAACTTTTTCGTATTCTCTTTCACGAATGTTTCTGGAAAGCAGATCAATTGATAATGCTTTGTGTGTAGAGTAATACTGCGACATAATTGAAAGTGAGATTTTACAATCAAGTTCTGAAATGAATTTCAATGTGTCATAGCTTCCTGCAATATCATTTGGAAGAATTAAATGTCTTACGATCAGTCCTCTTTTCAACAAACCGTTTTCAATCACAAGATCACTTCCTAGCTGATGATACATTTCTTTTATTGCTTCGCGCGAATGATGCACATAGTTTTTTATCTTTGAATATTTGTATCCGTATTCATCTTCGGAATATTTTACATCCGGCAGATAAATATCAATGATGCCGTCAAGAAGTTTTAAAACTTCAAGTGAGTCGTATGAATTTGTGTTGTAAACTAAAGGAAGCTGCAAACCTTTACCTGCAGCGAGATTGAGTGCTAGAATTATTTGAGGAACGAAGTGTGTTGGAGATACAAATCCAATTGCATTTACATTTTTATCCTGAAGTTCGAGCATCATTTCAGCAAGCCTTTCGATCGTAACTTCATTCTTAATTTCAGTTCTATGATTTTGTGAGATCTCATAATTTTGACAATAAACGCAACGAAGATTACAATTACCGAAGAAAATATTTCCAACACCATTCTCATTACTTGTTTCCTTTGAACCCACGAGAACCGGCTCTTCACCGTAATGAACACAGTAAGAAGATACAACAGGATTATAACCCGAATAGCATGCGGCTATTTCATTTTTGATGCGGTTAACTTTACAATCTTTAGGGCAAATTTTACAATCAGCAAGCATGGCTTCAAGCGTTTCTGCTCTTATTGTAAGCTCTCCGGAATTATATAAATTCAGATATTGTGGTGTAAAGGACAATTTTTTTTAATAATATATTTTTAATAACATCCTTCCGAAACGATGGATTTTAAAATTGAAAATTTTTCTTTTCAATTTCGTCCGCT
>JBDSYA010000317.1:0-4482 GCA_039925865.1 Ignavibacteria bacterium
TTTTCATTATTAATCTTTGCGTTCTTTGCGTCTTCTTTGTGCACTTTGTGGTAAAAAAAAGTTTAAGGGTTCATTTTTGTTCAAAGGACTTTATTTCATTTTTGAATAGTAAAACAAATAAATCATAAAGTAGAAAATCAATTTGGACAGCATTGTTATTTAAAAGAACTCGCCTATAAATTCTGCATTTAAAGTTTTAAGTATAGGGCTTATACTTAAAATGATATTGAATTTATATTGAAAGTATTGGAAATGATGTTAAAGTTTTTCTTAAAGTAAATTTATAAATACCGAAAATAATTTTTATCATGCAAACAAAAGATATAGACCTTACTCAGAATGTTGAGAAGGGTGACGGAATAACCGTCATTCGCGGAAGTAACAACTGCCGTGACTGGAATGGCATTCATTACAAGCTTGGAATGTCTTCAAAAAATGTGGACTCTAAAGCTCTTTCAATGAATGTTGCAACGATCCCTCCCGGTGGAATTGCCTATGCGCACATTCATGACGGCTTTGAGCTTATGTTATACATATTAGAAGGAGAAGTCCGGCACGAATACGGACCCGGCTGCAAAAAAATAGTTGAAAACAAAAAAGGTGATTTTATTTTTATAGAACCTGGTGTCCCGCATGAAGTTTTTAATATGAGCGATACTGACCCGGTAGTTGCTGTTGTTGCCCGGTCAAGTGCAGATGAATGGGATAAGATCATCCCTTATAACAGAGGCACTGGTTAAATTTTTGTATAAATCGTTAAAGAAAAACCCTGCTATATTAAAATTAACAGATAACAGGGTTTTAATTTTAGAACAATATTGATGTTATTTAATCAGCATCATTTTTTTTATGTCAGAAAATCCCGGAGTTATTATTGAATAAAAATAAACTCCGCTTGTAAGATTTGCAGCGTTGAAGTTTATTTCTTTAAGACCGGACTGCTGAAATTCATTCACAAGAGTAGTGACCTCACGTCCAATCACATTGTAAATTTTTAAAGTTACAATTCCACTTTTAATAAGATTATAGCTTATTGTAGTTGTTGGATTAAATGGATTTGGATAATTCTGAAGTAATTTGTAGTCGTTAACATTAATTTGATTATTTGAAATTCCAATTACGTTAGCTTCGGAAATCTTTCTGTAGATCAGGAAGTTTGTGCTCGCGGGCGCAGTTGGACTGGTTCCGTTAAATGATGCGGGACCTACCCCCGGATCTTTCATGTACGTAAAATTCAGATCATAATTGTTTCCTCCGTTGCCTCTGTTCCAGACTGAAATTGAAGGATAACACTCATCGATAAGAGGAGTATTGGTAATTCGAACAGGTGTTCCCCATGTTGCACCATCATCAAGTGATCTTTGATAATAAATATCACGGGAATTAAATCCGCTTGTACCTAAGTTAGTTGTCACCACTGAATAAACACAATACAAAACCAATCCGTCAGAAGAATAACCTAAAGCTGGCTGATCAAGAGTAAAGACGAAAGCCATCGTCATTGCAATATTGGTTGCCGCGCCTACAGCAGCAGCAGTTGTTATCACTGATCTCATGCCGTCGCTTCTGATAAGATAAATTCTTCCGTCTGCAAAAGTACCGTTTGCTGTTGCAGTAAGAGAATATAGCCAAGTATTTGTGTTAGGTTTATAAATTGCGTCTGAACCGCCTGCTACACCTACAGTATCAACACCGTTTTCCAAAAACGGAGTAAATACTAATTCCAGCGGGCCCCATGTAACACCATTATCGAGCGAAGTTCTCGACCATGCTTTACTGTTTCCTAAAGTATCGTCCTCTAAAGTTCCATTGATCACCATCGTTACCCTGCCAGCACCATTGCTTAAAAGATGGTAACGCGCGTTTGTTCCGACAGTTGCTTGATAAGGAGGAGATGAAATATATGCAATGCTTTTCGGTCCCATTGCTGTACCATTCCAGGTCTGATAAAAAATTGTATCGAAGTCAGAACCCGCCGGATGCTGTGGACGTGAAAGAATTCCAACATTTCCATTGCTCAGGACCTCCATCTGAGGCCAGATGGAAAATGGAGTTGTTGCATCATACTGAGTAAATCCGCCCGCTTGCGGTGCTAGGTCAACATATAAATTTGTGTTGATAACACCATTCACAGATCCATGACTGGAAATAACAGCGGCACCGTTTCTTAATTTTAAAACTGGATAGCCGGAACGAATTTCCGGGACATTGCCAAAGTTAAACCACGTAAGTCCTCCGTCAGAAGAAGCTGAATATTTAGTCCTTCTTGACAAAGCTCCGCCGGGTTCACTTGAATCGGCAACTACATCAATGGCATGTAACAATAAGTTATTAACAGGATCAACCTGAAGATAGTGGTTGCATTCCCCATTTGTTTTGTAATCGTATGATCCGGAGATCGCTGTCCAGATCTCAGGTCCGATTATATAGGAATCTGTTGCAAAGCCGGGATCAAGCTTTAAGTCAAAAATTGAGGGATTTGGTGAAAGATCGTAAGGAGCAAAACTAACTGGATTTGCTTCGTGTGGTTCTGCCCATTTTGTTTTGTCAATTCTGCTTTTATCATCTGCTGATGAGATGTTAGAAATAAATGCAGTTACAACAAAAATGATCATAAGTGATCTGAATGTCATGACTTCTCCTTTAAGTTTATTAGATCAAAACTTAGTTAACTTCACGATTATAGTCAATAAAGTAATTTCGCTTAAGAATAACTTTTTAATATTTTTTTAATCCGTGATCTTGTCAGATACTTTTCTGTAAACATATACTCGCTTCTTTTTCTGAGTATTGTCCGTAATTAGGAATTACTTTGTAGCCGCAACTCTTATAGAAATTTACTGCCTCAGTTAACTTCTTTCCGGTCTCTAAAATACAGTTAGAAAAATTCAGTTCTTTAGACCATTGCTCCAAATCCTTTAAAATTATTTTTGCAATTCCCTGTCTTCTTGATTCTTCGCATATAAACATTCGCTTTATTTCGGCAGTATCCTCTGTATATTTCTTTAATGCACCACAGCCAACCGGAACTTTGTCCGAATAAGCAACCACTGCATGCTTAATGTTGTCCAGAGTATTATATTTTGCAAAAAAGGAATGTTCTTCACCATCATTCTCGCGAAGTATTTCGTCAAGCGACTTTATAAGTTCTCTGAAATCAGGATTGTCTGAATTTGTCCGGAGTAATTTAATCATCTAAACTGATCAGTGTGATTTATCATCTTACAAATAAAATTTCTTATTCTGCTTTTTTTCAATTTCCTCTTTATCTCTTTTATCTTATCAATCGATTTCATTCGGTGCGATTGTAATTCAGATTTTTAAAACTATTAAAGTAATTTGCACCTTAGCTGTTTATTAATTTCTTCAATAATACAATCTGACCGAGATGGTAAGCGTCATGCTGAAGGATTGCCAGTAAGTGTTCATAAAAGGTGTTACCGTTTGTAAATGTTTTATCATAATCGTAATCCTTTTCTATAGAAAGAAATTTTAATATATTTTTTTGAGAGTGTTCAAATCTTTCTAATGTTTGTTTCCAGGCAATTTGAGATGTGTCTTCAATATCTTCAATGAAATTATTTTCGGAAACAAAAACTTTATCGCCGTATAATTTTTTCCAAAGAACTTCTCTCCATTCGATCATATGATTTACTATCTGCCAGATAGAATTCAGATCGCCTGTCTTTTTAGCAGCATCCACACAGGATAGATCTCTTATTGTATCGGCAATATTTACATCTAGCCATGGAACTCCGTCAAATTGATCGCTGACAATTTTTTTTATTCGTATTAATTCTTTCATAATTATTTGTATGAACTATTTTTAAATAATTGATGCATCAAGCATTAATAAATTTTAATAAATAATAAATTATTTTAAAAGTTTTATGATTGTATTCCAATTCCGTGTTGTCACATTCTTTCCGAATTCTTTTTCTAAAACTCCCATAAGTTCTACAGTCTTACTTTCCGGGGTTAAAGTTAACACACTGCAAATCTCGTTTTTTGTCACATGAATTATTTTAAAGTTTTTTTCAGGAGATTCATAAGGTATTTTTAAATTACTTTTTACTTCTTCAGAAAGGAATGTAATATATAACCGGGTTTGAGGAGTTACTTCAATTCCCTTGAAGGGATCTGAATCAGAAAGTTCCTGAAGCTCTTCTAATGTCCTTACGATTACAGGAATTTTGAATTCAAACTTTTTTTCTAAAGCCTCATCTATTTTTTTTGAAAGTTTATATGTCGGCATTTTTGAAGTTTCAAAAAGTATATTGCCGCTTGCAAGAAGAGTTTTGACATTTTTAAATCCGGTTAGTTCTAACGCTTTTTTCAACTCATCCATTTTTACTGGCTTATGTCCTCCGACATTTATTCCGCGAAGAAACGCTGCATATTTACTCATGAAATTTATTGCCTTTCTTTAACATCTCTAAAATTGTTTTCATTCTTGCTGCCCTCGTTTCAGGCTTCTTTGCT
>JBDSYA010000318.1:0-14085 GCA_039925865.1 Ignavibacteria bacterium
AGTTTCAAAACTCAAAATCGTATACAAATTAAACATCAATTCAAATAATCTTAAATCAAAAATTTTTTAATGAAAAATTTATTAAAATTTTTATGCCTTGCTGTTACATTCTCATTTTTATCAACTAGCCTGAGTTTAGCAGAAGGGTTCAATAGTGTGTATAGTGCGGATGGAGTATATGTAATTGCCGCAGGTGATCAGGGAAATATTTTCCGTTCTTATAACAGTGGAAATACCTGGGCTAAATATACAGAAACAGGAATAAATTTTAAAAGTGTTTTTACTTTAGGCACAGATGTATGGTTAGCAACTGACAACGGTAAAGTTTATAAATCTTCGACAATTTCTCCTCTCATGACACCGTATTCTACAGGTGTTACTACTTCAGTTAATTCAGTTTATTTTGTTAATGCAAATATTGGTTTTATTTGCGGAGATAACGGGCTTTTAATGAAGAGTGTAAACGGCGGGGCAGTCTGGAGTTCGGCTAACACCGGCATTGCAGCAGGAATAAAATTAAATTCTGTTAGTTTTAAAGATGCTCTGAACGGAATTGTTGTAGGAGATAATGGAAAAGTTTACATCACGGCTAACGGTGGAACAAACTGGATTCCTGAGATAGTCACAACAACAAGAAATTTACTTGATACAAAATTTTATTCGGACGGAATTGGAATTGCAGGAGAATGGGGAACATTGCTTTTTAAATCAACCGCATCGGCCTGGAATTATGTTGATACAAAAATAAATACTGATATAAGAGGAATTACCGGTGTATCATTTAATGATATTCACGTTTGCGGAGGCGGTGGTTTTATAAGAAATAATATTAATGGCAATAATGAATTTTTGAATTTTGAACCGAATCCGATGCTTGCTAACTTGGTAGATATAGTTTATGCAAATGGAATTGGATTTGCAGTCAGCAGTTTAAATAATGCAATTATAAGATCTACAAACGGCGGAACAAATTGGGGATTAACTGCAGGCGCAACTGCAACTTATAACTGGACATTAAAACAAGCAACTTCCGGTAATATTGGTAATCCTTTTTGTCTGCATCCACAAAACAGAAACGGAATATTTATTTTGGCAGGGTCTACTTTGTACAGAAGTTTAGATAAAGGCAATACCTGGACGACTTTATCCAGCGGCATACCGGGTGGAAATTGTCATTCTTTTTTTGTTAATCCACTTGATACAAATATAATGGTTGCGACTAAAGGTTCAGGTTCAACCTCTGGAAGGGTAATAAAGAGTACAAATTACGGCACTACATGGTTTGATTTAATCTTTCCAATAGCACTTACTTCTTATGGTATGCCTTTGGAAGCTGATCCAAATAATCCTAATACTTTATATTTAGCTCCTGATGGTGACTCTATGATGGTGTCGACAAATTATGGAAATAACTGGACAAGCCTGGGCGGTGGTGAACCCGGAAATATATTCAGAAGTCCTTGTGATGTCGCTATACAGTATGGTAACTCAAACGTTATGTGGGTGGGAGATGGAGTAACCGGTTCTGGTACCGGCAAATTATGGAAGACAGTTAATGGAGGAATAAACTGGACATTAGTTAATAGTACAACAGGTTCAGAGATACCTATGATTGCTACAACTCCACTTAATGTTAATTTAGTTTATCATACAACTTGGAGTTCAGGAAGTTTTTGGAAAAGTACAAGTGCGGGCAGTAATTTTACAGATCTGAATCAGTCCGGTAGCCTTTGGGCTACTGACATTGCAAGGGATGACCCAACTGCAATTTGTTATGATCTTTATGGAAGTAATGCATATGTATCTTTAAATGGAGGTGATAATTTCACATCAGTTAATGTTGGAAGTTCACCAGCAGCCGGAATAAGTTATATGGATAAAGCCAATTTACTAATTCAGCATGGTGGAGGGGTATTTAAATTTAGCGTAAACTATTCAGTTATCACTGCAATCACTGAAAACACAATTTCAAATATCCCTAATTCATTTGCTCTTGCACAAAATTATCCTAATCCGTTCAATCCTACTACGAATATTAAATTTGACATTCCTAAATCGGGTAATGTTTCTTTGAAGGTTTATAATGAACTTGGTAAAGAAGTCAATACATTGATCAATTCTTTCAGAAGCGCAGGAACGTATGAAATTAACTTCGATGCATCTGCATTGTCTTCGGGAATTTATTTTTACACACTTAGAACCGATGGATTAACAGCTACAAAGAAAATGCTTTTGGTTAAATAAAAATATTTTCAGATAATTATTATAAGTTCAGGCGGATCAATTCTGTCTGAACTTTTTTTTAAAAAAATTTTCAACAATTTTAAATAAAAAAGGCAGCCTTTTAAATGAGCTGCCTTTTCTATTAAATTAAATCTGAAATTTATTGAATTTTATTTAACTGCCTTAGTAAGGCAAAGTTGCATAACACTCATGCCTTGACTCCGCTCAGAAATTTACTTAATGTATTTATTAAATATTTCAAAATACAGACCCCTGTCTTCTTTATCTTTAATTTTATAGCCGGCATCTTCTGCAAGAGTTCTGTATTTATTTGACTCATGCTATTAAGTTAAAAAAATATAGTTGGTAAATCTGAGAAACTTCCGAAGTCTCAATTCAAATCTCAAATACATTTGAGCCTAGAAAATAAGACTTCGGAGCTTTTGCTGCATAACTTAATGGCATGGCAACTATTTTTGGACAAGTAGTCTATTCATAAAATTCATAAAATCCAGATCCCATTGTCCTTCTGTCATACGCCATGCTTTTATGAAGTTATCATTTTCTGAAAATTCCTTAATGTAACTTTCCCAGCCTGCCCATCTTTTCATTTTGATCTCATCTGAAAGATCTGAGTAGTAAAGAAATGTACTTTCAAGGTATGTAAATAAAATTTCAAAAATGATTATTTCTTTCTTTTCATTCTCAGAAAATGAGTTATTATTAAAGTTAGAATTGAAGATGTCGAGCTCAGGATTGGTCAGACATAGTTTTAAGTAATCTACATAAAGTGTATGGCTGGTGAATAACACTTCTTTTTCTTTTCTCTTTCGTTCAAGGATCTTATCCTTTGAATAAACAAATATTGCCAATGGAATACCTACTATTGTGGCAGCATAAGAGAGAAGCTCGCACCATTCTTTAATAATTGAAATATCCACAAATAAATTTTTACAAATATAGGTAACATTATAATTCGAAACTGTAATATAATTTTTCATCCGTTTAATTAAATGTGTTAAGAAATTAAATTTTGTAACCTAATATTTTAAGATATTACTTCCTTAATATATGTCATATAATTACAGGACTTTTCCCCAAATAATCTCAATAAATCATGAGATCAATTAGATACACTTGGCTTTTTATAAATTCAGTGAAGACTCTAATTAGCTTGCACTGTGATATGTTAACATTCAAATAAAGTTAATACTTATCGTGTAAATTAGCACTAATACTTTAATACTAAAAAATAGAGTATCATTTTTCAGTGGGCTACAAGTTGCTGAACTTAGTAATACAGATTTTCCATTGAAAAGAAATGTTTTATGGCAAAACTAATTCAAATTGAACTGCACTCGGGTCTGTAATAGTATGGGAATTTCAGAGTGTTTACTGACCGTAATGTTAATTAGGCAGAAATAATTACAGGTTAAACAGATCGATTCATAATGGAATTTTTAATTATCATGAATTAACAGGTGAAATTGTTATATAACATCCGGACAAATTTTACCTTTTAGATAATTATCCAATTCTTTAATCCATTGACCAAAAATAAACTTACATCTTCTCCTGTAATGGTAAAATATAATTAGTTATATTTGACACACAGGGCAGGGAAGTAAGAAATCTTGTTAATGAACTCAAAAATTTGGATTTTATTCAATTATTTTTAATGCAGGTGAATTATCAAGCGGAATTAATATTTATCGAATGGCATCATATAAATTTGCACCGTAATCTGTCCGTCCCATCCTAGCTGAAATGATAAGAACATGATAGTTGCTTTTATTATATTGAATTCGATAAATTGTTATCAGACATGAAGGGAAAGTCAATTTAGAAAATATTTATGTCTATTCACTAAATCAAATCTTTGAAATGAAAAAAATTTATTTATTATCTCAATTTTTAATAATTACAGTTTCTATAATTAATGCAAATGCTCAATGGGTATGGCAAAATCCACTGCCTCAGGGCAGTACAATGCGAAGTGTTCAGTTCGTTAATCCCGCGACAGGATTTGCTGCAGGGCTGGGAGGCACAATTGTCAAAACAACCGACGGAGGTGATTCATGGAAAATTCTTACAAGTGGAATTACAACTGATTTACACAGCATTCATTTTATAGATGCAAACACCGGGCTAGCAGCCGGTAATACTGGAAAAATTTTAATTACATTGAACGGAGGAAATAACTGGACAAGTCAAAACAGCGGAACAACTGTTAACCTTTATTCAATACAATTTGTAAATTTAACGACGGGATATGCCTGCGGTGCTTCGGGTACTATTCTTAAGTCCACAAATAAAGGACAGAACTGGATCCAGCTATCAACAGGCACTACAAATCATTTGTATGGACTTGACTTCTCAGATGAAAACAATGGAACTGCCGTAGGGCAGGGAGGCCGTGTTATCCGAACAATAAATGGTGGAACAAACTGGACTATACAAACAAGCGGTACTACTTCAGATCTTAGTGCAGTTAATTTTGCAAACCAAACAGCGGGTTTGTTTGCCGGAATAAATGGAAAGATAGGCCGCACAACTGACGGCGGTCAGAATTGGATATTGCCGACGACCGGTATTACAACTGATGTGAATAGTGTGTTTCTTAATGAAGCTGACAGAGGATATGCAGTTGGCGAAACCGGTTCTTATTTCGAAACGACAAACGGAGGAATGACCTGGACGCAGCGAGCATTAGGAACAGATCTTGATCTTTACTCCATTAGTTTTTCCGACATGAATGTGGGCACTATAGTTGGAAATTTTGGAGTAACCCTCAGGACTACGAATTCGGGAACAAACTGGATATTGAAATCCGGCGGAACTACAAATATTCTCCTGAGTGTAAATTTCATTGATGAAAATACCGGAACTGCTGTCGGAGATTTTGGAACAATTGTAAAAACTACTAATGGAGGAACTAACTGGGTCATTCAAAATAGCGGCACCGGTAACATACTTTATGGAGTAGATTTTATTGACGCAAATACAGGCGTAGCAGCCGGTGGACCCGGAACAATTTTACGTACGACTAATGGCGGTACAAACTGGATTTCACAATCGCTTGCATTGTTTGAATTTTTCTACAGCGTAGATTTTATCGATGCTAACACCGGTACCGTTGTTGGTACAACAGGAACAATTTTGAGAACAACAAACGGAGGATTAAACTGGTCAACTCAGAGTACCGGAACAAGTCTTTCATTTCTAAGTGTGAAATTTATTAATGCTAATACAGGAACTGCTGTCGGATTCAACGGATTGATAAGGCGGACAACTAACGGGGGAATTAACTGGATAGTACAATCCACTGGTTCGTCGAATAATCTTTACGGAGTTTCTTTTATTGATGTCAATACAGGAACTGCTGTTGGAAGCGGTGGAAAAATCTCAAGAACAACTAACGGCGGTTCAAACTGGTCTAACCAATTAGGCAACACCACCGCTACTTTACTCAGCATTTCAATGACTGATGCAAATACAGCAGTATGCACCGGTACAGGTGGTATTATAAGGCGAACAACTAATGCAGGAACTACCTGGACGTCTCAACAAAGCGGAACGATCAATGATCTGTATGGGGTATATTTTTCTAATGCTAATGTTGGAACTACAGTTGGAATTGGTGGAAACATACTTAGAACTACTAACGGCGGTATCACATCTGTCTCATATGTTAACTCAAACTTACCCGGATCATTTAAACTCTTTCAAAATTTTCCAAATCCTTTTAATCCGATTACAACTATAAAATTTGACATATTACAAAATTCATTTGTAAAGCTGAAGATCTATGATTTACTTGGAAAAGAAATTTTGACGCTTGTTAATGAGAGTAAAAATCCCGGAACCTATGAAGTTCAGTGGGATGCAACATCCTATTCAGGCGGAGTTTATTTTTACAGAATGGAAACTGGAGATCACTCAGAAACTTATAAGTTGATCCTTTTAAAATAATTACAGCAAAAAATTATATTAGAAAGTATACGGAACATCAGACGTTATTAATATGCCTGCTGATAAAAATTTAATAATGTGAATGGCAATGATTCTAATTTAAACTATATATGTTTTCTTACTTTAATTATTTAAGTAAGGTCATCTTCTTTACTTCTACATAATCACCCGCCTCTCCGAAGGAGTCTACGACAAGTCTGTAATAATATATACCGCTTGGAAAATTCGAACCATCAAAATTTACAGAATAACTTCCCGGCTCCTGTTTACTGTTTATCAAAGTTTCAACTTCATTGCCAAGAATATCATAAACCTTTAAGGAAACATCACCTGCTCTCGCACAATGATATTTTATTATAGTAGCCGGATTAAATGGATTGGGATAATTTTGATCCAACATAAAGGTTAATGGAACATTGCCTATGTTTTGAACAGTGTTTGTTACATTAACAAGTACCAGATCTGTTTTTGTAACTTTTATCATATTGCCAACCGAATAAGCAAACAAATTCCCCGCATTCGAAAATGCAAATGAACGGATTAATGTTCGGCTTGAACTACTGCCTCCGCCTATATTCTCATCAATAAATTCATGAACTACTAATCCTGAATTGACATCCCAAAATCTTATGAGGCCGCGGGATCCCGCTTCAAAGTTATACGATACTGTAGCTGCAACATATGTACCGTTCGGTGAAAACATAACCGTATTGTTGAAAGCGCCCTGATCGGGACCTGCAACTCCTCCGGGCAATGTATGAACTAACATTCCGTCAGAAACGCGCCATACTTTAATAGCTGTATTAGTACCATAACCTGATGTGGCTATAAATTCTCCGGATGGAGAAAATGCTACACTTACAGGAGAGCCGCCGTTTGAGTAAGTTCCATGAAATAATGTTCTCAAAAGCATACCATCACTTACATTCCATATTTTCAAATTTCCATCGTAACCAACAGATGCCAGGAGTTGCCCGTTTGGTGAAAATCTAACCTTGCTAGTTTCCAGATAATGTCCGGGTAATGTCCTGACAAGTGTAAAGCCGGAGGAATTATAAATTCTGATTTCACCAACATTGTTATAACTTCTTCCCGTTGCAAAAATAGATCCATCCGGTGAATAATCAATCGACTCAACAATTCCATCAAGTGAATCTCCCTGTCCCGCAAATAAACTTCCTTCAGGAAAGTTCCATATAAATTGTCCGGAGCGGTCCTGATAGCAGCCACCCTGAGCAGCGCAATAAACACTTCCGTGTGCAGTTAAAACTCTCGTGGCATCAGGCGACAACGATACATCATTTGTGTAACCTAGAAGTAATCCCATTGGCTGATTAGTTATAGTCTGAAGAAGCGTACTATCAGCAACTCTCCAGAATCGAATTTGTCCGCAAGAATATGGAGAACATCCTGATCCGCCTGCAGACACCAGGAATTGACCGTCTAACGAAAAATCAAAAGCCGAGGCAGTCGCATTATACTGCCATAAGATGCCCGGTATAAATTGCCGGTAAAGCGTGTCATTTGTATTATCCTGATCATCTGGAAGCTGCGAATAAACTTTAATATTATAAGGGCCGGTGGTAAAACTCCAGTTATCAAATATAACTTGTACCGAATCATTGGATGCCAGACTATTGACAGTTTTTGTTGAAATATAATTACCGGGATTAATTGTCATAGTAACTGGAAAAGTCTGAGTTTGGGTACCCGGATTTTTGAATGTAGCTTTTGGATTTTGTGATCCGGGAGGATTAACGCGCTGGAAATCTACAGACACTGCTTCGATATCATTCGTAAGCAGATTGGCAATTCTTACATTATCGATATAAAGATTATTACCATAATCACTTTCTGCTTTAAGCCTTACTTTGTTTGTTCCAACGGGTAAGTTATATTTTTTCGTTGCCCATTCAGAAGATGTCGGTATAAAACCACCATCTCTTCTCGGCGCAGTAACAAGAGATCCGGTATCTCCTCCGTTTAATGTAATCAATGTTGAATAATTCTGACCTCCGTCGGAAGAAACTTCGATGTGGAATTTATCATTGGCAATATAATTGTTAATAAATCTTGAAGCATAAGCATGATCAAATTTAATGTAGCCACCTGCTGTAACGGGTGTTAATGACGGCGTAACAAGTGATTGAGTAATTCCAACAGGATAAGCAGCAGCAAATACAAAAACTGCACAGGCATTACTTAATCCGTAAGCTCCGGTAGAAGTGTATCTAAGCCACAGCGTTGCACCATTCGATCCTGTTCGTTCATAAGTCCACCCGGGAGGTGGAAATGGATTTGTTTCAAATCTTTCGATTAGCTGAGAAAAGGCAGTATTGGTAAATATTAATGTTAAAAATATAATTCTGGCAAAAAAGTATTTAAATATTTTCATAATTTCTATTATAAATTTTTTTTAATAAAGATAAAAATTTTTTTATATGGCTTTTCTTAACATAAGGATGATGGAATACATTAGCAAAAGAAAAATTCGTTATAACCTGCTCATTCAAAAGTATATGAACCGTAAAAAATGTGTTGTAAATTTCACTATTTATCGGATCAATAGTAATGAACATAGTTTAAGTTAATTTATTAACTTTTTAACAAGTAACGAAAAAATTGTCAGAGTAGTTGTATTATAAGTTTGAGTGATGGTTAGATAATTTATTAAATCCTTTTTCATCAAAATTTCGTTGTATAGAAAGAAAAAGATTTAATATTCTTTTTTATCATTTGGTTCAGAATCCATTCGTGAGTTAAATTGCGGATGGATTTTTTTATTTGAAATTGAAAATTAGTTGTTCCCGCGGGGGTGACTTCGCTTTCAAAAATCTAAATGTTATCTACATTTAGTGCGAAGCACCCTGCGGAGTATTCATTACACCTGCATAATGAATCACTTTGTATATTCCCTGTTTTCCTGTTTCATAGTATTTTGCACTAGAATGTTTATAGTCAATATAATTATCTGCAAGTCTCCATTTTCCCGATACAGGATTTCGATGAATGTAATTTAACTTTTGCGTCATAAACTTTTCAGTTAAAACTCTTTTAATATCAGACGAGGGCTGGAAAACATTATGAATTTGTCCTTTAAGAGCATCTCTTTTATTCACACTTTCATGCATTAACTTCAATAAATCATTTCTTCCTAACTTCTTCAATCTCTTAACTATTTCATAAGCCAAAAATCTTTTTGTCTCACCGATAATGTCATTTATTGTATCGACTTCGTTTTTCGTATAAACAACTTTATGAAGATGATTAGGCATTATAACGTACCCAGAATTAAAAACATTCTTAACTTTGTTAATATCGAAACATTTATAAATGAAATTATACAAGTTTGTAATTTCAAATAATGAAATCCACCGATAGCACGTAAAGGTAATAAAATAAAAAGTATCGAATTCGATTTGAACCTGCCTCACACTCATGTTGAAAAGTAATTCTCCAAACAATGTAAAGCAATATTAGTTTTTGCGTAACAATCTATTCTGCACTTTATTCCGACTTGTCATGCCTGAAAGTTTCCCCAGAGTGCTCAGCATGAAACATAGAGAACATTTAAGTTTGTGATGGCGGAGTCACCCCGCGGAAACATAGAAAGAAAAAGATTTAATATTCTTTTTTATCATTTGGTTTAGAATCCATTCGTGAGTTAAATTGCGGATGGATTTTTTATTTGAATTTAAAAATCTAAAGCAAAATTTGTTTTTGTGTTTCCAATTTGATCCTGAAACAAAAAAAATTATCTTCGTATTAAGGAAAGAATTAATATTCTTTTCTAATCATTTGGTTTGAGATCCACTGTTGTAATCTATACAGTGGATCTTTTTTTATTGAGTGTTTGAAAATTCAGAATGGAAAAAAAACAGAATTAAAATTAAAATTATAAAATAATTTAAAATATAAGTTTACATCCAATACATTTCTATCTTTGATATGTATTTTTTCTTTTTCATTTTTAAACTTTAATATTTCAAGTGAGACTTTTTTTAAAAAATCAAAATACCGGAGTTTTTGGAATTTAGTTTGCAGCAAATAAGTTTTATATTGCACTTGTAAAAATTAAACCAATTCTAAAAACTATATGACCAACTTTGTTCACCCTGATATATTTATAAACAGGCATATCGGACCTGATGAAGCAGAGATTAACGAAATGCTTGAAGTAACGGGTTCTTCTACATTAGATGAACTTATCGATGAAACAATTCCACCAAAGATCCGCTTAAAAAATGATTTAGACCTAAACGATCCTGTCAGTGAATACCAGTTCCTGAAAGACCTGAAAGTAATTGCAGACAAAAATAAAATCTTCAGATCATATATCGGAATGGGTTATTCACCTACGATCACGCCTCCGGTAATTTTAAGGAACATTCTTGAAAATCCGGGCTGGTATACTCAGTATACTCCGTACCAGGCGGAAATTTCACAGGGAAGGCTCGAAGCTTTATTAAATTTTCAAACTCTCGTTGTCGATCTTACTGCCATGGATATTGCAAATGCATCTTTGCTCGATGAAGGCACTGCTGCTGCTGAAGCTATGCTGATGTTTTATCATGCAAGGAGCGCGAACAAAAAGAATTCAAATACAATACTCATTTCTGAAGATTGCTTCCCGCAAACTATAGATGTCGTCAAAACAAGAGCGATTCCTCTTGGAATAAATGTTGTCCTGGCAGATTATAAAAATTTCCAATTGACTGATGATGTTTTTGCCGTGCTTGTACAATATCCTTCAGGTAATGGAGAAGTAAATGACTATAAAGAATTATTTGAAGAAGCTCACTCGAAAGAAATATTTAACATTGTTGCATCTGATCTTATGAGCCTGATCCTTATTACGCCTCCGGGGGAATTTGGAGCTGACTGTGTAGTTGGATCTTCACAAAGATTCGGAGTTCCGATGGGATATGGCGGACCCCATGCAGCTTTTTTTGCAACTAAAGATAAATTTAAAAGACAAATACCGGGAAGAATAATAGGAGTTTCGGTTGACGTTCATGGGAATAAAGCATACAGGATGGCTCTTCAGACTCGCGAGCAGCATATCAAAAGAGAGAGAGCCACAAGCAATATCTGCACTGCTCAGGTTTTGCTGGCTGTAACTGCAAGCATGTACGCGGTTTATCACGGTCCCAAAGGTTTGAAAGCAATTGCAGAAAAGATTCACGGATTAACAACACTTCTTGATTGCTGTTTGAAAAATCTTGGATATAATCAGATGAACAAAGTTTATTTTGATACCCTGAAAGTTGAAGTCAGCAAAGATAATATTGAATCTATTTGTGAAAACGCTTTAGACAAAGAGATAAATTTCAGATATTTTGATAATGCAATTGGGATTTCTATAAACGAAATTACCGAACTGAAAGACATAGAAGATATTATTTCTATATTTGCATATGCCGCTGACAGAAATAATTTTTCATTAGATAATTTAGCAGCTGAACTGCAGCCGGTTTATCCGGATGAATTTGCGAGGACATCCGTTTATCTCAGCAATGCTGTCTTTAATACACATCACTCGGAAACCGAAATGCTCAGGTATATGAAAACTCTTGAGAATAAAGACCTGTCGCTTACAACTTCAATGATCCCGCTTGGTTCTTGTACAATGAAACTTAATGCAACTTCTGAAATGGCCGGGCTGACATGGCCGGAATTCGGAGCTATACATCCATTCGCTCCTCTGGATCAGGCACTAGGATATAAAGAGATCATAGATGAATTGTCAAATGATCTTAAAGAGATTACAGGTTTTGCCGGGATGTCTTTGCAGCCAAACTCCGGTGCTCAGGGTGAATATGCAGGGCTTATGGTTATCAGAGAATATCACATCAGCAGAGGCAATACAAAAAGAAATGTATGCCTGATACCGTCATCTGCTCACGGTACAAATCCTGCGAGCGCAGTCATGGCCGGAATGAAAGTTGTGGTCGTGAACAGTGATGCAGACGGCAACATTGATGTTAATGATCTTAAACACAAAGCCGTGCAGTATAAAGATAACCTTTCTGCATTAATGGTTACCTATCCTTCCACTCACGGAATTTATGAGGAAACAATTCAAGTGATCTGTGACATAATTCATGAAAATGGCGGTCAGGTTTACATGGACGGTGCAAACATGAATGCACAGGTTGGTCTGACAAGTCCCGCAATAATAGGTGCTGACGTCTGTCATTTGAACCTTCACAAAACCTTTTGTATCCCGCACGGAGGGGGTGGCCCCGGTATGGGACCGATTGGAGTAGGGGAGCATCTTATACCGTTTCTTCCTTCTCACTCAGTTATAAAAATCGGCGGTGACAGTTCGATAAGCGCAGTTTCTGCGGCGCCTTGGGGAAGTCCAAGCATTCTTATAATTTCTTATGCTTACATAAAAATGATGGGAGCAACAGGACTTAAGAAGGCGACTGAAGTTGCAATACTAAATGCAAATTATATAAAAGAAAAATTGAAAGATCATTATAAAACATTGTATTCAGGGAAGAACGGAAGGGTAGCACATGAAATGATATTTGATATGAGAGGATTTAAAACTTCCGCAAAAGTTGAAGTTGAAGATATTGCCAAAAGGTTAATGGATTATAATTTTCATGCTCCGACAGTTTCTTTTCCTGTACCGGGTACGTTGATGATAGAGCCGACTGAAAGCGAGAGTAAATCTGAGCTTGACAGGTTTTGCGAAGCAATGATATCTATCAGGGAAGAGATTCGTGAAATTGAAAACGGTGAAGCTGATATTTCTGATAATGTTTTAAAAAATTCACCGCATACTGCAATGAGTGTAATTTCAGATAAATGGGATCATTCGTATTCCCGTGAGAAAGCTGTATTCCCGATTGTCGTTGCCGGGTTTAATAAATTCTGGCCGAGCGTAGGCAGGGTTGATAGTGCTTATGGTGACAGGAATTTAGTATGCAGCTGTGATCCAGTAAGTGCGTATGCTGAAGCGGTTGTCAGCTGAGATTTAGTTATAAACTCTACTAACTCTATAAACTTAACACATACTCAACTAAACTATTTTTAATTTCTTAAATATTACTTAATTTGCTAACAATAAATTTAACTAACAAAAATAATAATATGCTGTCAGAAGAAAAATTTATACATGAAGTTAATTTAACAATAGAAAACAAAAGCCTTCTTAACCATCCTTTCTATCAAAAATGGAATGAAGGCACGCTCACTAAAACTGAGCTGCAGGAATATGCAAAACAATACTATCATTTTGTGAAGCACTTTCCCAGATTTGTAAGCTGTGTTCATTCAAACTGTGAAGATGTAAAAACAAGAAAGATCCTTCTTGAAAATCTTGCAGACGAGGAAGGATTCAAAACTGGGATAGATGATCATCCGAGGTTATGGATAAATTTTGCAGAAAGCCTTGGCTTAACTGAAGAAGAAGTTAAAAATACAGCGCCGATAAGAGAAGTTGAAGATCTAGTTGACGGGATGTACGAACTTACACGCTCGCCTGAGTTTACTCTTGGACTTGCATCACTTTACGCTTATGAATCACAGGTGCCTGAGATCTCAAGAACAAAGATTAACGGTCTGAAAAACTTCTATGGCATCGACTCACCTAAAGCAATTGAATTTTTTGCCGTGCATGAGGAAGCTGATGTTTATCATTCCAAAGATGAAATGGATATCATCGTTAAGAACAACCATTCTCTTGAAGATCAAAAGAGATTAATTAATACTGTTGACGAATCTGCTACTTTGATGTGGAATTTTCTGGACGGTGTTTATAAAAACTATTGCGTGAATTAAAATTAAATGATTTTTAAATTTATCAGGGAATGATTCCATTGGAATTATTCCCTTTATTTTTTTACGGCTGAATTATGAACTTTAAAAAAATTCTAA
>JBDSYA010000319.1:0-8143 GCA_039925865.1 Ignavibacteria bacterium
CCTTATGCTGTCAATGGTTCATTAAGAAATGCCGGGCAGGTTTGTGTATCAGTTGAAAGAATTTATGTTGAAGATAAAATTGCAAATGAATTTGAAAAACTGGTTCTGCAGGAAGTAAAAAAATACAGAGTGGGAAGCGGTTTTGATGATGTTGATATGGGGCCACTTGTTAGTGAAAATCAAAGAACACATGTCTTAAATCAAATCGAAGAAGCTAAGAAAAAAGGTGCAAAAATTTTATTCGGGGGTGAAAAAATAGATGGGGACGGATTTTTTATGCAGCCCACAGTAATGACAAATGTAAGTGAGAAGCACGATATAATGACACGGGAAACTTTTGGTCCTGTAATATGCATTCAACGGGTTCGAAATGCAGAGGAAGCCATAGAAAAATCCAATGATAGTGCTTTTGGTCTGGGTGCAACTGTTTGGACAAAGAATGTTGAAAAAGGCAGATTGATTGCTCAGAAAATTGAATCAGGAATGATAGGTGTTAATGGCGGAATCGGCGGTGTCTCCGGAACGCCGTGGGTTGGCATCAAACAAAGCGGATTCGGGTACATTGGTTCAATTGATGGTATTAGACAATTTACGGTACCAAAAAAGATATCGTACAAAAAGAAATGATTGTGGTTTTAAGAATTCAATATTGCTTCGGCGATAGTAGTTGAAGTTGTTACATTTTTTTCGAACTGTTCATTAAATTCGGTTTTAAAACTATCCCAAACCTTTCCGATAATAGACTGATTATGAATAAGATCATTATCAATTATTTCTTCCCCGGTCTTAAAATTTAATTCACATGCGTGTATGGTTGTTGGATTTTTATAATCATATATAGGAGGTCCGAATCTTCTGCAAATCAAGGGGCGACCATCATAAATTTTACAAGCTCCGAGCTCACTCAAAGCAGGGCAGGGAAGTCGATTTTTTTGAGTAAATTCATCCTTGCTTATACCGTAAGTTTCCTGATTTTCTAAATAATCTTTCGCCTTTGACTTCAGTATATTTTTTTCTTCTTCCGGTAAAGAATTTATATATTGTTTAATCCTGAATTCGTCAATCAAAGTGATATTAAATATTTGATAACAGCATTGAAAACAACCTTTGCAGCATTTTATTTTGCTGCCATGGATATCTAAATTTCTTTCAAACTCTAACTGTACAAGATTTGTAATTTCAGAATATTTATTTTGAAAGGTTTCAATATTCATTAGACATTTTAGCTAATTACAACTGATTAAGATTCTGTTTAATGCAGGAAGATACTGTATTTTTCTTTGAAAGACTTCTGTTAATGAAGTGAGAAAGGGCTATTAATAATGCACCCAAAGGAGCAATCAAGAATAATAATGCATCTTCAGTTGTACTTTCCAAAATCGATTTATTATCAATGGAGTGATCATGAAAGAAAAAATGACCGGCAACTATCAAAACCAGCCCGATGACAAAAATTGCAAATGGATATGCTTTTCGGTGATGTTTGAAGTAACCGTGTTTGAATGTATAAAAACCAATCAGCATACTGGAAAATATTACTGAGTATTCAATAATTGGATTTGCAATAATTTCTAAACCTAAAAGTGGCAGAAATAGAATAATAAAAGGCATTAATGCGCAATGTATTGCGCAGATAGTTGACGCAGAAAAACCGATGAGGTCAAGTTTTAATGCCAGATTATGTTTAATATTATTTATCATTGAATTTCAAATTGCAAATCGTTTGCAAGATAGAATTTTAGGATTGTTAAAACAAGTTTTTTCATTATGCCAAATTTTTAATGTCGCTGGTAAATCTAAAATATTTCAGTTTTAAAATATTAATTTGTTTAATCTTTTTAAATCGAAGGTGATTAATTATTTTAATTAAATTAATTTTTATAAATGGATGTGATCTCAGGTTTAGTCATGGGGCTTTCATTGAGCGCCGCAAGCGGATTTAGAATATTTATACCATTCTTAATACTAAGCATTGCTTCTTTAGCAGGCTGGACAGATGCTTTAAAATCATCTGAATGGATTGCAACGTATCCCGCAATGATAATATTTGGTTTTCTATCATTATTGGAAATTATTGGATATTATTGTCCATGGATTGATAATATGCTTGATCTGATTTCAACACCAGTTTCAATTATAACCGGAACAGTGTTAGCAAGTTCAGTAATGATTGAATCTGATCCTTTCTCAAAATGGGTGTTAGCAATTTTATTAGGGGGAGGTGTGGCATTGAATATTCAATTATTGACAGTCAAAGCAAGAGCACTATCCTCAGTATTTTCTAATGGTAAAGGAAATCAAATAATTGCGAGTATAGAAATAATATCTTCAATTATTATTTCTATACTTGCAATTGTTATTTCACCGTTGGCTGTAATACTTTCCTCTTCGATTGTTTATTTAATTTATTTAAAAATTGTAAAACAGGATAATGTAAAAAAAACATAATAAGATCGCAAAAGATCTTAAGTTATTGATAAGGAAAAAAAACACTTAAAATAAATTTTACTTCCTGTAGAAATTCATTTAATGATTTATCGATTTTTTTTTGGATTTGAAAATAATTAATCAAAATATTATTAGTTTTCTGAGACAATGATTCATTCTTTTTGAAAACTTTGACTGTTTTATTTTTTTGAAAAATGTTATTTTAGTTATACCATTGTTCAAAGAAGATTTTTGAACTTACATTGCGAGAATGGCGGAATTGGTATACGCACCATCTTGAGGGGGTGGCGCTGGAAACGGCGTGAGGGTTCGAGTCCCTCTTCTCGCACCACTTTGTTGAATTGCATTATCAATTATCTTGATTATTATGAATAATGGTGATATATTTGAAGCTTTAGTTCACAAAAATCCAATTTTACTTATAACTTAATAAATAACCTTGAGCAAAAGATATTACGAATCTTATATCATTATTGATGGTAATTTAGATGATGCCGCAATTGATGAAGAAATAAAAAAGTATGAATCTTTTTTTACAAAGAATGAGATCGATATAAATAATATTGATAATATTGGAAGAAAAAGGCTTTCATATCCCATCAAAAAGAAGCAAAATGGTTTTTATGTTTGCTTTGAAATTTCCGCCCCACCTCAAATCATAACAAAACTTGAACGAACGTACATATTAGATGAGAATGTATTAAGATATCTTACAGTTTATATGTCTCCAAAAACATTGAGGGAAAAAGATGAACATCTTAAGAACAGAGCAATAATACAATCAAAGTATGAAGAAACAAAAAATAATCTGGCTGCTGCTGCTGAAAACGGAGTTCTGGCACCTGAAGCTTCAGAAACTTCTGAAGTGAAGAATTAAAATATTCTAATTAATTAATAATAAACCTATAAATATTTTGGAGGAAAAACATGGCTGATTTCAAGATGCCTGAACTAAATTCTGTAGTTATAGCCGGAAATCTCACAAAGGACCCAATTTTCAGACAAACAACTTCCGGAACACCTGTTGTAAATTTCTCTATTGCCAGTAATAGAAGGTTCAAAGATAAGAATGAGGAATGGAAGGAAGATGTTTGTTACGTTGGCATAGTTGCATGGAACAGACTTGCTGATAGTTGTAAAGATAGATTAAAAAAAGGAAATGCAGTTCTGGTAGATGGTGAGCTTCAAAGCAGAACTTTTAAAACTGAAGATGGCACGAATAGAACCATTGTTGAAATAAAAGCCAGGAGAATTCAATTTTTGAATAAAAGAGGCGGAGTTGCTACAATGGAAAAAGAAGATGATATTACATCTTTCACAGATGATTCTTTTGATTCTTTGCTTTCACCTGAAGATTCAGATCTAATAAAAGGAAACAGCGCTAAATAATTTTATATTTATATTTCAAAAGGGTGAGAGTTTATCTCCACCCTTTTTTCTATTAATTACAAATAATCAATAATAATGAAAGTCATTTTAAAACAGGATCATGAACTGCTTGGAGATCAAGGTCAGATCGTAGATGTAAAAAATGGGTATGCAAGAAATTATTTAATTCCGAAGGGGTTTGCAACAACTGCCAACGCATCTAACCTTAAAACTTTTGAAGAAGTGAAAAGGCAGAAGGGCCGAAAAGTAAAAAAAGAAACAGATGATGCTGAAAAACTTGCTTCTGAAATTGAAGGTAATTCAATAAATATTTTTGTCAAAACAGGAGAAGATGACAGGGTCTTTGGATCGGTGACTTCTCAAATGATTTATGATGCTTTAGTTGAAAAAGGATTTACCAGTGTTGATAAAAAGAAAATTATCTTGAAAGAACAAATAAAATCTTTAGGCGAACATGAAGTTGAGGTAAAACTTCAGCATTCAATTATAGCCAAAATTAAAGTTAATGTTTTAAATGAAAAAAGCGAGGATGCACCATCTCCTTCCACTGATGAAGATGAACAAGTGGCGATTGATAAACAGGACTTAGTTAATGAGGAAGAAAAAGTTTCTTAATTAATTATATAGTTACAATAAAAAAACCTGCAGATTAATGATTTGCAGGTTTTTTTATTTAGGAGAAATTATTTATTAGAAATTATAACCTAAAGAAATATAATATTTTGGTTTAGAGAATTTGTCAAGATCATAACTCCAGGCCACATCAAACTTAAACGGAAATCCAAAAACATTGGCACGTGCTCCAAAACCAGTTCCGAGTAAAAGATCATTTGTTCTGACTTTGCCATCAGTACCTCTACTGAATAACTTTAAGGCATCATTTTTTGACCAAGCAGTACCTGCGTCAATAAAAGTTACTCCTTCAATATTTGCAAATCCCAGAGGCAATGCTCCAAATATTAAATATTTGAATAAAGGAAATCGCATTTCTAAATTAAGAATCGAATATTTCGAACCAGATAACCGGTCATAATTAAATCCTCTGAGAGGCAAGCCCGGTGAAGAGAATGCAAATTCCTCAATATTTGAAATGGGAAGATTATTATTATGATACTCTCTATTGATCCAATTATCTGTTCCGCCGATAAAGAATCTTTGCGGATTAGGTCCCATACTAACCCCACCGGATAATCGAGTTACAAATGTATAATCATTTCCAAGTTTTATATAATTTCTTATGTCACCTAATACTGATCCAAATCCTATTCCTCCCGATCCAAGCTTTGGAGAGCCCAACAGCGTAAGGTTATACCTTGTTCCAGAAACTGGTGCAGTGTATCCAAATACTGTATTATCATGAACAAAACTAAAAGAAGGGATCATTAAAGTTTTTCTCGATACAGGATCAATTGAAAGATCCAGGTTTTCCCGTGAAACATGTTCAACAGAAACATTACCTTCCACTCTTTTAAATCTTGAGATTGGATATGAAACTGATACATTTCCACCTAAAGTTCTGTATCGGTAAAGATAATCTATTACATTATTCCCATATGTAATAAATCTGGCTGTATGAAATAATGCAAATCCGTAATCGATTCGTTTTGGTAGATAATAATATGCAACAGCATAATCACTATTTTTTAAATCGATCACCATAGATGTCTGAATATATATTCTGTGATTGCCAAGCATGTCACTTAATGCAACCTGAGCAACTCCCTGCAATCCATAGAAAGATGTATAATTAGCATTACCGTAAACAATATCAGGTGAAAATTTAATTTTATAATTTTTTATTCTAAATGAACCATCCGGATTTACGTTATCAGCAATTTTGAAATTTAAGTTGTCATAATACGAAGTATCAGATTTAATGTCCTTGAGAGTTTTCGGTGAATCAAAACTAATTTTCACATCATCGCCATAATGCTTCGATGAATCTGAATTGTTCTGAGCTACAGTAGTATCGGATTCGTTTATTGATTGAGATGTAGAATCTACAATTTTTTCTTCCGAATTATTTCCAAGAACTCCGTTTGAATCAAGAAAAAAGACTGTATCCTTTTTTACAATGTTTAGCGTATCAAATTCTTTATTGTGTTCCCATCCAAATTTATTAGCAAAGTCCAGACTTTTCTTCTGGTATTCAGTAAGTTCCAGCTCTTTTAAGCCCAGATTTCTTTCAAAAGGATTATCAATCGAAAATATATCAAAACCACCTTTGTTAAGTGAAACAAATAAAAGCTTTTTGCCATCTTTTGATAATGATAACTGGTCAATTGGGTTAAGCGCATTGGTTATTGGCCTGTCAACTCTTACTCCTGCAGAATCTATTTCCCTCACATAAATATTACTGATGCCATTTTTATCTGATATATATAATATTTTTTGTCCATCTGAACTCATCTGTGCGTAGCTTTCAGTAGCATCTTTAGTTTCACTTAACCTGTTCATTTCTTTAGTATTGATGTCAATAGAGTAATAATCAGTATTCGAATAATCATATTTCCACATCTTAAGATCCTTTGGTATAGAATTTTTATCAGTATAATTGCCCCGGTCGGAAGTAAAAAAAATATTTTTACCATCTGCGGACCAGGTAGGGTTTGCGTCGGAAAAAAGATCATCCGTTAAGGCTTCGAGCTTTTTGGAATTTACATCATACAAATATAGATTTGATCTATCTTCTTTAGCTCCAATAAAAGCTATTTTATTTCCTACCGGACCCCAGCTTACGTAATATACTGCATCAAATTTTACGGGAATTTCTACTCTGTCTTCGGTATTAATGTCAATTAAATAAATTGCATCCCTATCACCTGATTTTACACTGATGGCTAATTTTCGACCGTCAGGCGACCATGATAATCCTGGAGTTAATATATGAAGCTCTTCAAAATCGGTGTTGTTGTTTCCCTCAATAACCTTTTTAATAATCTGACCATTTTTTGTTTTAGCAATGTACACATCAAACAGATCATCTTTATTTGACATAAATGCAAATTTATCCCCGTCTGGAGAAATTGCAGGAGCTATATTATAAAATCCACCATCCTTTTCATGATTGGTTAATTGTTTAGCAAAGTCTTTTACATCTTCCCTGATTTTAAGATCCGGCCAATACATTTTTTTTAAGTAAGACTGCCATTTCTCGTTTAGTTTTTCAAGATCAAGTTTGAATGTTTCTTTGAATCCCTGATCAACATCACCAAATGTTTTAATATTATTCATTAATATTCCAAGCTTATCTTCGCCGTAGGTATCTGCAAGAAACGCGAAAAAGCTTTGACCGCCACGATATGAAAAATAACCACTTATATACTCTAACGGGGGTACATAGTTATTTATCGTTGCATCACGCATAAACATATCTGTAGCTTTGTCCAGGCCATAAAGACTTTGAACTTCTGCCATTCCTTCGCTAAACCAAATCGGAAATGATAGTGTAATATTCTTTGAAATAATATTCTGTATTGACCCTCCATAAAACATATCATTCATAAATCCATGGAGCAGTTCGTGATGTATTACATGTCTGAATTTTTCATAGTCGCCTTCAAATGGTATAACTATTCTATTCTTAAAAAGCTCAGTAACTCCTCCAACTCCTTCAGGAAGAAATTCATCAACTACATTATTTTGCTGGAAATCAATATGTGAGTTATAAACTACTACAGGTATGCGATTGCTAATATTATAATCAATATTTTCAGACATATTATTTAAAGCCTTTTCAATTTCGTGGGCAGTAAATTCAGCAAGTTTTTCTCCTCCGTCGCTGAAATAAATGTCGAAATGTTTTGTCTGAAGATATTTCCAGTGGAATTCCTTGTATTGTACTTTATTTTGTCCGAACTGTGCGAATAAAGTAGAATTTAAGAGGGTTAAATTGAAAAGCAAAAGTAGAAGGAATAAAATCAAAACTTTTGTGTGCTTCATATGTCTGTGTAAATTTAGGTTTTGGGTTGTGAAGTAGTTTAATTTAGTCAACAATGTCAAGTATAATTTCGTTCTATTCAAGGGGATTTAAATTCATAATGACCAAAAAAGTCCAAAAAAGATGTGCAAATTTAAATTTTAAAAAATTATAAAAATGCCGGAGAGTTTGCATAAAAAAAAGACCCGGCAGTAATAAACTACAGGGTCTTTGAATTAAAATTATATTTTAATCTAAAACTATTTACTATTAGGACATTTGTCCTATGGTTATTTTTTCTTATTTTTTTGTGGATTAAAGTTTTTATACAATTTAATATATTCTCTTACGACTTTCAAACTCCTCCCTGTTATTCCCATAATCGCT
>JBDSYA010000320.1:0-12012 GCA_039925865.1 Ignavibacteria bacterium
AGCTTTATGCTGCTGGTGCACTTAATGCTGAAGAAGCTTTAGAAGTTGAAGATATTATTAAAAAATATCCTGAAATTAAAGAAGAATATAATAATATCCAAAATGCAATATTTTTAACCACCTCTTCTGTTTTAAAATCACCTTCCGAAAATGTAAAAACGGATTTATTAAATAAATTAAATGCGCTTTCGGAAACAAAGATTCATTCCATTGATTCGGTTAAACATAAACATCCCAATATCAATACTTTTAAATATTTAATGGCTGCAAGTATCGCCTTTTTGCTTCTCAGCCTGATTGTTAACTATTTTCTTTTTACGAAGCTAAATGCCGCAAATAATCAAATAGCAGTTCTTAATGATCAGAAAAAAGTTATGGTGCAGGATTATGATGCTGTAAACAGAAAACTCACACAAATTTCTCAGGATATAAATATAATATCAGATCGTAATTTTAAAATGGTTAGTCTAAAGGGACTTGAAAAATCACCGGGCTCTGATGTAGTTACGTTTTGGAATCCTGATTCAAAGAAAGTTTTTATAAAGGTTGAAAATTTACCTGTACCTCCTTCAAATAAGCAATATCAATTATGGGCCTTGAGTAACGGAAAGCCCATAGACGCAGGAATGATGGATGTTGATCCTTCCGATAAAACCCTTCATCCGATGAAAGATATTGAAGATGCTCAGGCATTTGCCGTAACACTTGAGCCAAAAGGGGGAAGTGTAAATCCCACAATGACTGAAATGTATGTTATGGGTACGATTTAATTTTATTGAGCCTAATATTAATTTCCTGAATTTGAATTTCGACATCTCTTAAATAAATTTTTCTTTTCTCTTATATAACAAATTAATGGAAACTTATTATAATCCAGAAGATTTAAAAAAATTTCCCAAGGTAGCAGAGTTTGACGAGGAACTTGCCAAAAAATTTTTTGATTATTACGATGCGGTTTTTGCTGAAGGCGCCTTAACTGCCCGTGAAAAATCGCTCATAGCACTTGCTGTAGCTCATACAATACAATGTCCATATTGTATTGATGCATATTCGGGTGATGCTTTGCAAAAAGGCTGTAGTGAGGAACAGATGATGGAGGCAGTACACGTTGCCACTGCAATACGCGGGGGTTCTTCCCTTGTTCATGGTGTCCAAATGATGAATCACGTGAAAAAGATTTCTATGTGATGATTTGTGAAAGTAATTTTCATATATTTTAAATAACCCTTCTAAATCATTTTTACAAAGTAACGCTTTATGCTTGTAAAAAGATTGTAATAAAATTGTTTAATGCTTACTAAATCCTTAAAATTCAGAAATTCCGATTTAGCTATTGCTCAGGAACAGATTAAAATTCTAAATAAACAATCAGTTAATTTCAAACATAGATCATTCGATCATTATGTTTCCGGCACCGGAATTGAAAAATTATCTTCACGCAAAGTAGAAATATTTCAGATCAATCTTGGTAAGATGTGTAATCAGACATGTCGTCACTGTCACGTTGATGCAGGACCCGATAGAAAAGAAATCATGACCAGGGAAATTATGAGTTTGTGTTTAGATAAGCTTTCTAAAAGTGATATAGCCACTGTTGATCTGACCGGCGGAGCCCCGGAAATGAATCCCGATTTCAGATGGTTTGTCACAGAATTAAGCAGGTTAAATCGTCATATAATTGTAAGATGTAATCTTACTATCATTCTTTCTAATCCAAGATTTAACGACCTTCCCGCATTTTTTGCTAAACATAATATAGAGGTTGTGTCCTCTCTGCCTTATTATCAAAAAATAAATACTGACAGGCAAAGGGGAGATGGGGTTTTTGAAAAATCTATACTCGCATTAAATTTATTAAATGAGATCGGGTATGGAAGAGAAAATACAGGATTAATCCTCAATCTTGTTTACAATCCATCCGGAGCTTTTTTACCCGCATCACAGCACTCTCTGGAAAAAGATTTTAAAAAAGAACTTTTGGAAAAACACGGAATTGTTTTCAACAATTTATATACAATTACCAATATGCCCATAAGCAGATTTCTTGAATATTTAATTGATTCAGGAAATTATGAGTTATATATGGAAAAACTAATAAATGCATTCAATACAGAGTCTGTAGAAAGTGTCATGTGCACTAATACAGTTTCCATTGGTTGGGACGGATATTTGTATGACTGTGATTTTAATCAAATGCTTGAATTAAAAATTAACAATTCTGATAAATCACACATCAGTAATTTTGACCCTGATTATCTAAACACCAGGGACATTATCACCGGACAGCACTGTTTTGGATGCACAGCCGGGGCCGGTTCCAGCTGCGGAGGTTCTATAACTTAAAACTTATACCTTTTAATTTTTAAAACCTTAAAAACTGACATGAAAAACTTTAAACGTATAAGAACTTTTTTAATAATTTTCTTCCTTTCCGCCTTTTCTGCAACAATCTACTTTTATTTTAACTCTTCTTTTAACTCTTCACAGTTAATATCCGGAAACACTTTAATTTATTCAGACGCAAATGCAAAATCAGAAAAGATTGCTGAGATTGATTCTTTCTCCGATGATGCTCCGGAATTAAATAACAAGAACGGTAAATGGATAAACACCGAAAAAGAAATATCTTTGGAAGATCTCAAAGGAAAAGTTACATTAATAGAATTCTGGACTTTCGGATGTTACAACTGCACAAATACACTGCCCTATTTGAATAAATGGTATGACAAGTATAAATCGGAAAACTTTGAAATGATTGGAATACATTGTCCTGAATTTGATAACGAAAGAAATTTTGAAAATGTAAAAAGAAATGTTGAAGAACTTGAGATTAAATATCCTGTACTTACTGACAATGAATTTTCGATCTGGCAAAAATATGATGTTCATGCGTGGCCAACGATTTTTATAATTGATAAAAAAGGTGAGATCAGGTATAAAAAAGTCGGTGAAGGAAAATATGATAAGACGGAAGAAATGATCCAGACTCTATTAAAAGAACCTTACGAGTCCGGTTCGCAAAAATAAATTTTCAGAAATGGAAAACATTGTAATCATTGGAAATGGTATCACCGGGATCACAGCTGCAAGGCATATAAGGAAATTAAGCGATAATAATATTACAGTTATTTCCTCTGAGTCAAAATATTTTTATTCAAGAACGGCTTTGATGTACCTGTATATGGGACATGAAAAATTTGAGAACATAAAGCCTTATGAGGATTGGTTCTGGGAAAAAAATAGAATAGATCTTATTCAGGATTATGTTACAAATATTGATATTGAAAATAAAAAAGTAAATCTTGCCGGAGGATTGGTTGTGAGTTATGATAAGCTCATAATCGCAACCGGCTCAAAGCCGAACAAGTTCGGATGGAAAGGTCAGGATCTGGCAGGAGTGCAGGGGCTATATTCGATTCAAGATCTTGACTTAATGGAAAATAATACAAAAAATATTTGCAATGCGGTAATTGTCGGTGGCGGGTTGATAGGTATTGAGATGGCGGAGATGCTCTGCTCACGAAATATTCCTGTGACTTTTCTGGTAAGAGAAAGCAGTTATTGGAACAGCATTCTTCCGGACGAAGAATCACAGATTATTAATGATCACATGCGCGCTCATGGAATAGATCTTAAATTATCTACAGGTTTAAAAGAAATAATTTCTGACGATAACGGTAAAGTAAAAGCTGTCATTACAGATAAAGATGAGGAAATAAAATGTAACTTTGTCGGATTAACTGCAGGTGTAAGCCCCAATATCGATATTGTAAAGAATACAGAAGTAGAAACAGGAAGAGGAATTATTGTTAACGAATTTTTTGAAACCAATGTAAGCAATGTTTATGCGGCGGGAGATTGTGCTGAAATAAAAGCTGATGATGATTCTAAGAACAGAATTGAACAGTTGTGGTACACCGGAAGAATGCATGGGGAAGCTCTTGCACAAACAATTTGCGGCAGGAAAATCAAATATGAAAGAGGAATACTTTTTAATTCCGCAAAATTTCTGGATATTGAATATCAAACATACGGTCTTGTAAATTTAAAAATTCCGGATGAAAAAAATTTTTACTGGGAATCCGATGACAGAATGCACAGCATACGAATTGTTTATAAGGACGATGGTGTGATCGGATTTAATTTACTGGGGATAAGATTCAGGCACGAAGTCTGCAAACGTTGGATTATTGACAAAAAAAATATTGAGTATGTATTAGAAAATTTAGGCGAAGCAAACTTTGATCCTGAATTTTTTAAGCAGTATGAAAATAAAGTAATTGAACTGTATAATATCCAAAATCCCGGAAAAAATTTAACTTTAAAAAAGAAAAGAGGATTGTTTAAAATTTTGCGGGCAGTATAAATTTTAAGTTTAAAATCAAGTTAGGTTACTTTCACATTTGTGTTTATTAAAAAAAACAATTTTATGAGTACGATCCCGATAAATTTACAGTCTCACACGGAAAACTACATTGGATTAAAGAAAATCGGACTTTCGATTTTTTCTATAGGATTTCTATTCTTCCTGATCTGCTTTACTTCCGCAACTAAATTTAATCCTATTCTTTTCTTTTTTTTAAGTATTGGCTTATCCGTAATTGGCGGACTGATATTTTTTTATGCGCAATACCTTTCAAATCCAATCGCCGGTGTAAAAAAGAATGGTGCAATGTTTATGAGTGTTGCAAATAAAGGCCTGATCGGCTGGATGCTCGCTGTTTTTTTCACAGGATTTTATGTTTTACTATACTGGTTTCCCGAAACCCTCGCAAATGTAAGTATGATATTCGACTGGCTAAGTTACAATATCAGAAATCTTCCTTCAGATCAATGGTTTTTATATTCAGCCCTCTATACAATTGCCGTTGCAATTATGGGAGTCAGGATGATAATTCATAACAGGCATAATAAATATCAGATCATAAGAACTATTTCTGTAATTTTCTTCCAGCTGGTTTTTGCTTTTATTATTCCAAATATTCTCATACTGTTAAATGAACCTGGATATTATTTTTCTTATTTCTGGCCATTGAAATATGATTATCTTTTCCCAAGTAATTTAGAATATCTTTTAAATTCAAAAGGTCACTTAGCCGTATTTATGTTTTTTTGGTCAACAATGATGTCGTTCATTGCTGTTCCCATTTTAACATATTATTTCGGGAAGAGATGGTATTGCTCCTGGGTTTGCGGCTGCGGAGCATTAGCTGAAACTTTAGGAGATCCGTTCAGACATTTATCCAATAAAAAATTAACTGCATGGAAATATGAGCGATGGATAATTCATTCGGTGCTGGCAGCAATAGTTTTACTTACTGCTCTTCTGTGGATAAACTCATATTATAAAGGTGGAGTTCTTGGTGAATTCAGCTTAAGCTTTTCTAAAGTTTATGGGTTTGTAATAGGCGCGGCTTTTGCCGGAGTTGCCGGAGTCGGATTTTATCCTTTAATGGGTGGAAGAGTATGGTGCAGGTTCGGCTGCCCGCTTGCCGCAGTCCTTGGAATTTTGCAAAAATATTTTTCAAGGTTCAGAATTACAACAAACGGCGCACAATGCATTTCATGCGGTAATTGTTCAACATATTGTGAAATGGGAATCGATGTCAAAGCTTATGCACAGCGTGGTCAAAATGTCATAAGATCATCATGTGTTGGCTGCGGAGTCTGCGCTGAAGTTTGTCCAAGAGGTGTTTTAAAATTAGAAAACGGACCCGTCAAAGGAAGGTATGAATTAAATGAGGAATATCTCAGGTGATTTTAGATTTGCAATTTTGGATTAGTTTGATTTCAAATATGAGCATTATTTATTTTAAAAAGATTTTCTTCCTGTCGGTATTTTTTAGCTTGGTTATTTTTTTTAGCTCGTGTAATAATGAGAAAACTAAAATTGAAAAGAAAGATGTTCATTTTAATTATACAGTACTGAATAGATTTTTAAATAGATATGTCGCTGACGGAAAAGTTAAATATGAAGAAATAAAAAATGACAAAGCGCTTGATCCATATATTGAACAGGTGAAAAATTTCGAACCCTATGCAATTGATGATGCTAATGAACGACTGGCCTTCTGGATCAATGCATATAATGCATTTACCATAAAACTTATTTCAGATTATTATCCCGTAGAATCCATTCTTGATATTGAATCTAAAACCGGCATGAATCCATGGTCAATAAATTTTATTGAAATGGCTGAAGGAAGAAAATTTACTCTGGATGAAATAGAAAAAAAGATTATCCTGAAAAAGTATAAAGATCCGAGAATACATTATGTCCTTGTTTGCGCTGCAGAAAGTTGCCCGGTGATAATTCCAAAAGCATATACTTCTGATGAGCTTAACAATTTATTAGATGATCAGGCTAAGATTTTTTTAAATGACAATAATAAAAACAGCATAAATAAAGAAAATAAAACTCTGGAGCTTTCTATAATTTATAAATGGTACAAGAGAGATTTTATTGAAAAAGATTCATCTGTCATTGAACATTTAAAAAAATATATCAGTGATGATGATAGAGCGTTTATTACAAAAAACAATATCCAGGAAATTGAATATCTGGATTACTCCTGGAAACTGAATGATTATAAAAAGTCTGAATAGTTGTTCATTAATCTGGTTAACACTGCTATTTACTGTTGTTCTTAAATTTACAATCTCATTAAATACCGGCTTATTCGAAGATGAGGCAATTTACTGGAGCTGGTCCCAAACTCCTGATCCGTCTTACTCCTTTACCACTCTGTTGTCTTTAAAATTATTATCCTCCTTGTTTGGAAATGAAAGCGAATTATTTGTACGCTTGCCTGCTTTGATTTCTAATTTCGTACTACTATTTTTTTTCTTCAGGATCGGGAAACTTCTGGGTGCTGATGAATTAAAGATTCTCTACACTTCTCTTCTTTTCTTTTCAGTACCGTTTGTAACTATTTATACTTCATTCATTTCTCCTGATTCTATGCTTCTTTTATTTTCAGTTGCTTCCATTTATTTTGCTATGAAGATCATTAAACTTAATAAAACTGCTGACTGGATTCTTTGCGGACTCTCCCTCGGCTTGATGCTGCTCAGTAAGTATACAGGAATAATTTATTTCTTAATTTTTGTTTTTTATCTGCTTATTAATCGAAATATTTTTTCTGAAGGATTTGCAAAAAAATTACTTCTGCTTATTTTAACTTACCTGATCACCGTTTCACCACTCTTGTATTGGAATTTATTCAATGAACCTGTCTGGCTTAATCATTATTTATTCACAGATGCCGACATGATTTCTTCAGGATATTTTGACCTATTGAAAGTTTTCTTTTTTTCACAGATCGCTATAATGCTTCCATTCATTTTTATTTTGATAGTTTTAATTATTAAGAATATTTTTTCAGTTAAAAATAAAAGTGGTCAGGAGAAGTTTTTGCTTTTTTTATTTTCTGCAATGCTGATAGTTTTTATAATTATAGCTTTATCGGGCAAGATAAAAGGCAACTGGTTTTTTATAATGTACATCCCTCTCCTGATATCTGTAATGGTCATGACTATCAGCAAATATTTTAAAATATTATTAGCAATGTCAGTTACTGTTAATATTCTCATTCTTGTAATTCTAAATCTTCCCGTTTCAGGAATAAATTCTATTACAGATAATTTTTTGGGGAAATATATAAGTGGTACTTTTCAAAATTACTGGCCCGGACATACCGGTAATGCTCACAATGACAATAGCTGGAAAGAAAGATTAGTAAAGATGAAAAACTGGAAAAACACCATTTCTGTAATTTCAGAAGAGATCGGCCGTACAAAGGCTGAGTATGACTTTTTTGCTACGAATGATTTCAATCTGGTTTCTCTTCTTGAATATTATTTTCATACCGGGGAAAAAATCTATTTGCTGGGTGATCTAAGATTTAAATATATAAACTCAGCAGAACCTAATTTAAAACTTGCAGGAAAAAATGCCATTCTGATCTCATACGATGAAAGAGATTTCAATAACTTTGAAAGTAAATTTGAGAAAGTTATTTTATTAAAAAAGATTGATCGTGATCCTTCCAAAGATTTTACAAAAGATTTTATTCTTTCATACGGGGAAAACTTTAACCCTTCAGATCCGATGCAAAAATGAAAAATATATACGTAATAATTCCCGCGGTAAATGAAGAGCAGTCAATTGGTAAAGTAATTAGAGCCATCTCATTGAAAACTGTGAAAGAAATTATTGTTGTCGATAATGGTTCTGACGATGATACAATAAATGCTGCAAAGAAAAACGGTGCAACTGTCTTGCAGGAAACCGAACGCGGATACGGGGCCGCATGTCTGAAAGGTCTCGAATATATTTTTGCAAAATGCAGCCCGGATGATATAATTGTTTTTCTCGATGGAGATTATTCAGACTATCCTGAAGAGATGATTGATTTAGTTACTCCGATAATTGATTCCGATTATGATTTTGTTGTTGGTTCAAGAATTATGGGAAAGAAGCATGGCAGAGCAGGGTCAGGCGCACTCTTACCACAGGCAATTTTTGGAAATTGGCTGTCAACAAAATTAATTAAGATCATTTGGAATTATTCATTTACTGATCTTGGTCCGTTCAGGGCAATAAAGGCAACCGCACTCAAAAATATGAAAATGAAAGACAGGAATTTCGGATGGACAGTTGAGATGCAGATAAAAGCCTCTAAGATGAATCTTAAGTGCAAAGAAATTCCAGTCAGTTACAGAAAAAGAATTGGTAAGTCAAAAGTTACAGGCACGGTTGCAGGCTCAGTAAAAGCGGGCATAATTATTATTTCAACCATCTTTAGTCATACATTGAAAAAATCCCCCTGAATTTTTATAAAGTTAGATCACTCTGTTTAAAGATAAATTAAATATAATCTGTCTCTCGGTTTACAGTTTTATACTTTTAACTTTCTATATTTTTAAGCTATTACCTTTTGAGAATGTTACTCTATACATAATAAATTTTCTAATCTGCTTTGCGATCTATTCGGTTTTATTTTTTAGAAATAAAAATTCAATAGAGTTCTCATTAAAGGAAATTATTCTGACCGCACTTCTTCTTAGGATGATCCTGCTTTTTGTTGATCCAATAACTACAGATGATCATTTCAGATATTTGTGGGATGGGAAAGTTCAAAGTGAAGGACTAAATCCGTATAAATTCTCGCCTTCGGAACTAAGCTTGTTGCATGATGATCCTTTATATCCGAGAGTCCCTTATCCGGAAACAAAAACCATATACCCTCCTGCATCTCAGATAATTTTTTTCCTGAGTTATAATTTATTTGGGGCAAGTGCTTTCGGATTAAAAATATTTTATCTACTCTTTGAAGCCGGAATAATTATTTTTTTATATCAGACACTAAAGCTGATTAAAATTAATTCAAACTATATTTTACTCTATGCCTTTTCACCTCTTGTTATTTTTGAGTTTTTCATTAATGCGCATATAGATGTTTTGATTTTATTTTTTATTGTTGGAAGTATTTATTTTGCAATCAAGAAGAACGTGAATTTGTCTATGTTGTTTCTGGGATTGTCTGTTATGTGTAAAGTTTATTCTTTAATACTTCTTCCTGTCTATATGATTTATTTTTTCAGGCGGCGAACTGACACATCTGCTTTTTTTCTAAGCACCGTCTTTTTTATCGTTCCGTTTTCATTATTGCTCTTCTATTCTGACGGTATTTATAATATTTTTTCACAATTTTCTTATTATCTGAAATTCTGGCAGTTTAATAATTTACCTTTCACGGCGATCAATTATTTTCTGGAACTGTTTGGAATAAGAAGTTTTACAACTGTAAGAGCAATATTGTTAGTGCTGTTTTTCTGTTCCTATGTTTATATTTTATTTTCAAAACTAAATTTAATTCCAAAAATTTATCTGACTCTGTTTACTTATTTATTTTTCAGCTCAACCGTTCATCCATGGTATTTAACTGTTTTGGTCTTACTGCTTCCTTTACAATTCAATTTTTCGGTTTACTACTGGAGCGGAATAATAGTTTTAACTAATATATCTGTCTATTACTATCTTAAAGATAAAGAATGGTTTGACATTACGGCGGTCTTGCTGGTTCAGTATATCATGCTGATAATATTTTTAATCTATGACTTTAAAAACATAAAATCTAAAATCTCTCATGCACAAATCGAATGATAATGCATTAATAATTTTTGCCCGGAATCCCTTTGAAGGCAAAGTAAAAACACGGCTTGCAAAAGATGTTGGTAACACAAAGGCATTAAAAGTTTACATATCATTATTAAATCATACTTTCATGCAAACAAAAAATTTATCCGCTGATAAATTTTTATTTCTTTCTGAAAATACTGATGGTGAGATATTCGACAATACTTTTACACAATTTGTACAGATAGGCTCATCTCTCGGCGAAAGAATGATGAATGCTTTTAATATTGTTTTTGAAAAAGAATATAAAAGAGTCTTGATAGCGGGAACAGACTGTCCGGGTTTGACAGAAGAAATTATTGAAACAGCTTTTGAGGATCTGATGAAGTATCATTTTACAATCGGCCCTTCATCAGACGGCGGATATTATCTTTTAGGAATGAACGAGCCAAATGATTATGTATTTGAAAATATTGAGTGGAGTAATGAGCATGTGTTAGATAAAACAATCGATAAAATAAAAGCAAAACACAAAAGTTATAATCTGCTGAAAGAGTTAAACGATATTGATAACGAAAAAGACCTTAACTCTTTTGTTGATTTCAAATTTTTATAAAATTTGCAATTTGAATTTTTCATTAAAAAAATGCTTTGACCTCTGCCCGTCCTGTATGTATTACTCTCCTGCTTCCTTCTGCCCGCCCGTCATAATTTATTGTTGCCTGTAAATTTTTACTGATGCTGTAATCAAAAAAAGCTCTCCAGATATAACTCTTTCCGTCGACCCTGCCATTTGTGAGCTCAAACGGAAAACTAATACTTGAATTACTAAGCAGCACTTCGTCTCTTTCCAGCTCCAGCCGTAATCTTCCTGATAATGTAAATGAATATATAAATCTTAATATTTGCTGGTTGATATCTGCCTGAATAGGAATGAAAGGATAAAAATCTGTTGCGCGGCTGAAGTTAAGCTGGAAGCCGCTTTCAATCTGTTGTACCGGCCTGTAAGAAAAATCAGTATTAATACCGTCTGATTTAATATTTCTGTTCCTGACAGAATTGAGCGGCGCATCATTTCTATCAACTTTATTCAGATATTCAAAGAGTGTCGTTAAATCTTTTGTCAGTCCGATCTTAAGTTTCGCAGATTTTTGTATTGTAAAAAATCTTTCATTGCCGCTGACAAACTGGTTGAATGTATTTTGCTGAAGGAATCTCAGCTTAAGTGAATATGCCGGATTGAACTCAAAGAAATTAATATCCTGCTGAAAAAGCTCTGTTCCAAATAATGTATTAACATCATTTTGAAATGTTCCGAATTTTAGGAAATATATATTATTTGTATTTGGATCCTGACTTCTCTCTTCGGTGCGAAAATAAGATTCAGAAGAAGTATTTCTCAGCAGTTCCGAAAGGAAACCGTTTCCGGTCACTGTAAAAAACCGGGTTGGTTTTAGATTAAATCTTGCAGACGTATTTAATCCTGTGATAGGAAAAAGTTGTGTGGTTGGTCTGTTGATCCTTATGTAATTTCCATCATTAAAATTGGTCAGTTGAAATTCATTTTCATCCTGAAGACCGTTTGAATTCAAATCGCCCAGGTAAATATAATTTCCCTGACCGACAGTTACCTGCAAAAAAACTTTTTCAACTTTAGCCTGTCGTTCACTTGTAATATTGTAGTAGAGATCAGTTTGTAAAGCGCTGTTCAAAGGGTCTAGTCTGGTCTGCCAGTTTACAAGTAATGTTTTATTATTAGTATTAATATCTGAACTAAACTCATCAGAATATTTCTTGTCGCGCAGCGTAAGCTCAAACAAAGTTGAAAGCCAGGAAATACCGCGGTACCCCACACCGTAGGTTTGTGTGAA
>JBDSYA010000321.1:0-17883 GCA_039925865.1 Ignavibacteria bacterium
ATTATTTAAGAAGTATCATCCGCTTTGTATATGTAAAATCATTTACTGATAAAGTATAAAAATAAATCCCACTTGGAAGTCCTGCCCCATCAAAATCATATTTATAAATTCCGGGATTTAAATTACCATTTACTAAAGTTGCAATTTCTTTTCCTGATACATCATAAATTTTTAATGAGACGAATCCCAAATCCGAAATTCCAAATTCCAAATTCGTTACAGGGTTAAATGGATTTGGATAATTTTGTTTCAGGGAATAATTTTCAGGCACAACGTTTGCGATTTGTTTGATACCAATTGTATTAAGATCAATCGGAGCGGTCCATACCTGATAAACTCCTGTACTGTTATCCATCCACACAGGCCATAGTTTATTATTGCCGGAAGTTATGCCGATATTATCACCCTGATTTCCTGAACCGGCGCCGGATATTCCCTGCGGTTTGAATCTGTGGTCACTTACAAGATAATCTCTCCAGGTACTGCCTCCGTCGGTTGATCTTGATAAATAAACCTGTGCGGAATCAGGAGTAATATTCCTGTTGTCAATATAAACAACATTGATCCCGCCATCTTCATCAACACGTATTGCAGGGAAGATCTGAATTCTTCCATTGTTTAGAGGATCCTGATTCACTCTTATTCCGGATGACCATGATTTACCTTCATCAGTGGATCGATGAAAAATTATATCGGGATCAGATCCTGCAGGTGAAAGATTTTTTTCAGCTTCTACAATATATATCCAGCCGTTCCTTGAACCTGACGTTTTATCAACATCCATTCCCGGGTATCCGTTAACACGAATTCCCCATGGAGCAAGTGAAGAAGTTTTAATTCCATTGCAGTCATAAGCGCACTCGGTAACAGTCCAGTTAACTCCTCCGTTTGTGGATTTTCCAAAACCAATACAGTCTTCATTAAATGGTGATGTCAGTATTGAAGCTGCCCAGCTTACATAATCCTGACCCTGAGGGCCGACCGACATAGTTGGTCCTAATGACTGGTGTCCTGAAAAAGAATTGCTGATCTGAATTATTGCCGACCAGCTTACCCCACCGTTTGTGGTATGAGAGGTTACAATTGGAAACGGTGAAGAAAATCTTGTCCACACTAAAAATGTCCGCCCGTAATAAGGGCTTGAAGGCACATCATCTGTTGCCGGGCTTCCTTTATCCTGATCATTTCCTGCAATTTGCAAATTTGTTGACCAGCTCTGGCCGAGATTAGTGGAATAATTTGAATACATTCCGATAACAAATCCTCCCTGATGTGTAAGTATCATCCGGCCGTCTTTATCGATGACAGGACCCGGATCTCCGCCGTGATTTGCGATCGGCGATCCAGTACATGTATCAGATCCAAACCAGTTGACTCCGCCATTTGTAGTAACATAAATTCCTTCGCTTTTAAAAGACAGCAATATTGTAAACGCGCTTGCAAACATTATGTCCGGATTGGACGGGTGCCTCACTATAGAAGGCTCTATCTGATTTGAAGCAGAAGGATGTATTCGGAAATTTGGATATTGAGCTTTCATCTCACTGTAATAAAAAACAGCAATAGTTGAAAAAATAAAATAGATTTTAAAAGTTTTCATATTGTAATGTATTGAGAATATTGATTTATGTTAATACAAAAAGCAATTTTGTAATTTTTAAAACACGTAATTAATTTTTAAAATGGGATCTTCTTCTCAAAGATCCCATTTTCGTAATAAGATTTTTACCTGTTGAACATATATGATATATTTAAGCCGCTGAAAAAATTTCTTCTCGGACCTGATTCATAATATTCCTGTCTGTCAGAGTTTATCTGAACAAAGGAAACATATTTTTCATCTGTCATATTATTCAAACCTGCAAAAACAAGAAGGCGGAGATTATTAAAATCAATTGACACACCAAGCTGGCTTCCCACAAGCGTGTATGCTTCAGTTCTAAGGCTGTCAACATTTTTATCATTTACAAACATTGATCCGACGTTCATAATATTTGCTTTTATAAATAAAGTATATTTTCTTGCAAAGGTATATTCATAAGATAGCTCACCCGATATAAGATTGTCCGGATTTGCCGGCTCTTTGTTTCCGGAGTAATTCTCATCAGTTATCTGTCCTTTGCTGTCAATGCTTCTTGCGGAATATGTATCATATTTAAAATCTGAATATGTATAAGCTCCTTTAAGTTTTAATCCCTTATAAATTTCTGTATTGGCACCAATTTCAAAACCGGTTCTTGTCACTGTGGCAGCATTCCTGTAATATGCAGTGCCATCAACTGTAAACGGTATTATTGCATCATCAATTTTAGTGGTATAAAATGTCATGTCAAAAAAAGTATTACTAAAAAATTTACTGCTTCTGTTTGGAAGATCACCTTTAAATCCTAATTCAAAATTTTTAGAGTTTTGAGCATTCAAATCAGGATTTATTAATTTCAATCCTCCGTCAGAAGAAAAAGGATAATTATCAAGTTCATTATTAGCAGGTGAATCAAACCCAAGTCCGAAAGATCCGTAAAGTGCCATTCTTGAGTTAAGTTTAAAATTAAGCGCAGCTTTCGGCGTGAACTTTTCGAACAATCTTGAAGTATCTTTAAAGCTTGCCAGCAGGTCATTTGCGCGGGTTACTATTCTATCATACCTTCCTGTAAACAGTAAATTCATTTTTCCTTTTATTAGCGGGATCTGATCCGTAAAATAAAATCCTGCATTTGAAATTGTTTCATCTGTTAGGAGCTCCAGGTCATCTCCCTTAATACCTCCGATATTATTAAATTCGCTGATAGGCCCGGTTTGAAAATACAGATCTCCTCCTACGGAAAATTCGTTTGTCCTGTCACCAATTTTAGAGTCGTTAACATATTTAAATGAACTACCCACCCCCCACCTGTTAAATATTCTGTATGTTGCAGCAACTCTGGTCAATTCTTTAATTGTCCCATAACCTGTTACTTCAATAAAGTTATTATTTGTCTTTCCGAATTTTGTATTATATGTAAGTGCAATTCTGCCTTTATTACTTTGTCTTTTGGCATCTCTGCTAAGGTCTCTCGGATTTGCCGCAAGATCATCCTTATTATACTGGGCAAGCGTGAGAGATCCTGGAAGTTTTAACAGACCTTTAACAAAATATCCGTAAATTGAAAGTTTTGAAACAGGATTTAAATCCGCTTCATAAACAGAATTGAATCTGTTTTGATATTCCTGACTATGAACTCTGTAACCATTATAATTCTGATAACTGTATGTTGCCATGAATCTTTCTTTATCACCATTGATTCCGATTTTCAATCCATTCTTTCTTAAATTATATTCACCGAATTCATTATCCAGCATTACAAAAGTCTTTGGAAAGTATTTATCCGAAAAGAAATTTATGACACCTCCGGGTGCATTTGTATAAAGCGAAGTAAGATTTCCTTTTGCAACTTCAATTTTACTTATTGCAGTGAAATCAAGTGCTTCAACTCTTGTCTGTCCATCCGGTTCAGATTCCGGTATTCCATCAAGTAAAATTCTGACTCCTCTGATTCCCGTATTTGACCTTGTGCCGTAACCTCTGATCGATACTCTGACATCGTGATTGCCGTACCTTGGCTGAAGCCATAGGCCCGCTATATTTGTCAGCACATCATTCATGCCCATCTTTCTGCTTGTCTTCCATTGTGTCTGATCAACTCTTTGCACCGAAAATGGAATGTCAATAAGTTTCTGTTCAGTTCTTGTTGCAGAAATTATGACTTCGTCGGTTTCATACTGAGTTGAGTCGGTTTCATTCTGTGAAAGACAAATAATTTGAACTGCAAACAAATTCATAATAAAGAATATTGCAAATATGAAAATTCTCATAATTAAATTTTTATTAATGGATAAACAATAATATTTTAAAAGTGTGTTAAATCGATTTGCTTAAGGCAACAGGTCTAACAAAGCATTCTGATAGTTTTGAGCTCTTTCAGGTATGATATGTTTACAAAGTCGAACTTAATAATTCTCTTCAGGCAAGGAGGTTCCTGTAAAAACTTATTAAGTGAAAATAACTTAAGTTGGGTTAAATCCCTTTTAGAGAGATTCTTATTGCAGAAGATTTTTCTTTCTTGTAACTTCTCTATAGGAAATATTTTTTTGTGCTTATCATAGGAATGATTATTTTTTTTTAAGGAGTGGGAATAGCTCGAAACTTCGGATTTCTTTTTTGAGAGATAAATGTTTACAGATGCTTTGCCGGTTAAAAATGTACAGAAGAATATTAAAGCTATGAATGTTTTTAAAAATGAATGTTTAAATATCCTGTTTACCATATCAAGATTATTTCAATAATACCATTGAATTAGTTTTTGAAAAACCTTCCGTCTTAAGAGTGTAAAAATAAACACCGCTCGGAAGATTTGAACCGTCAAAATCAACTTCATATGCCCCGACAGGCTGCCTTTGGCTAACAAGAGATTCTATTTCATCGCCAAGTATATCATATACTTTCAGATCAACAAAGCTGCTGACGGCAATGTGGTAACCGATAACTGTTCCCGGGTTAAATGGATTCGGATAATTTTGTTTTAATACAAAATCGTCCGGAATATTGCCGCCTGTATTTCTAATGCCGATGGTGTTAACATCTATCAGCGCACCCCAGACCTGGTAAACGCCCGTATAATTATCCATCCAGAGAGGAAGCAAACGGTTATTCGCAAAGATCATACCCAAATTGTCACCCTGATTTCCTGCGCCTCCGGATCCTGTTACGGTGCTTGGCCTAAACCTGTGTTCATTTATCCTGTAATCTCTCCAATTCAATCCACCGTTGGTCGAACGTGAGATATAAACATCCATTGAATCTGAGCTGACATTTCTGTTATCATAATACAAAACATTAATGCCGCCTTCATCATCTACTGTTATTGCTGGAAAGTATTGGACCTTTCCGTTATTTATCAGATCCTGATTCACTCTGACTCCGGGCGACCAAGTATTGCCTCCGTCGGTTGAACGGTGAAAAACTATATCGGGGTCAGGACCGGCAGGCATAAGATTTTTTTCACCGGTAACAATATAAATGTATCCGTTTCGGCTTCCGCCTGTTCTGTCAATGTCCAGATGCGGGTATCCGTTGATCCTTATATTCCACGGAGCAAGTATAGAAGTTTTCACTCCGTTCATATTATATGCGCTTTCGTTTACAATCCAGTTAAGTCCTCCGTTGGTTGATTTTGCGAACCCGCATAGTTTTTCATTTTGAGGAGAAACTGTCAAAGCCGCCGCCCAGCAAACATATACTGCTCCGTCGTAATTGACTTTTATATCCGCTCCGAGAGAAATATGTCCGGAGGGAGTTGTGTTTATTTGAACAAAAGAATTCCAGTTTGCTCCGCCATTTGAAGTAAACGAACAAACAATCGGAAATGGAGATAAAAATTTTGTCCACGCAAGATAAGTTCTTCCATAAAAATTGCTTGAAGAAATATCATCCGTGGCCGGTGTACCTTTATCCTGATCACCTGATGCGATCTGATAATTAACCGACCATGTTGTTCCGAGATCGGTTGAATAATTTGAAAACATTCCCGTTATAAATCCGCCGATATGGGTAATGATTAATCTGCCGTCTTTGTCAATTATCGGACCGGGGTCTCCACCATGGTTATTTGTTGATGATCCGGTCTTACATGTATCTGAGCCAAACCAGTTTAATCCTCCGTTTGTAGTAACATAAACTCCTTCACTTCTGAATGAACTGCTTATGGTGTAAGCGCTTGCAAACATTATCAAAGGATTCTGCGGATGTTTGGAGATTGACGGTTCGATCTGTGAAACTCCGGAAGGATAAATTCTGAAATTGGGAATTTGTGCATTGGTGGTATTAAAAATAATAAAGAAAAGAATTTTGAATGTGAAGATCGATTTTAAGAAGCTCATGTCAAATTTTTCAAAAGAAATAAAAATCAGTTAAAATGTATAACCTAAATTAAAACCTGCATAGAAACTTCTCGGTTCACCGGGTTCATAAGATCTTCTTTCGTTTACAGGCAATTCAGGATTTGCATTAATGCTTACAAACCCAACATACTTTCTGTCAAAAATATTATTAACCCCACCCGACAGAAGAAAATTAAATTTATCAAACTTTGCTGTAATTCCCGCAAGAAAATTTCCGTAAAAATATTCAGGAGTGCTTTCGGCGTTGGCGTCATCAACAAATAATTTTGTTACATAATCCATATCCCACAATGCAATGCCTGTAAAATTTTTTGAAAGCCTGAACTGGTAATTGAAAATAATATTAAAAATGCTTTTGGGTATTGCAGGCACAATATTTCCTGAATAGTCCCTGCTAATCGTATCACCGCCTGCAGTATAGTTTATTGCAATATAATCCTCATAATTGAAATCTGAATAAGAATAGTTCGTTACAAGTTCGAATCCTTCAAACATTTCAAATTTCAATCCGCATTCGACTCCGGTCCTGTTTGTGTTTGCGGCGTTCCTGAAATATGTCTGATCATTGATCACAAAAGGAACGATCTCATTTTTAATTTTTGTATTATAAAATGTTACTTCAAAAAAAAATTTTTCAAGCAGATCGCTTTCTGTAAAAATATTTCCTTTTATTCCTAATTCAAAATTCTTTGACTTTTGAGGATTGAGATCTGGATTGAGAGTGGACGCTCCTCCGTTTGAAGTGTATGCGTAATTCTCAAGTTCTGCAGCTGCAGGAGTATCAAATGCGTAACCGTAAGACGAATAAACTGCAATTGTCGGTGTGAATTTGTAATTCAAAGCCACTCTCGGAGTAAAGCGTGAGAACTTTCGTACAGAATTTTGCAGACTGAAAAGCTGGTTATCATTTGTAATCTCTACATTTTCATACCTTCCGGAAAGCCATAAAGATGTTTTTTCTTTATATAGATAAAATTGATTTTGGAAATACACCCCTACGTTATCGAGCACTTCCAGCTTTTGAGACTGAAGGTCATCGCCTTTGTTTCCGTTTATATTTGTAAACGAAGTGATGTCGCCATAGACGTAATTATAGTCAACACCGACCGCGAATAAATTTTTTCTTGAAAGTAATTTTGAACTGTTAGAATATCTTGCAATCGCTCCGAGCACGTAACGGTTATTGTATGTATAAAGCTGATTGGTTGTGAACTGCAGATCTTTCAGCTGAATAAAACCGGTAAGCTCGATATCATTGTTTACTTTTTTTCCGAACGATGTATTATACCTGACAGCAAGTTTCCCTTTTTGCAGATCTCTTTTGAAGTCACTTGATACGGCAACTGAGTAAGCCTTGAATGGATTGTTTTCATATTCTGATTTTGTAAGTGAGCCCGGAAGTTTTACAAGACCGTTTGCATAATTTCCGAGAATGGAAATAGTTGTGCGGGAATCCGGGTAGATCTGAAAAACGGAATTAACAAGATGTATGTATTCGGTGCTATGCTTCCTAAACCCATCAAAATTCCGATAACCGTAAGAGAGAAAATATTTATAATTTTTAGCTATAGCTCCCGTCTTAAAACCGTTTTGCCTCAATCCGAAATCTCCGATAGTATTTGTCTGCTTAAGATAATTTGTTTTAAAGCTCAGATCGGTTAGAAAGTTGATGACACCGCCGGGGGCGTTAGTATAGAGGGACGAGAGATTTCCTTTTGCTACTTCAACAGTTTCGAGAGAGGAGTAATCAATTGCATCTATGTTTGTCTCTCCGTCGGGCTCGGATTCGGGTATCCCATCCTGTAAAATTCTTATTCCTCGTATGCCCGAATTTGACCTGTTTCCGTAACCCCGAATTGAAATTCTCACATCATGACTTCCGTAACGCGACTGAAGGAAAAGTCCGGGCACATCTGCCAGCACATCTTTCACACCGATGTTTCTGCTGTAAGCGAGTTCTTTTTTATCGACTCTGAAAACCGAAAAAGGAACGTCTATTATCTTCTCAGGAATACGTGTTCCGGTAATTACTATTTCATCAGTCTCGGCTTCTTCTTCTCTTTCTTTTCCTTCTTTTAACGAATCAATTTTTTCTTTTTGTTTGCCTTTGTCATCCTGTGAATGAAGTTTAGGTACAACAGTAAAAAAAATCAGGAACAATAATACAACGGAAAAATACATAAGAATATTTATTCAATAATTAATTGCACTAAATTGTTTTATCGGTTTAACTTCAAGATAATAAAAATAAATATACAAAATAACTCAAACGCAAGAATTTTGTGAAGGTGTTAACATTAATTTTGTATATATGTTTATAAACAGGAAATCTTTTCAGTTTCCTGATTTTTATTCAATGACCATTCAGAGCTTTACTCAAACAACATTGCGAAGGATTTTTTAAAATCCTCCTCTTATAGAAAGTACAGAGTTTAAACCCGGAGCATTTATTCCGGATGCAAAATTCCTGTAATTCCTGTCAAGAAGATTATTTATTTCAAGCTGGAGCTGTAAAGTCGGAGCGAATTGATAAGCCGCACTTACATTAAGTGTAAACCAGTTTGGCATACCATCTGGTGTAGCATCCCCAAAATTATCTTCACCAAACAAATTATAATCCTTCTTCAGCTTCCATGCATTGTAAATAATGCTAAACTCTGTTCTGAATTTTGAAAGATTTACAACTACAGCTGATCTTCCGAAAAGAGGTGGAATATGATCCAGCGGAATGTCAATGCTGTCAGTATTAATTCTTCCATAAGTATAATTGACCGAATTGACTAACGATAAATAATTTGTCAGGTCGGCATTCAGACTTAGACTTGTTCCCCAGATGTGACCTGACTGAGCGTTTTGATTTGCAGTTACAATTGCGGGAAAACCATCGTAAATAATAGTGTCACTGCCGTTATATTTAAAAGGAGCAGTAACGATTGCGTTTTCGATCCATGTATAATATCCGACTGCCTGGATCCAAACTTTGTTTGCAATGATCTTAGAAACTCCAAGCTCTGCATTATATGTATATTCAGGACCTAGCTCAGGATTTGGAACGATAACATTTCCTAAAGTTGTAGCTGTACCCTTGACAGTTTCAAATATTTTTGAAAGGTCGTCAATATCAGGAGCGCGGAAACCTCTTGCACCATTGACATAAATTTTCCAGTCATCCTTTGGCAGGAATGTTATTCCCAAATTACCACTAACAGAATTGTTTGTCTGGTCTATGCCGTCAGGATAAAGCTGTGCAAATTTAAAAAACGTAGTATCAATAAATTTAACAGTAAGTCCTACATAATTATACCTTGCTCCAAAAGTAGCTGATGTCATTGGGCTGAACTTCCATGTATCTGTAAAATAACCCGCAAAAGATTTCATGTTATCATCCCCGTCAGGATATCTTGTTGATTGAGAAGTGACAGCGCCTGTGTTAATATTAGTTCTGAAAGCAGTTGAGTTAACATCATTATAAATACCTTCTAAACCAAAACTGAAATTGTGTTTTTTTACAATCTTATTGAAATCAACATTTCCTGAATAAACTTTTACCTTTTCAATTCTTGAAGTTTTATTGGGAGCGCCAAAATTCCTGTTATGCCTGCTCTCTTCAATGTCCTGATATGCCAGAAGAATCTTTGTGTCATCATAAAATCCGGTTGAGTTTTTAAGATTAAGTTTGTATGAACCCATTAATCTTTTTTCAGGTCCGTAATACCATTGAGCAGAAGTTAGCTTTCCGTTAGAACCGTAAGTATTTAATCGATCGTAACGTGGTATGTCTCCCGTATTCGAAAGCTGGAAATTAAAAGTGTGATTTATCTTTGAATTTTGTCTGATCAATACTTTTCCTAAAGCATCATATTGATAATAGCCTGATGGATCCTGGAGATAAACATTTTCGTTGGACACCATGCTGTCGATCCCGTTTATTCTTTCAACACGATTTTTCCTGAGCCATGCCTGATTTTTAACATCTTTAGATCCTTGTCTTAATGCCTGAAAGTCGGTATATGTATAACTCCCAATGAACCCGACATTTTTTGAAGCAATATTAAAGTTAATGCTACCTGTTTTTTCTTCATTTGCTGAAGAATATCTAAGAAATCCATCAGCCGAATAATTAGCTTTTTTTGTCAGGCTCAGTTTCGGATCTTTTGAATAAAAGCTGACAACACCTCCGAGTGCATCGCTACCATAGACCGTAGACCCCGGTCCATAAAGTATTTCGGTCCTGTCTAACATGTTTTGATCTATCCTTAAAATATTTTGTAAGTGTCCTGCTCTGAAAATAGCATTATTAATTCTTACACCATCCACCATTAGTAATATCCTGCTTGCTTCATAACCTCTTAATATTGGACTTCCGCCTCCCTGCTGGCTGAATTGAACTGCAGCACTTCCCGATTTCTCAAGTAGTTTTGCGGCAGTTTGTGTATTTAAAAAACTTATATCACGTGAATTTAAAACTTCGATCTGTCTTGGAAGATATTTTAGATTCTCGTCAAACTTATTTGCTGAAACTACTATTTCGTCAGTTTTGTAGCTCTTATCTGACAAATATAAAGTATTCACAAGCTGCAATCTTTCGTAACTTATGGTTTCCGAAATATAATCCGGAGATGTTATTGTAATTTTTTCAGCTCCTACAAACGAGGATATATCTACCTGACCAAAATCGTTGGTCAATCTTGTTGAAGCGCTAGAAGAAAGCACCGCATTCTTTACGGGGCTCAATGTAGATTTATCGAGGATAGTTATCGTTTGAGCAAAACCACTTGCTGAAATTAATATAAAAAATATAAATAATATTATTTTATTCATTATTATTGTTTAGTTGTTAAAATTTTTTGGTAATTAAGTTTTCTTTAACTTAAATTAAGTACAGGTAAACTTACTTAAAGAAGTATGAAATAGTAAATAAAGAGAAAGGGTGTTCTAGCAGCGCATTTTAGTAACTTCCAGCTCTGTGAGAAGTGATTGATTAACGTAAAATGAATTGAGATGCTTCTTGAAAAGTGATGCTAAATCAGAATAGTGGTTAATGTAGTATTTAACATGTGGTGAATGCTGAGCGGTAAAGGATTTTTTATCGAATGCTTTTTTTGGGGCAGATTTCGACTTAACTAAATTGTAGGACTTTGGAAATTCTTTTTTTAATTTATGATTTGAATCTGCAACATGATTTATCCAAAGCTCATTGCAGGAAATACTGACCTCACTTGCAAAATTTATAGTTGAATTATGCTGAGCAGAAAAAACCGGGAAACAAAATAGCAGACCGACCAGTAAGTTAATACAGAAAGATGTTATAGCTTTGTTTTTCATTTGGTACAAAACTAAAACACATAAAGTTTAAATTCAAGCCACGAAATATTTAATGTGAAACGAGGATGCATTTCGCAACAGTTCGAAATTTTGAATTAAACAAATCCAATGTTACACGGATAAAAAGCTTTTCATTTAAATTTTAAAGCAAAAAGCTTAAGTTATCTGAAACCTATTTACTTAGCTTTCCGTTGATTCAGTTACGCTAGGCAGAATTTTTAAATTCTTTCTTCAATAAATATAGTTTTATAAAACAGTTTTTAAAAAATTTATGAAAAAAATATTTTTGTTAGTTGTTTTTTTATTGACAATGACCGCATCAAAAAGTTTCACACAAGTATCACAGTTAACCATCGGCGTTGACGGCTTTACATGTTCACTCTGCGCCAAAGGGGTTGAAGAGCAGTTTAAGTCTCTTGAGTTTGTAAAAAATGTAAAAACAGATCTTAAGAAAACCGAATTCATTCTGACATTCCGAACAAATCCAAAAATAAATATTTCACAGATAAGAGATGCTGTGAATGACGGGGGGTTCAGTGTAAGAGATATTAAAGTCGTAGCAAAAGGTTCTATTAAGGGAGACGCAAGCAGCGGTTACACGCTTGTAACTTCAAACACAGGTGATATTTTGCTTAAAGATGTGAAAGGAAATTTTAACTCAGGTGATAAGGTCTCTTTAAAAGGAAAAATAAATTCTGAAGTAACTTCAATCACCATAACATCGATCAAAAAGCTATAACTTTTCAGCAGCATTTTCCTGACTTCTGAACCGGCGGACAGGGAATATCCCCGTAAGAACAAAATACGCAGCAATCATCCTTCTCCGGCCTTAAGATCGACCCGCATCCTGTACATTCATAAAAAATCAGGCAAGAATTTTCACTCATCACTTCTTTTTTTCTTGCACCGCATAAGGGGCAGGATATGACTGAAAACAAATCGACTTCTTTTATCACTTAATATTTTTTAATTTATTTTGATTAGGTCCAAAATAAAAATATTAATCTGAAATATAAAGCTTTAAAAGAACCTTGTCCATTGTATCGGTCGCATATATGCGACCCGTAAATAATTGCTGATACATAATTGATGATACATAATTGCCGATACCTAATTGCAATATTTGAGCGTACATCACAATTAAATACCTGTTAAGATGATCAGAAAAAGGAAAAGATTAAGATTAATTAATTATGATTACTCCCAACAGGGAATATATTTCATAACAATATGTGTAAAAAACATGATTCATTATTTTGGAAATGTAACAAAAAATGAAATGCATTTAAATCAATTTGGGAAGATCGCATTTAATAACTGGCTGGAAATTCCTAAACATTTTGGAAATATCATTTTAGATGATTTTATAGTAATGCCCAATCATTTTCATGGGATAGTGGGCATTACAAATGATGATTCATTTTTTGTAGCGCGCATATATATGCGTTCCCTTCATAACAATAAAAACACAGATTCCCACCAAACAGACAAAACAAAAATGCTGCTATCGAAAGTAATTCAGCAGTATAAGGCTTCTGTTACAAGAGATATAAATAAAATACCGGATAATAATTTTCAATGGCTTAAGTCCTTTCATGACAGGATTATCAGAAATGAAAGAGAACTTATTAACGTTCGCAGATATATATTTTACAATGCTTTAACCTGGAAAGAGAATATAGAAAATAAAAGAATTGATAATCTCAATAATGAATATTATAAGAGATTATTTAGATAAATATTAATCTGCAGAAATCGCATATATGCGATCTCTACTCTATTTGCGATCTCGTCCCTGTAAATAAATTTGAACGCATATATTTCGAGATCTGTATCGGAGAAAAATTGAAATTTCATATAAAAAAAATTGCAGCTCAAGATACACTTGATCTCCGACAACTTACATTAAGACCTCACCAAAAATCAGATCAGCTCATATATCCCGGAGATTATGACCCTGAAACAATTCACTTCGGGCTTTTTTGTGATGATATATTATCCGGCATAGCTTCAATTTATAATGAGCCTTTGATAGGAGTGGAAATGGAAAATTCATGGAGACTGAGAGGAATGGCTGTTACTGAAAATATACGAGGCAATGGTTATGGAAACGAGTTAATGAAGAATTGTATCGGCCATATAAGATCAAAAAATGCAAAGCTGCTTTGGTGTAATGCACGCCTGACTGCCGAAGGTTTTTATGAAAGATTCGGAATGAAACGAAAAGGTGAAGTATTTACTCCGCAAGACCTTGAGGAGCACATTGTAATGGTTGTGAAATTTTGAATGGTGTGAAAATTTATAAATAAATTTATATGACAGCAGAAAACATTGTAAAAAAAGAATCTATTATAATAAAAAATAAGCATGGTGACAGTATCTGCATAGATCTTCGCTATATAAAATCTGACTCAATTAAACCCCTGGTTATTCTTTGCCATGGATTTAAAGGGTTTAAAGACTGGGGATGTTTTCCTTATTTAATGGATCGCATAGCGGCGGAAGGAAATTTTGCGGTCTCATTTAATTTTTCATATAATGGTACCGGTGAAGACGAAGGCGATCAAAATCAGTTCTCAAGATTAGACCTCTTTGCAAAAAATACTTTTTCACGGGAGCTTGATGATCTGGGATGTGTAATTGATCACTTGATTGATCATAAAAATGATCATAAGTATGATACTGATAATGTGACACTAATAGGACATTCACGAGGCGGCGGAATTGCAATACTGAAGACTGCTGAGGATGCAAGAATAAATAATCTTATTGTACTTTCATCTGTAAATAGCTTTAACAGGTACAGCGACGTCCTGAAATCAAAATGGAAAGAGGCCGGGTATTTTGAAGTCTTAAATTCCAGAACAAATCAAATGATGAAAATGGATTATACTTTAGTTGAGGATCTTGAAAAAAATAGTGATCGCCTGAATATTCAGAAAGCAATTGGAAAAATAAATGTTACTACTATGATTATACACGGCACTCAGGATGTTACCGTTGATTATTCTAACGGAGAAGATCTGTACTCACGCAGCAATAAAGAAAAAACGGAATTGTTCCTCATTGAAAATACAGGACATACTTTCGGTGCAGTCCATCCATTTACCGGCACAACTGTAGCACTTGAGAAAGTGATCACTCTTATAATGAACTTTTTGAAGAAGTAAATTTAAAATTGTAAATGGAGATATATGATGAACTTCAATTAGCAGCATCGGGCGATAAGTTCGCGGATATTTATCTTCTATTATTTTTAATAATTACCGGGGCAATACTGGGGAGATTTATTGCTAAAAAAATTAATCAGCCGCCGGTTTTGGGTGAATTAATTGCAGGAGTTATAATTGGGGTTATTATGTACCAGTTTAATTCTCCGGTACTCACTTTGATGAGGTATCAGGACGATGTCAATAAAGTCGTGCAAAGCAGCATATCCGAAAATATTTCATGGAATGATGCAATAAAAAAAAATATTCATCAGAATTCATTTAATGATAATGTAACTGGCGATGAGTTAACATCAATAATGCAAAGTCCCGGGTTTCCTTCAATGAATCTTGTTGTTCAGGCAATACTTCTTTTTTCGGCATTAGGTGTCCTGCTTTTGCTATTTGCCGTTGGCCTCGGGTCGAATGTTGAGGATATAATGAATGTTGGAGGAAATGCTTTAGTAACTGCAATTGTCGGAGTAATTGTGCCTACACTTCTTGGATATTTTACATCAAAGTTATTGCTTCCTGGCCATGATCCTAATTTATACTTGTTTGTAGGGGCAACATTAAGTGCGACAAGTATTGGAATTACTGCAAGGATATTTAAAGATATGGGGAAGCTTGATATTCCTGAGGCAAGAATAGTTTTAGGCGCCGCAGTAATAGATGATATACTTGGTTTAATAATTCTTGCCGTGGTTGCTGGTATCATTACTTTTGGATCGGTCAATGCAGTTGAGATTCTCATAATTTTAGCAAAGGCTACAATTTTTCTTATGGTCACATTATATGCCGGCAAAAAATTTTTAAGGAAGCAGATCAAATTTGCTTCTCTGCTTGATAATAAGAATCTCCGGTTGTTATTTCCATTTGCTCTATTGATATTTCTTTCATGGCTCAGCGATAGTATAGGACTGGCAAGCATTGTGGGGGCCTTTGCAGCAGGGCTTGTGATCAAAGAAGAATATTTTAATGATTTATCGGAAGACAAATATAATTCTGTGAAGGATGTGATAGAGCCAATTGAAACAATTTTCGCTCCGGTGTTTTTTGTAATAATGGGACTTCAGGTTGATCTATCGGCATTTGTAAATTTTGACATTATTGGAATTGCTTTGCTGCTTACAATTGTAGCCATTGCAGGAAAGTTAGTCTCCGGTGTATTTGCCAAAGGTTTTGATAAAAAATTAATAGGGATTGGTATGGTGCCCAGAGGAGAAGTCGGGTTGATCTTTGCGGGTATTGGAAGAGGCATTGGGATTCTTGATAATGCATTATTTTCTGCCATAATTATCGTCGTAATTTTAACTACATTTATCACTCCTCCATGGCTTAAATGGGCATTTTCCAAATATGTTTATAAACAATAATAAATTTTTATTGAAACCATTATGAAAACAAAGTTCTTTGTTACATTGGGATTGATGATATCACTTTTCATTTGTTATGTTCAGTCAAATTTTGATTTAGGAAATTCCTTTAGTAAATATTATAATATCTCTGAATTGGGAGATGGTTCTGTGCCAGCTGAAGATTGGTTTGAAAGGCAGCGTGCATTTCCCTTTGATGAAATTCCAAATGAAGAACATCTTAAAGCGGTCAAGTATGTAAAGGAAAATATGACATCGGGTTTATCAGATAACTTTTCTGCATGGACACTTGCAGGACCGACTAATATAGAAGGAAGAGTTACGACAGCAATGATCCATCCTGTAAATACTCAGATCGTTTATATCGGAACCGCAAACGGCGGTGTTTGGAAATCCACGAATTTTTGCCAAAGCTGGAACAGTATTTTTGATAATCAAAATACTTCTTCGATAGGCGCAATCGCCACAGACCCCTTAAATCCTGAAATAATTTACTGCGGTACCGGTGAAGCAAATTCATTGAGAAGTTATTATCCGGGCACAGGTATTTATAAATCCACAAACGGCGGAAGCGAATGGATATTTTTAGGCCTGGACAGTTCATACAGTATTGGAAACATTGCAATCAATCCATTGAATACTCAGGAAATTTATGTTGCCGCAGGCGGATGGACCCGCAGAAAAAATAATCAAAGAGGAATTTATAAATCTGTTAACGGCGGAGCAAACTGGGTGAGATCATTATTCATTTCAGATTCGGTATCAGCAATAGACGTCGCTATTGATCCCGCTAATCCTGCAAAAGTATTTGCAGCAATGTGGGAAAGGCAGAGAAGAGAAGATTATATAAAATACGGCGGCATAAAATCAGGATTATTTGTGACAACGAATTCAGGAAATAACTGGACAGTTGTTAGCGGAGGATTCCCTGTTAATGATATTAATCTTGGAAGAATTTCATTAGATATCTCCCGGTCAAATTCACAAATTATTTATGCGTTAACAGCAACTTCAGCTGGAGGAACGAGGGGAGTTTATAAATCTGTTAACGGCGGAGTAAACTGGTCTGTAGTCAATGCTTCAGCTGCCGGCTCATCTAATTATGCCTGGTTTAACAGGATCTGCAAAATCGATCCATCTAATCCATTGAAGGTTTTTTGCGGAGGGCTGCAAATGGAATTATCAAATAATGGAGGCACAAGTTTTTCTCCTGTCGGGACGTCTCATGTGGATCAGCATGCGGCGGCATTTGCACCGTCTAATCCAAATTTTATAGTTCTTGGCAATGACGGAGGAGTCGACTATTCAACTGACGGAGGCTCTACATGGCTGGGAAGTACTTCACTTCCTATCACACAATTTTATGCAGGAGAAATTGATAACTCCAATCCCAATAGAATACTTGGAGGAACTCAGGATAACGGCACTAACAGAACTTCCGGAACATTATCACCTTGGGAGCAAATACTTGGCGGCGATGGATTTTATTGCCTCGTTGATTATACTGATCCAATGCGTGTTTATGCTTCCTCGCAAACGGGCGGCCTTGCTGTGTCAGGGGATGGAGGAAATAGTTTTAGCGGTGCAACTATAGGTCTCGATCTGACTTACACAAACTGGATGACACCTTATGTCATGGATAAAAACAATCCTCTCACACTTTATTGCGGCACATATAAAATTCATAAGACAACAAACGGAATGCAGTCATGGACTGTCATAAGCCCTGACCTTGCACAAGGCCATGTAAGAAATCTCGGCACAATAACAACAGTAGATGTTGCGAAATCAAACCCTCAGGTAATTTACTGCGGTACTGATGACGCAAATGTATGGGTCACAGTAAATGGCGGATCTAACTGGGCCAGGATCAATGCAGGTCTTCCATCCAGATGGGTTACAAGGGTAACTATTCATCCTGATTCAGCAAATGTTTGTTATGTTGCATTGTCAGGATATAAGGTAGATTCAACCGGCTCTCATATTTTCAGGACAACGAACTACGGATCAAGCTGGACTTCCATACGGGGAAATCT
>JBDSYA010000322.1:0-5714 GCA_039925865.1 Ignavibacteria bacterium
TTCCAAAAACTTCGACATCTTTATTTTTAAATATTGAAACATCACCAAACTCTTCAAATTTATTTGAGAAGATAGCACAAGAAAAACTATTCTTAGGGAATTTTTTTTCAAAGTTAAGATAAATTACTTTGTCACTCAAATAAATATCAGCTACAAAACCTTTGATGGTCAGAGAATCTCCGACATGAGCTTTTACTTCCTTTGCAGTTATTATCTGCAGAGTACTGTTGTCTAAATTTCTTTTATTTTCAGCTGTATTAGTCTCCGATACATTATTCTTTTTTTCCTTTTGATCACTTTTAATTAATCCGATCTCCGACGTTTTTTCTTCTTTGTTGCAGCTTGTAAATAACGCACAACATAAAAATATAATCGTTACATGCAACTTCATAATAAATTAGTTTTTATTGATTAGCATTGAGCGTAAGCTGTTCAATATTTTTTTACCGGCTGACAAAAAGGAAAATTTTATTTCTAAAAATTATTTTGTGCCGGCTTTGTTCTTTGCTTCAGTTAAGACAGCTGAGAAATCTTTTTCAAATGACGGATTCAACCTTATCGCCATTTCCAGATCTGAAACGGCATCGCCATATTGTTTAATTTGATAATATGCGAGACCCCTTGCTGAATATGCCGCGGCTTTGTCATTTACATTTTCAATATAGGTGGTAAGATCTCGTATCGCATCATTATAATTTCCCATTGATGCCAATACTTCCCCTCTGTAATAGTAGGCTTCAATTAAACCCGGAGCAACTGTAAGAGTCATGTTAAAATCAGAGACGGCCATTGCGTAGTCATTTTGATTTTTATAAACCAGTCCGCGGTTCAGGTATGCATTTCCGTAATCAGGATCTATATTGATAGCCGAAGTGAAATCGGAAATTGCATCAGTATACAATTGTAAGGATGTATCGATAAGGCCCCTAATATTGTAGGCTTCTTTGTAATTCGGATTATTGCTGATAGCAGTGGTTGCATCACGCTGAGCATCTGCATAATTTTGCAAAAAATAATAAGCAACGGCCCGGTTATAATTTCCGATTGCATTTTGAGGATCACTTTTAAGAAATTGTGTAAGTAGATTTACGGCATCATCATAAGCCCTTGACTGAACGGCAACAATGCCTTCATTAAGATATTGTGACGGTTCCTGTTGAGAAAAAGATGTTGAAAAAATAATTGAGTATATAAATAAAAATGGGATAAATTGTTTTTTCATAAATTTAAATTTTTATGTGTGCTGCCATAAACTATGTAAGACATAAAGCAGAATCAATATATATTCTTTGCTAAGATTTGAAAACTCATTTCTCCTGATACATATTGTATTGTCAGGAAAAGTTGCTGTTAAGTGTTGACCATTTCCACAAAGAATTTTTATTTATCAGGCCGGCTTTATGCGGATTATTAATCACATATTGGTTGATTCGGGCAAGTTCAAATTCATTCCTGACATAATGATCATAGCTTTCATGATGCCAAAAAGATCCTGCTTTTCCTAAAATTTTATTTGCTTCACGGGAAGTTGAACCTTTAATCAGTCTCAGAATATCGGCGATCAAATATTTTCTGGTTTTCCCTTTCAAATTCGATTCTGAAACTTTTAAATCCTTATGTGGATGCATCACAAGATGAAAATGATTATACAGTATTGAAAGAGAAATTAATTCGTATTTAACTTTATTAAAGCTGTGGATTTTATTCCAAACTATTTCTGCAACATCATTATTTTTCAACCAAACCGGACCTGCAACCCGTGAATCAAGCAGATCATCATATTTTCCAAAATACTTTTTTTGCAGATTGTATATTTTTGTTTTCAAAAGTGGGGATTTAAAATGCAAAGAAGATGTTTCTTGTAATTCATATTCATAATTTTTCCTGAGTGTCGCTAATAAATTAACTGGTATAGAGTCAGCTAAGCGGCATGTAATAAAGATAGAAGTATTTGCAGGATGAATGTGAGGAAGGTTTCGGTTGTAATAGGTCATAAGCTATTGTACTTGTGACACAACATTAATGTTGTATTACAGCGCTACAAAACTAATCAGCTACACTTTACATTTCTATCCATATTCTATGTTAAGATAAAACTCTACACCTTTTTAAATAAATATTTATTCATGTCTTTAAATCAAAATTGAAAACTGAGCCCGATCACCGGAAGTATAGCCCAGTGATTATAACTTTGTATATTATTGTTTAAATTATCCCAGTAATATTCATAAAGATTTTTTCGGTTCAAAAGATTCTGAACTTCAATATACGTTACCAGAGAAGCTTTGCTGAACTTAAATATTTTGTCGATCCTCAGATCAACTCTGAAATATTCAGGTTGTCTGTCCAGATCAAATCTGCTTTTATCGATCAAACCCCTTCGTAATATTTCAGAGTTGAATTTATCAAATTGTGTATAAGGCCTGCCGCCTGCATATTTGACCCTCAGTCCGAATATCCAGTCATCTTTCAACTGATATCCGCCGATCAAAGCAAATTGTTTACCGTTATCAAAAGTAAGTCTTTGTGAAACGCCATTGGCTGAGGTGAATCGCGAAGTGGAAAGTGAGATATTCAGTGAACCGTAAAAGCCACTTACGTTTAATTTTTTGACAAATGAAATATCAATCCCCCTGTAATATCCTTTGCCGGCACTGATAGCTTCATCAAGAAAACTCGTCCCGAAATAAGTACCGTAATTTATGTAGATTGAGTAAGGATCATAAGTGCTTGCCGGATAATCCGAATATTGCTTTGTAAATGCTTCGACACTCATCAAAAAATCATGAGCAAATAAATGATCAAACCCTACAACAAATTGATCCGCACGAATGCTTTTGAGGTTCTTGTTTTTATCACTGCCTATTAAAATTATAAGCGAAGGAGTTTGATGATAAATTCCTGCTGAAGCGTTTATAACATTCTTTGGTGAAAGCTTGTAACTCAATCCTATTCTGGGTGAAAAGGTAGATTTGTTGTTTATGTATTCGAAATAATCGTAGCGTACTCCAGAATTAATTATTAGTTTATCGTTGAATAAACTATTATTCATATTTACACTTCCTGAAAATTTATAAGTACTAAACTCCCTGATAGAATACAATCCGGGGTGAATATATCCGGTGTGCGTTGTGTAGTAACTTCCTCTAATTGTGTCAACTGCCGATATAATTTTACCATCGGCATTAAAATCGATGAAGGTTTTGGAAGAAATATTTTTTTTGATGCCAAGCCTTAAAATTAACTCGTCTTCCTTGATTTTAATATTGTAACGTGGAAAATTTTCAAACTTTGTATCATACAAAGCATTTGTTTTATTCTTATTAACAGCAACTGAAAGATTAAAAAAACCGTTACGAAGAATTCGTTCGTAACTTAAATTTCCCGAGAAAATTTTCATATCAGCCACCTGACTCCTGTACGAAGATCTTTCATTTGACGCTTTATCCGTTACATAAAATCCGATCAGATTTAATTTTTCTTTTTTACTCAGCTCATAATTTATTTTCAGGTTAAAGTCCCAGTAGTTAGGTATCGGACTATCACCGAGCTGATCTTTTATGAGTTCAAAATAACTTCTCCTGATTGAAAACATGTATGAAGACTTTTTTGTAATTGGTCCTTCAAAAAATCCTCCGAAACCTGTTATCGAAAGATTTATATCCCTGATATGTTTCGTACGGCTTCCTTCTCTTAACCTTATGTCCATGATGCTTGAGATCCTGTCACCAAACTTTACAGGAAATCCGCCTTTATAAAAATCCACATCGTTCACAAGTTTCAGACTGATATAGCTTAATACTCCGCTGTTAGTTCCGGGAATTCCGAAATGATTCGGATTAGGAATTTCAACACCGTCAATGAGAGTCAGATTTTCTGAAGGCGAGCCGCCTCTGACGATAAGATCATTGTAAAGATCATTGCCGATCGAAACTCCTGATACGCTTTGGAAAAATCTTATCACATCTTCTGTTGCTCCAGGTGCCCGACGTAGATCTGCATAAGGTACATTTATAAAACTGACATTAACATCAGATTCTTTTTTGAAAAATTGAGATTCTACTTTGAGTGTGTCAGTTGAAAATTCTTTATCCTGACAAAAGGCAGCGTTGTATATAATGAATGTGATTAATATGATTGAGAATAATTTGTTCAATACGTCAGAAGAATTATAGTGTGAAAATATCCTAATATTTTATCTAAATTATAAAATAATATCCATTACAATTTAAATGCTGTCATTAAGAGAAAACACTTTTAAAATATTTTTGATTATTGCATTGCTATGGCTTTCGGGATGTGATGATAATCCGATTAATAATGAAAATAAAATTACAGGTATCATATATGACTTCAAGGATTTACCTGTACCGGGAGTCACTGTAAATGTACAAAACCGGCAGCCCTATTACTTAACTCAGGCAGACGGGAAATTTACATTCGAAAATATTTCTGCTCCATATGATATAAAGATTGAAGATATTTATTTGTTCAAAAATTTAAACGCACAAAACATAAATTTAAAAACAATCTTCTCATCACCGATCCATTATAAATTAATATATTTAAAAATCCCTGATATTCTCAAATCAAGTCAAGCAGGGGTTTTCAAATTTTTAAGTAATGATCCGAATTATTCAGTGTATAAAAGGATTTATGCACCTGATACCGAATCGGATATCGTAATCGAATATCCCCTAAACGCCGCTTCGATTCAAGGAAAAATTATTTTTCTATCATACACATTTGATCAAAACGGTTTAATTAAATCTTATGAACATTACGGAGAAAAGAAATTAACACTCTCAAACAATCTAATTGATACTGTTACATTTATCGAAAGCGAATTAGGATTTGATCCGCCTGAATGTGAGATTTCACTTAATGTTGAAAACAACGCACCGGGCTTTTCCAATTCGATATTTTCAATTAGATTTAATGACTACCACTATGAACCAATTATGAGTTTAATGGATGTAAGCACTGATAAAAATAATAACGTAATTAAATTTATACAGCCATCAATTTTGAATTATCCTTTTGACATTGAAATTCAAACCTCACAAAATTCGGGTAAGGGTAGTGGCAACCAAAATTTAATGCATCTAAATGATTGCTCGAATGGATCCGTTATTTTCTCTGATCCGATGACTTTAGAATATCCGCAAAATAAACAATCAGGAATCAATAGAGAAACTAATTTAATTTATGATTTGGGGTCATCAGATGGAGTTTATGAGATAACGTTGCAGGATTTATCAAACTTTTATATAAAAATTTATACTGATGAGAAGTCGGTTAATGTCGGGGATTTAATAGATAATGGATTTGGAATTTATTCATACGTTCAGGTATTGTGGAGAGTTGTGAAATTTTCAGGCTATAATTCGATTAATGAATTTGTGGACGAGCCGGCTGGTGGAAAAAAAATTGACATGGAAATTAAACATTCAGAAGTGCGTATATTTTATACCGGTGATCTAAAATAAATTTGCAGCTGAAATATAAATTCAGCTGCAATAATTTCTTACATCAATAATTATCTATCTGTGCTCTCTGCAGCTTTCCTGAATAATCAATATATACAGCTTTCCATTCCGTATAAAAATCATACACTGTCCATCCGCCTTCCCTGTGCCCATTACCTGTCTGCTTCACTCCGCCGAAAGGCATGTGAGCTTCTGCTCCGATCGTTGCGCCGTTCACATAAGTAA
>JBDSYA010000323.1:0-11975 GCA_039925865.1 Ignavibacteria bacterium
GCTTTCCTTCATTCCTTTTTACATATTCCGTTCCTGCTTTTGTTGACCAGCTTTGTAAAATTACCGGGATATAATTGTTAAGTGTTTCTAATGAATCAATCAGAACATTTTGCTGCATCTTGGATACACTTATTGTTTCAAGCTCCGGGAAAATAATTTTAAGCTCTTCACCGATTTTCAAAAGCAGAGTTGAATCCAGCTTTACTTTACTTATTTCATTTTCCAGATTTTCGATTTTATTCGATTTATTTTCATCCTGAATCATTTTTCTTTCAAGTGTTTTCAGAAGATCGGCTCTGAGTTCATTAGCATGGTTTTCTGTTGCTCCGCTTGATTCTATTTGCACAAGATTAAGTTTACAATTCTCTATATTGTATTGTGTAAGTGATTTACTCAGAGAATCCTCATTTTTGTTGTTAATCAGATCGCCTATGGTATAGATAACAAGTTCACTTTGTTCATCATCAGCATTGAATTTCCATTCGATGACTTTTCGGTTGTCGCTCTTGATTTTTTCGTTGATGAATTTTTCTATACCCTTTGTCTGTCTAACCTCGAGTATTATATCATAAAAAATAAAAGCGCTTGGTATTATCATTAGGATAAGAATTACTCCGGCAATCACTTTTCTTGCTACAACATTGGATTTGTGAAGATAAACTTTATAAGGAAATTTAAGTAATCTTATTACCAAATATGCTGATGCACTGATGAAAACAGCATTGATAAAAAATAAATAAATAGCTCCGAGAAATAACTCATAGTTTCCCGTGGCTAAACCAAAACCTGCAGAACAAATGGGTGGCATTAAGGCTGTTGCAATTGCTGCTCCCGGCAAAACCTGTGTTTCACGTGATCTCGATATAGCAACAATTCCTGCCATACCTCCAAAAATAGCGACCCCGACATCAAGAATTGTAGCCTTTGATCTGGATAAAAGTTCACTTGTAATTCCATTTAGCGGCGTAAATAGAAAATATATCGTACTTACGCTTAAACTGATCAACACGGCGAGAAAAAAATTAGATACAGAAAGAAGGAGTGTTTCATCATCATGGATTCCGAATGACATTCCTATGCCAAGTATTGGCGACATTAAAGGAGAGATAAGCATAGCTCCGATGATAATTGCCGGTGAATTCACATTTAACCCGATAGATGCTACGATCGCTGAGCATATTAAATACCATATGTTTGCACCCTTTAAAGGAATATTTGATTTGATATTAGATAATGTTCCTTCTTTGTCGGTACCTGTTTTGATATCAAACAGGTGTTGTATATAGTTTAAAAATCCGGATTTCTTAACCCTTAATTTGCTTATCATTTCAAAATTCCTTTTAAGCTGTTCAAACTTAATTTAAAAAAATCCTTCAAAAATGTAATTGCATGCAGCAAGCCCCGGAAAAAGTTAGCAATTTTTCAAATTTCAAATTAAAAATTATTAGATTAGTAAAATGAGCAATAAATAAATTTAAATAAATACCATGCAAAATACATTTAACTCAAGATTTTAATGGTGGGTTTATGTTGGAAAAAATCGTATGATAATCGTATGAAAAAACAAAGGAGTAGCTATATCAATCGCACTAAGCTCCATATTATGTTTGCGGAATCGATGAGACTTTCCCCCGAATACTCGGGGGGACGACCTCCTGAGTGACATTCAGCCCCAAGTTCTCGGGGTAACCAACTCAATTACGACTGCTTGTATGTACTTAACAATTTTTATAAAAAACTCTGTTGCGTTGTTTCTTTAAAAATCTTTCTCTTTTATTAGTAAATTTTTCATGATAAACTATTTTCCACGGAATCTTTCTTGATGTATATGTGCTTGAGCCTGAATTATGGAATTCTAATCGTTTTTCTAAGAAGGAACCATCTATTTCACTCTCTAAAATATAAACGAAGTATTCCATTGTTGATAGATGCTCTTTCTTTAGTCTAAACAAAAAAACCCTCCAAGTTTTATACTTAAAGGGTTTACTTTTGCGGAATCGACGAGACTCGAACTCGCGACCTCCTGAGTGACAGTCAGGCGTTCTAACCAACTGAACTACGACTCCGTCTTTAAAACGATTCGCAAATTAACCATTATACTGAACTATTACAACTCAATTTCTGCATAAAGGCTTTGGTAAAATTTACTAAAATTTACTTTCTCTTAAAAATTATTTCCATTGTCTTCATTTCTTTTCCGTTTTGTGTCATAAACATTTCCAGTTTTTGATTATTATCATCTATGATCTCAAAAGTTTCTCTCACAACCATATCTAAACCTGTCATCGGATCGGTTTGCTTTCCGCTCAAATTGACTGTCCTTGTTGCGTCGTCCCAAGTTCCTTCCATATACACCATCCCTGTTCCCATATTATCTACCCATGAACTGACGAACTTTTTCTTTGAATTATCATAACCAACAATGCTGATACCTTCAAAAGGCATTCCCATAAAATTGCCTAGATTTGTTGACTGCTGATATCTTCCTCCAAGAATCATGGAGTTCACAACTGTGCCGGTACTTTTTGTAGGAGGTGCATCCGGAGACATCCATAATGAAATCTCTGATGACCATTCTCCGTTTGACTTTGCAAGCATATCATGCACGGAACCCGGTGTCATATATGCCATCCAGGCTTTCATTTCAGCATCAGTTTGTGCAAAAATTTGTGTAGTGATGGAAAAAATAATAATTGTTAAAAATGTTTTTATTGTAATTTTCATGATTGTTTCTATCCTTTCTTTTTTCTTAAATTTAAAAAACTTCTCATATAAACTAAAGTCTATAAACGTGATGTTTAAAATTTTTTAATTTGTTAATACAGGAATCCAGTCAAATTTACATAGTGATCAATACAGAAATCCTATCATTAATATATGGTTGAGCTTCAATTTTTTATTCATTAATTTGCGTTTAAATTAAACTAAAAAAATTATATGCCACTAAACGAATCTTTTCTCGGAGAACTTCAACATGAAACAAAACTAACCCGATCAATGCTAGAGCGGGTTCCGGAAGATAAACTAACCTGGAAACCACATGAAAAATCAATGTCACTAGGTGAACTTTCATCACACATTGCTGAAATTCCCGGATGGGCTTCAAGCATAATTGAAGAAGACGAACTCGATTTTGCGAAAACTGATTATAAACCGGTCGTGATTACATCAAGGGATCAATTACTAAAAATGTTTGATGAGAATGTAACCAAAGGTATTGAGTCACTTAAGAAAGCAGGCGATGAGACATTGAAAGCAAATTGGAAGATGCGATCCGGAGAGCAAATTTTTTTTGATATGCCCAGGACACAGGTGATCAGAGGATTTATTTTAAATCATGGTGTACATCACAGAGGTCAGCTATCAGTGTTTTTGAGATTGAATGATGTTCCCCTGCCATCTATCTATGGACCGACAGCTGATGAAGGAAATATGTGATTTAGTTCGTAGAGTTAGCCCGAAGGGGTGCCTTCGGCATAGAGTGGTTAATAATTATTAAATCTCAGGTTCCAAATTCTCCACATACTCTACAAACTAAACTATCCTTTCAGCTACCCACGACGCCAAAGCAACCCCCATTCCATTACAGGAAATGATACATACTATTCTGTCAGATAATTTTTCGATCAGAGGCAATTTATTCTCTGTAAATCCCATGATTCCTGACCATGTAGAATCTATTTCAAATTCTTGTCCCGGCAGAATCATTGTTTCTAACTTCTGTTTTAAATCATTCACTATTTTTTCATTAGATTCAAAATCAGTTGTTTCTTCCTTTTTAAAATCCAGATTTCTTCCACCACCGAAGATAATCCTGTTTTCATAATTTCTGAAATAATAAAAACCTTCGTCAAAATGGAAGACACCTTTAAATTTTAATTCTTCAACGGGCTTTGTAACTATCACCTGACCTCTAGCGGGTTTGATATTCATCCCGGGTAATAAACTTTTTGTGAAGGCATTCGTGCAAACTATGATTCTTTTTCCTTCAAAGCTTATTTGGTCAGCGCCAGAATAACTTTTTGTAATTAGCTTTACATAATTTTCTTTTTCCCTTACAGCTTCAACACAGCATCCGTTTATAATTTTTATTCCAAGTCCCGCTGCATAATTAATCAAAGAATTCATCATCTTTCCGGTATCTATTTGTGATTCAAATTTACTGTAAACAATACATTTAATGATTGATTCGTTGAACCCGAAATCTTTTAACTTTTCATTTTTTACTTCAAAGGTATCGGAATCAAAAATATGTCTGATCTTATCATTCACCTCTTTTATCTTATCAATTGAATGTAAATGTTTATTATCTATTAACTCATATCCACCATAATTTAACAATCCTATTCTTTCGTCACCTAATCTTTTTCTCAAAATGTTTATTCCTCTCCATCTCTTTTCAACTAAGGAAACCGTTTCATCAATTCCTATTCTATTGAAGTCAGATAATATTTCAGAGAGGCTGCCAAAACAGGCAAAGCCTGCATTCCTTGTACTCGCACCTTCCGGAAATATTCCCCTTTCAAGAATTAAAACCGAAGCAGAAGGACTTTTTTCCTTAATTGAACAAGCAACCGAAAGTCCAAGTATTCCGCTTCCTATAATGATGTTATCGTATTTTACAAAAGAGTTTTTTTCCCAGAAAGAAAGCATTGTTTCAAATTTATGATTGGGATTTATGATTTACGATCTGATTTTTGAAACTCTACACATGTCATAATTTCACACAAACATTCTTCGCTTCAGTAAAAAATCTCAATGCTTCAACTCCGCCTTCTCTGCCTACACCTGAGTTCTTTATTCCACCGAATGGTGTTCGCAAATCTCGAAGCATCCAGCAGTTTACCCAGACTATACCGGAATTTATTTTTGCCGACATTCTGTGGGCTCTTGACAAATTTTCAGTCCATATTATCGATGCAAGTCCGTATTCAGTGCTGTTTGCCATCATCAATACTTCCTCTTCAGTTTCAAATGGTGTTATCGTTACAACAGGACCGAATATTTCCTCACTATTGGTTCTGCAATTATATTTCAGACCCTCTATCACTGTTGGTTCAATAAACCATCCGTCTTTACATCTTCCTTTGATCACTACCGGTCCGTTTCCGCACAAAATTCTTCCGCCTTCATCCACAGCAAGAGTTATGTAAGAAAGAATTTTTTCGAAGTGTTGTTTTGAAACAATTGCTCCAACATATGAATCTTCATTCAGCGGATCCCCGACTTTCAATTGTTTTACTTTTTCAACAAAATCTTTTTTAAACTTTTCATATATTTTTTTTTCAATAAATATCCTCGAGCCGCATAAACATATTTCTCCCTGATTTCTGAATGATGACTGAACTGTAGTATCCAGCATCTCATCATAATTGCAGTCTGCAAAAATTATATTCGGATTTTTTCCTCCAAGCTCAAGTGAAAGTTTTTTAAACATCGGGGCTGCAACCTTTGCGATCTCCTGTCCTGTTTTTGTTCCTCCTGTAAAAGTTATTGCTTTTATTTTCGGATGGCATACAATTGCAGAGCCTGCTTTATGACCATATCCATGAATAATATTCAACACCCCTTCCGGAAGTTTTGCTTCAATGCATATTTCTGAAAGCATAAACGCAGTCAATGGTGTGATCTCTGAGGGTTTTGCAACGACACAATTACCTGCAGCGAGTGCCGGTGCGATTTTCCAGGTAAATAAATACAAAGGAAGATTCCATGGTGATATTGCTCCGACAATACCAAGAGGTTGTCTTAAAGTATAGTTCACAGCTTCATTATTTGTGGAATGAGATTCACTGGAGAAATGTGTAATTGCTGTTGCATAAAATTCAAAGTTTTGTATTGCTCTCGGAATATCAACACTTCTCGCAAGCCATAGAGGTTTGCCATTATCACGAGACTCGGCATAAGCAAACTTTTCAGAATTTTTTTTTATAAGTTCAGCAATATCTAAAAGATAACGTGACCGTAGTTCAACATTCATACCTGACCATGTTCCAAAGGCTGCCTCAGCCGATCTTACAGCCAGTTCAACATCTTCTTTTTCGGAATCAGGTATCATAGTAAATACTTCTCCTGTTGACGGATCATAATTATTAATATAATTATTATTATAAGGTGTCGTCAGAATGCCGTTGATATAATTTTTAATTTTTTCCAATTAACTGAATTATATTTAATTCTTTTTAATCAATAAAGGTGAGTTCATTTATTAAGCGGATTCCATAAGTGTCCTGAAAGCTACAAACTTATCTTTATATTTATTCATGTGTTCTTGTTGCAGCTTCGGTGCAAAATCCTTTTGATACTTATCATAATCTTCCATTGATTTTAAAAAATATTGAATTGAATATGTATTTTCATTTCCTTCTTCTGTGATGATTTTAAAGATCCTGTTTTCAATGAAAAGACCTGTGGCAAGCACTTCGGGAATATGAACATTCTTCATCCACTCAAGCCATTCATTATGAACTGAGTCATCAACGTTTACTGTAACATTATAAAGAATCACAATAGTAAAATTTGAATTGTTAAAAACTAGTGAGAAAATTCTTCATCGATAAATCTAGAATACTTGTGTAAAGATTTAAATCAATTTTGGAAGTTTTCAATTTTAATTTGTAATTTTGCTTTTTTATTTTTGACATTTAATTTTATCACGATTACAGGCAAGATGTTCTTCCACCATCAACCGGTACGTTAATTCCGTTTATATATGAAGCATATTCTGATGCAAGGAAAGTTACTGCATATGCAAGCTCTTCCGGCTCAGCAAATCTTGCAGCAGGTATTTCCTTCATCCAGTCCTTTTTTACTTCTTCGATATCTCTGCCGGAAGCTTTCGCCCTGTTTTCGAATAATGAAAATAATCTTTCTGTTTTTGTCGCGCCGGGTAAAACATTATTTACAGTGATCCCAAAAGCACCTAATTCACCGGCTAAAGTTTTTGCCCAGCTTGCAACAGCACCGCGAATTGTGTTAGATACTCCAAGACCTTTTAACGGCTGCTTCACTGAAGTAGAAATTATATTTATGATGCGTCCGTATTTTTCTTTTTTCATTCCATCAACCACTGCCTGTACCATGATCTGATTGCAGATCAAATGATTTGAAAATGCCTGAATAAATTCTGCCGTGTCAGCAGAAACAGCCTCACCGGCTTTCGGACCCCCGGTATTGTTCACAAGAATGTGAACGGGTGGGTTTTCGGAAATAAAACCATGTAATTTTTTTCTTAAAACTTCCGGTTCGGAAAAATCAGCAACAATAAAATTATGATTTTGTTTTTTTGTTGAAGGCAATACTCTCAAGACTTTTCTTAGTGATTCTTCATTTCTGGAGATAAGGATAATACTTGCGCCGGACAACGCTAACTGTATTGCCACGGCTCTGCCGATTCCCTGTGTACTTCCGCAGACGATTGCTCGTTTGTTTGTGAGATCTATGTTCATAAATTATTGTTTGCAAAATTAGCAATTCGCTTAATACCGTTTTTTAATGACATCACATTGAAATTTAAAAGTAATCCTATTTTACATCCTGAAAGTTTAAGGTATGTCAATACCTGAGCAAAATGAATGTCTGAGAGTCCTTCAGTGGCTTTAATTTCAATTATAACCCGACTCTCAACTAACAAATCTACTCTGTATCCAGCATCTAATTTTACTTCTTCATAAACTATCGGTAAAGCTTTTTGCTTTTCTGTTTTTATACCGGATTGAATTAATTCATATTGCAGACAAGTTTCATAAGCACTTTCGAGCAATCCGGGTCCAAGTTTTGTATGAACTTTAAATGCGCATTTTAATATTTGTTCTGTAAGTTGATTTATTTCCATTTGTTAAACTCCTTACTTTGGGGGTTTAAAAGATCTTACCACAGTGAAACTCTGCGTTAAAAATATAATGTCCTTAGTGAAAATATTTACCACAGAGTTTCGCAGAGTTAAGCACAGAGTTACATTGAGTTTGTATGCTATTTAAGTCTGTTGTGGTTTTTAAAATTAAATTTTCTACTCTGTAAACTCTGTGAATACCTCAGTGAAACTCTTTAGTGAAAATTTCTACCACAGAGTTTCGCAGAGTTGTGCACAGAGTTACATTGAGTTTGTGTGCTATTTAAGTCTGTTGTAGTTTTTAAAATTAAATTTTCAACTCAGTGAAACTCCGTGAATACCTCAGTGAAACTCTGCGTTAAAAAGAAAATTACAAAGTCTGCGTGCGTTTCACAGTAAAATACTATTACAAAGATTGACCTCAAATAGAAATTCATTTCTTAGATGCTTATTGACTCACCATCTTCATAAATTCATCAAACAGATACTTGCTATCATTAGGGCCTGGGGATGCCTCCGGATGATACTGCACACTCATAACCGGAAATTTTTTATGACGAATGCCTTCGTTGGTATTGTCATAAAGATTTGTATGCGTCACTTCAACCAAATTTCTGTCAAAGGTTTTCTCATCCACTGCGAATCCGTGATTTTGAGAGGTAATTTCAATACTGTTCTTTAAATGATTCTTAACGGGATGGTTACCGCCGCGGTGACCGAATTTTAATTTATATGTTTTTGCTCCAAGTGCCAGCGCAATCAGCTGATGGCCAAGACAAATACCAAACAACGGAATATTTGTTTCAATTAATTTGCGGGTGTTTTCAATTCCGTAAGTGACTGCTTCGGGATCACCGGGACCATTCGAAAGAAAGATCCCGTCGGGCTTATAATCCATAATTTCTGTAAAGTGTGTTTCGGCATTAAAAACTTTAAGTTCAACATCGTATCTCAGAAACTCCCTTAAAATATTTTGTTTGATCCCAAAATCATAAACGCCAATTTTATATTTTACTTTATCGGCTTTTACTATATAATTATCTTTTGTAGAAACATGTTTAACCAGGTCATGCCCTTCCATGGCGGGCGAACTCAAAACTTTTTCCATTATTTTTTTTGGGGAAAGTTTTTCGCTTGTGATCATTCCTCTCATTGCGCCTTCACTGCGGACCATTTTTGTAAGGCTTCTAGTGTCAATCCCCGTTATTCCGACAATTTTATTTTTCGTCAGATATTCTTCAAGAGATTTCAATCCATTGAAATTACTCCAGTCATCTTCATAGCTGCTGACAATTAATCCGCTTGCCTGTATTTTATCGGATTCAGCATCTTCATCATTCGTTCCGTAATTTCCGATCAACGGATAGGTCATTATTATTATCTGCCCGTAATATGACGGGTCTGTAAGAATTTCCTGATAACCTGTAAGTGAAGTATTGAATATAACTTCTCCAAACGTAGTGCCGTTATAACCAAAAATATTTCCATCGAATATTTCTCCGTTCTCTAAAACTAATTGTCCTTTTCTCAATATTTATCTTAAGTATTTGTCAAGAAATTTTATCTTTTCATCAAACACCCTGATCTGATTTGAAACTTTACTGAATCCATGACCTTCATCTTCAAGAAGAATGTATTCTACAGGTTTATTTTTTTCTTTCAGAATGTTCACGATCTGTTCAGATTCAGCTTCGACAACTCTCGGATCATGTTTTCCCTGAACTACGAGCAGAGGGCAATTTATATTATCAACGTGATTAATGGGTGATCTGTCAGTCAGCATTTCCTTATCTCTTTCAGGATTGCCAACCAGTTCGTCCGTTCCTTTTTTCCAGTGTTCCGGTACTGAGCTCAGGAAAGTAAACAGATTGGAAGGTCCAAAAATATCTATCGCGCATTTCCATACTTCAGGAGCACGCGTGATGCAGGTCAGACACATAAAGCCTCCGAAACTTCCGCCTACAATTGCGATCTTTTCAGGATCTGCATAACCTGAATTTTTTAAATAATCTACACTTCCCAAAACATCTTTAAATTCATCACCACCCCAGTCCCTGTATATTTTTTTTTGAAAAGTTTTACCGTAACCTGTGCTTCCGCGAAAGTTCGGACAAATTACAATGTATCCGGCATTTACCATCACCTGAACATATCGGCTGAAGTTATGCATCTCCTGATGTTCAGGTCCGCCATGAGGCCACACTACCGATGGATTTGAGCCATCTTTTTTTAATCCTTTCGGAATATAAAACAAGCAGTGAATTTTTAATCCGTCGAAACTTTTAAAGAAAACATCTTTAGGTCTCGTTAATCCTTTTTCAGATATGCCGCCTACCAGTGCATTTGTAATTTGTATTTTAGTTTGCTTCTTCAGATTGTAAACAAATATATCTCCCGGGTTTAAAGGTCCGTCGCAAATGTAAACAAGCTTCTTGTTATCCGCAGTAATTTTTAATGATGAGTAATTTGCCTTGGGAAGTTTAAGCTTCTGAACTTTGCCGCTCTTTAGATTCATTAATTTAGGAAGATTACTTCCATTCTCATTGACTGTCCATATAAGATAAGTATGATCCTTTGAAAAACTAAAACTTGTTACATCCCACTTTTCTTTGACAACCCATTTTGATCTTTTCTTTTTAATGTTATAATATTTTATGCCTTTAAATTCCCTGCCTTCATCCGATATATAATAAAATCCGGCGTTCTTTTTATCGAATTCCGAAACTGCATTAAAAACGTTTTCATTAATGTCATGTTCTGTAATATTTATAAGTGTTCCATCCTGAGTATCAAAAAGTAAAAGATCTATATTTATATTTCCGTAAAATTTAAGAAAAGTTATATATCTTTCATTGCTGCTCCATGATTCTGCCTGTGTAGGGTAATGATCATCAAATTGTTTAATGAGAATGTTTTCATTTGACTTCAGATCTTTTACATAAGTGTCAAAATTATATTTAAGGCGTTTGTTTGTTGAAAATAAAAATTTATTTCCCTTTTTATTAAACCTGTGAAAATAGCATTGTGAATCCTCAAATCCTTCTGAAAGATAAGTAACATCTCCTCCCTCATCCGGCATTTTATATAACTGCATATTTTCATTCCCGTTTGTATCACTGAGAAAAATAAGTTCCTTTGAATGAGGAGTGTGATAGATGGCTCTGACAGCATCTTTCCAGGTCGATAGCTGATTTGTCCAGCCGCCTTCCATAGGAACTTTCCAGATCTGTGGCAGGCCGGTAGTATTCGTGATATAATAAATATCTTTATTGTTCCGGGAAAGAGTTAACCCGAAGATCGTTCTTATTGAAAAAAATTTCTCTACGGGATATCGCTGTATTTTACTGCTCAATTCATTTTATTAAAATATTATTAAATTTTTTATCAAGATAACTTTTTTAAAAAACAATTTTTAGTCTAATTAAAAATTTTCATTTGTAATTCATTTAATTTTCAAATTATTAAATTAAATAATTTACCTTTTGTTCTCATATTTCTTACTAACATATTTGCAATACTATTTTTAGTTTGCATTTAAAATTCATCATACTTGCAGAAAAAAATTTCTTTATGTATTCACGGTCACTTTTATCAGCCGCCACGGGAAAATTCATGGTCTAATGAGATCAGTGTTCAGCCTTCAGCCGCTCCTTTTCATGATTGGAATGAAAGAATTTTTCAGGAATGTTATAAGCCAAACAGTGATGCTGTAATTGTTGACGAGCACGACAATGTTTTGAAAAGGATCAATAATTTTGAATATTTTAATTTTAATTTCGGGCCGACTCTTCTTCAATGGGTAATGAAGAAACATCCCCGCACTTATGAAAAAATTATTGATGCTGATAGGGTTAGTGTTCAGAAACATCATGGACACGGTAATGCAATTGCAATGATCTACAATCACATGATAATGCCTCTGGCAAATCATCGTGATAAAGTGACACAGGTAAAATGGGGTTTGGCTGACTTTAAATTTCATTTTGGAAGAAGTTCGGAAGGGATATGGCTTCCGGAAACAGCCTGTAATGAAGCAACTGTTGAAATCCTCATCGATGAAGGAGTTAAATTCATAATTCTTGATCCTTCACAGGCTCAGTGTTTCAGAAAGATCAAACGGGGAAAATGGACAGATGTTTCTTCA
>JBDSYA010000324.1:0-25755 GCA_039925865.1 Ignavibacteria bacterium
TTAATGATTCAATTTCGTTTCCGAGAATATCATAAACTTTCAATGAAACAAAATTAAACATTGTCAATTGAAAATTAATTTTTGTAGTGGGATTGAAAGGGTTTGGATAATTTTGCAATAACAAGAAATCAACCGGCACCTCCGAATTAATATTTATTATGCCGACCGAATTACCCGTTGGGTTTCGTTTATAATATATTTCATTGTTTCCTTCACGGTTATCGTACCATATGACATGAACAACCTGACCTGAGACTGCTACTGATGCTGCCACAGCTGTAGCAAAGTTAGCCGTCAGCGGTATATCTGCCTGCCAGCTTATGCCTCCATCTGTCGAGCGTTTGTAATATATATTACTGTTGCTAACACGATTGTCATGCCATACAGCGTGTAATACTGAACCGGATACTGATAAAGAAGGATGATATGAATCAGCAGAGTCAATTGTTATCGGTGTATCTACCGTCCAGCTAATGCCTCCATCTGTTGAGCGTTTATAGTAAATATTAAAGTTACCACCACGAAAGTCTTCCCATAAAATATGTACAATTGAGCCTGTTGCCGATAAGGAAGGGTATCTTGAAAAAGCAGAGTTGTTTGTTAATCGTAACTCTGTTCCCCAGCTTATACCTCCGTCTGTTGAGCGTTTATGATATATCTCATAATTCGAATCACGATTGTCCTGCCACGCAACATGCACAGCTAAACCCGAGACTGATACCGTAGAGCCGTATGAATCAGATAAATCATTTGTTAACCGTTTGTCCGTAGCCCAGCTTACACCACCGTCTGAAGAACTTTTATGGTATATCTCATTATTCGCGTCACGATCTTCATACCATACAACATGAACTTCTGAAGCTGAAACTGCGCAGGAAGGACTCAAAGAAGAGCCGAAGTTATTTGTTAACCGGGTATCTGTTCCCCAGCTTAAACCTGCGTCTGTCGAGCGTTTGTAATATATCTCTTCATTTCCGTCCCGGTTGTCCTGCCATACAATATGCACGACTAAACCGGATACTGATATTGAAGGATACCATGAATTAGCAGGGTTGTTTGTTAATCGTGTGTCTGCTCCCCAGCTCAGTCCACCATCTGCCGAGCGTTTATAATATATCTCCCTGTTTCCATCACGAAGGTCATACCATACAGCATGCACAAAATCTGCGCTTGATGCTATGCACCAGGAATTATTGAAAGATGTAGAAGAGGCAGCCGTGTTATTTGTCAGACGTACATCCGGCTGCCACTGAGCAAATAAGTTGAAGGTGTAAAAAGTTAGTATAGCGTGTAAAGTTAAAAATGTTTTCATTGTGATATTTTTTTGTTTTCAAAAATTAAGGCGCCCTTTATTATTGATTTTTCTGCTCAATTCACCCTTACCGTCGCTATTGATTGATGCTGTTCAAAAATATAACTGTATTCTTTCTATAACAAGTAATAATTTTTCTGAATGTTACTACATAAAATTAGTTTCATCATTCAAAAAAGAGTCAATTTAATCTGTTTTAAAAACTTTCCTGTAAATAAAAGTTTTAATTGTTACACCATTTTGCAGTAAACAGTTGACATCTGCGATCATTAAGGTGCCTTCTTAATAATTGAATTACTTAACTCACCCTCACCTTTTTCATTCACTGAAGCTACTCTGAAAAAATAACTTTTATTTGACTTAAGATTTTTTACAGAGTAGACCGGATCAGAAATTATATCCACAACTTTCCATTTCAAATTTTTTGAGAGACATTGAATTGCAATCTCAATTATATATGAAACTGCATTTTCCTTTGAATCCCAATGCAGGTTTATTTCTCCTTTTGTATTTCCTCTGGCGGCAGATAAATTATTCATTGTCATTTTTATTTTTTCGCATTCAAAGTATGATTAATATATTGGTGTTTCAAATAAAGTTATATTGAATTGTTTCATGGAAATAATTCAGTTTATTTCTAAATTAGTTGTTTTTAAAAGTTTTTTGCACAATTTTATGCCGAAGATGTAACCATAAACTCTAAAATATTTATCATCATGTTTAAGTCAGCTTTAATTGAAACTGTGAAAACCTTCAGTAAACAGGAGATAAAGGATTTTGGAGCGTTCGTACAATCTCCATTCTTTAATACAAATCAAAGTGTTATAAAACTTTATGAACAGGTCAGAAAACTTTATCCTGATTTTGATGAAAAAGATTTGGAGAAACAGATTTTATTCAAAAAAGCATTTGGAGAAATAAAGTATAATGACAGCTTTATGAGAATGACAATATTTCGCTTTCAGGAATTAGCTAAAGAATTTCTGGTACACAGAAATTTACAGAATAATAATCTGTTGAAAGAAACTTTGCTTCTGGATGAACTGAATATCAGAGAATTAAATAATTTAATGCTGAAATCTATAAACGATCTGGATACAAAAATAGAAAAACAAAAAGTTAAAGAAGCAGATACTTATTTTGCGAAATACAAATTAGAATATTTTAAGAACGAAGCTAAGGCACTTGATACAAAAATGATAACATATAAAGATATCCTTGATAAAAACCTGATGCATGAACAGAAAAATTTAAATATTTTTTTCTTTTTAAGCTCATTAAAATTTTTTCAATATTTCCTGAATCAGAAAAATTTCGTGGTTAAAACTGAAGGGTATCCGGAATTCATGAATAATATTCTGGAATATCTGAAACATAACAATGAATATTTAAACATCCCCGCTCTTAAAATTTACTATTATATGGTCTTAATGCTTGTTACTAATGATGATAAATATTTTTTCGAACTTGAAAAATTACTCTATGAAGATGAAGATGATATTAGTTATTTTGAGAAATTTAATCTTATTGCGACCCTTAGAAATTATGCTCAGAGGAAATATAATGAAGGTAATAAAGATTTTAAAACTTCTTTAATCGGAATTGTTAAATTTTCCATCAATAAGAATATTCTTTCTCCTTCACCGGAAGGTAAATTTATAAGTGAAATGAGGTTTATGAACATAGTGTGGACGGGTGTTCACACAAACGAATTAATATGGCTTGAAGAATTTATTAAAAAATTTATTAACAGAATAGATCCTGATAAGAGGCAATACGTTTCTGCTTACAATCTGGCCGTCTTAGAATTTGCAAAAGGAAATTATTCTGAGGCATTGGAAAAGCTTGGGAAAAGCGGTTCAATAAAAAATGTTTTATATAAAGCTGCCATAAAGCAATTAACTCTTATGGTCTATTATGAACTGAAATGGTTTATACCCGCATATGATCTTCTGGAAGCTTACCGGCATTTCATAAAAACAAATAAACTTCTTCCCGAAACATACATTACAAGAGGAAATATGTTCATAAACTATTACAACAGGTTGTTGAATATAAATGATAACGTAGAGAAAAATACTGATTTCAAATTATCAAAATTAATTTCCGAAATAAAACTGACTTCGCAGGACTGGCTTTTGAAAAAAGCTCAGGAGCTTGAGACAAAGCGGTTATAATGATACTCCGGGATATATTTCTGAGGAAATCTAACGCAATCGTTAATGAAAACTTAACAGTATGTTGATAAAACGGATTACACAATTTTATTTTAATGAATATTTTTTTGATAAAATGAAATATCAACTGATATCAAACTTAGTATTTATTATTGAACACTAACAACCTCCTTATAAAAAGATTGTTTTATGGAAACTTTCAAGAGTATATTGACAGGGTAATGTCATTAAAAAATAAAAATAATAAAACAGATGCCGGCATGACCTACGGAAAACTTTTAAAAGATAATGATGTACTTTGCAAACCATGGCTTCTGAAAAAGATCGGGGAGATTTCATAAAGATTTTAGATTTTACTTCTTTAGTTTGACTAAATAACAACAGCTGGTCATTGACACACATTTTACAAAATCATTATGCAAAATCAGAAACTTATTAATCTTTTAAAATCGTTTGATGCGGGCGAATTCAGACAGTTCAGGGATTTTATATACTCACCAGCCTTTACAAAAAATAAAAATGTAATTGCTCTTTTCGAAGAATTAAAAACATTTTACCCTGATTTTAACAGTGATAAACTTACAGATGAAAACTTATTTATCAATATTTTTAAAGATGAAAAGTTTGATTATTTTAAAATTAAAAATACTATCTCCGATCTGCTGGTGCTGGGAAAAGAATTTCTTTCTTTTACAAAATATAAAAAAGATAATTTTTTAAAAGAAAAGTTTTTACTTGAGGAGCTCAGGATTAGAAATCTTGACATGATCTACGAACAAACCTATAAAGCTGCTATAAAACATCTTGACGAAACCAAAGTTAAAGATGAAAATTATTTTTTGAAAAAAACTGAAATGACGGACGAAGTGACATCATTTTATTCTCCTAAAGAACCTAACGTAAATTTTCACCTGACACAGGAAAAGCTGGACATGTTTGTAAGTTATTCGGTTACGAAGCTGCTCAAAATTTACAATATTATTTTACACGAAAAATATCAGAACAACTATGATTTCAATATGCGAATGTTTGAAAACATAATGGATTATTTGAAAAGCACTAAAATAGAAAACAATCCTACACTGCATGTTTATTATTATATCATACTACTCGAAACTGAAAAGGCAGATAAATATTTTTATGAATTAAAAAAACTGAAGAAGAAATACAAAGATCAGCTCAGCGATTATGATAACTATATGATCTATCTTCACATGGACGGCTACTGCGCCACCGCATATAATGAATTCGGAAGAACCGATCTTTTAAAGGAGCAGTTTATTCTTACTAAAGAAAACACATCATATGATTCTGTTCAGCTCGGAAAAATTCTTTATCCCGATTTTTTAAACCAAATTAAAAAAGCCGTCAAAGTAAATGAATTTGAGTGGGCTGATGACTATATAAGAAACTTTAAAGACAATCTGACAGCAGAAAAACAAAGCACACTTAATTTTTGTTACGGAATAATTAGTTATAAAAAAGGTGATCTTGATGAAGCTCTTGATTATTTTTCAAAAGCAAATTTTCCGAATTTTATAATTAAGGTTCAGGTAAAAATTCTATTGCTGCAGCTTTATTACGAAAAAAAATATTATGATCAGGCAAACTCAATGATAGATACATTCAGACATTATCTTAGCCGCGAAAAACTTATTCAGAATAGCATCAAATCACCGATTTTGGAATTTGTTAAGATCACAGGGAATTTGATTAAATATAATTCCGGTATAGAGGATAAAGACTTAAATTACAAATTGAATAAAATAAAAACGGAGATTGAAAATTTGAGTAGCAATCGTTTCGGAATAAAACTCTGGCTTATTGAACGTTTTGCTGAAATCAAATGATTAGTAATAAAATTCTTTGGATATTTTAGATGTATTCAAATATAGTTTCGGTATTTAAATCTTTTATCCATTGAATTCAACTAATTTTTTTTAAAAAAAGATTACCCAATTGAATAAACAATTGAGCAATCTGGGAATTGAAAAATATCCTTAGTAATATTTTAATAGTATTAAGGAGTAACTGATGAAACGAAGTTTGCCGAATTATTTTCGCCTAAAACTAAATCAGCTCCGTCAACGATTCCGTCACCATTGAGATCAGTTTTTTGGTATCCTGTAAGAAATACTGTGGCATCATTATCTATCAACTGTGTATCAGATCCGTCAACAACACCATCCTGATTTGAATCTCCGCAGTAAATTGCAAACTTTACCGGTGATGCATCTACCTGCACCATATTATTACCGTATGCCTGAGTGTTTGCTGTTGAGAAATCATAACTAAGCGCTGATGAAATGAAAGACTGAGGAGTTTTACTCCATGTAGCTATTGAATTTCTGTGTTTGACATGAATAAAATAATTTACTCCATTTGTTGCATTGGCAAAACTAAAAATCGCCAAGCCTGAGGAATTAATAACGGACTTTGCAGAATCAACATTAGTATAAGGTGCAGCAGCATTTTTTAAATAAACTCTCACTGTATCCAAAATCGAAAGATTGGTAGTCGTGTTATAAAATCCCTGTAAAGTTGTACGCAATGAAAGCGTTTTAACGCTGATTGCTGACCCATGATAAACAAATGCACCGCCTTCATCAGCTTGACCATTATCATAAAGGTAAGCTCCCATAATTACATCGTCAAATCCATCACCATTTACATCACCTGCTTCAGAAACTGAAATTCCAAAATATTCTTCTGTCTGATCATTTTCGAGTGTAAGATTAACAATTGGTGACAATCCGCCCGGAGTGCCTAAATATATGAATGCACTTCCTTCATTAACCTCACCGTGATCATAATTTCTCGCACCTACAATTACATCTGAATAGCCATCGTTATTAAAATCACCTGCGGAAGATACGCAATGGCCAAAATGGGCATATGATTGATTGCTTTCCATTACCCAGTTTGGAGTCAGGGACAACCCTGCAGGAGAACCGTGATATACATAGACTTTACCTTCATCAGTTTCAGAATTATCAAAAGAATAAGCTCCTACAATTACATCAGAATATCCATCCCCGTTAACATCTCCTGCACTTGAAACAGAAGCCCCGAAATTCGCAAAATAGGAAGCTATAGTTGTAGGTGTCCAAGTCATTGAAACAGTAACACCTGTAGCAGTACCTTTATATAAATAAACTTTCCCTTCGTCTCTTCTCGGATTATCATATGTATTTGCACCAATTAATATATCTGAATATCCGTCACCATTGACATCACCTGCACAACAGACAGAATAGCCATAAAATCCTGATGCCTGATTGCATTCTCCAGTCCAGTTTGCAGTTACGGAGAGTCCTGCAGCTGATCCATGATAAACAAATGCCCGGCCTTCATATGTCTGACCATTTGAATAAAGAGGTGCACCAATTATTATATCAGAGTATCCGTCATTGTTAACATCCCCTGCAGTTGAAACCGACCATCCGAATTGTGAACCGGCAAAATTGCTTTCCGCTATCCAGTTGGGAGTCAATGAAAGCCCAATTGCTGAGCCATAATATACATAAACTCTTCCTTCATCTACCTGATCATTATCGTAAATACTTGCTCCGATAATCACATCAGAATATCCATCGTTGTTTATATCACCTGCAGAAGCCACCGAGTTTGCAAATTGGGCATCTTGCTGATTTCCCTCAGCTGTCCATGCAGCTACAGGTAGAAGTCCTGCAGAGGAACCTAAGTAAACAAATGCTTTCCCCTCGTCAGTTTGTCCGTTATCATAAAATAAAGCACCAATAATTACATCGGAATATCCGTCATTATTAACATCTCCGGCAGAAGAAACGGAATAGCCATAACCTGACTGAGGCTGATTGCTTTCGGTTGCCCAGTTTGGTGATGTGGAGGTAGGATCAACCGTTACCGGATAAACAGCATATTTGTCTTCAACTACAATACAAAACTGATTTTCATTTTCAGGAATCATTAAAATTATATTATCCGTGGATTTTATTTCCATGGATGAAGGTTGAAAGTAGGCTTTAAGTTCTTTTCCATTTGCATCCCATACCTTAAGTGCTGCATATTCCATCATTTTTTTCCCTCTAGTATCTAAAAAAACTATCGCATCTTTTGAAACATTTATTTCAAGATTTGATTTTACACTCATCATTAATTTCAGATCTCCAAAACCGTTGGTTCTGTTTTTGACAACAAAATCCTGCCTCATTCCCTGTTCATTATTTTCATAATCAATTCTCATGTTTGCATCTTCCACTGAAGCTTTATTGCCATTTACCGCAAGATCTTTACCAGCAAACAATGTAAGGTTATTAAGATCATCGCTGACATTATTTGTCAATCCTTTGAGAATAAAATTTGTTTCCCACTCAGGGATGACTTCATATTTTTCATTTTCACCGGTAAGAGATCTCTCTATTTTATCATTATACTTATTATTCAATGAAATTTTGCTTTCTCTTGTCCCTGCAGTGAATCCATTTGAATGATAAATAAACCGAATGTTGTTGGCTCTATTAGGAGATTGGTACGACTTCAGATCATCAATATAAGAAATATTATATTCTTCATTACTTAAAGCACTTATTGTTTTATCAAACCAATTTGCATTGGAATTTTTAATGTTATTACCCGGACTTATAGCCTCCGGGATCTTATAGCTAATTGTATTGTCTTGCAGCTGACTGAAACCGGAAAGCTTTTGAAAATTATCTGAAATACTTTTTTCATTCTTTACATCTATTCTGGTAGCGGTAGGATTTAAAACAGGCAGGATTAAAAATAGAACGGCATTGACAAATAAAAAAAATTGAGTCATTGAATTTTTATTTAATTGTTTTAAAAAATGTTTTTTATTGTGTTCTGATTTTTGTAAAAATCAATGACTACAGTTTGCTTGGGTACAAACAGATGGGGTATTACCAAAATATTTCCTTAGAAATATTTTGTATAAATAAAGTTTTTGATTTTTTTATGGGGGATCGTGGATAAGATAATAATTAATTCTTCAAAAAAAAATTATAAAATTATGCGTGGATCATATTAAATCATATTATGATCGATTATGATTTGGACGATGATTATGGTAGTTTAAAGTTCTTGATTCCCTGATAAAGTAAATTGTGACATCTAAGGCAATTTTGACAAAGGTACACCTTAGTGGAAATTATATTGTAATCGATTTTTATTATATAACGCTCAAAAAATTATCAAAAAAACTGTGGTATGGTAATTGATTAATTTAGACTGTGGTACAGATAACCAATATTTATAAATATAACCACTTAATTTAATAATAAAAATTTTTTTTGAATTTAAAACTTAATTCCCATGAAAACAGCAAACTATTTTATTATTTCCTGCCTTTTAGCAATTTCTCTAATTTTTTCAACATCGAATTCCAAGGCAGAGGTTTTTACCATTGACATCACATTAACAGGATTAAAGGAAGTTCCACCTAATCCTTCCACTGCCACAGGCGTCTTATTTGGTACATATGATGATGTCACAAACGTTCTGGATTTTGATTTGATCTTTAACGGTTTATCTGCTCCAACGACCGCCGGTCATTTTCATGGTCCTGCCCCGGCAGGTGTTATCGCCCCTGTTCAAATTGGTTTTGCAGGTTTTCCCGTTGGCGTAACTTCAGGGTCTTACTCTAATACTTATGTACTTACACCAGCTCAGGAATTACAAATCCTTGGTGGTTTGTGGTATGTTAATATTCACACAAGTCTTTTTCCGGGTGGAGAAATTAGAGGACAATTAGAAGAGGGTACGCTTCCGGTAGAATTGTCAAGCTTTACTTCAACCGTTAATCAAAACAAAGTTGAATTAAACTGGTCAACTGCAACGGAAGTAAATAATTCAGGATTCGAAATTGAAAGAAAAAATTCATCTTCAAATGAATGGATAAAAGCCGGTTTTGTTGCCGGAAACGGAAATTCGATCGGAACAAAAAACTTTTCTTACACTGACAGGGTAAACACCGGAATTTATAATTACAGATTGAAACAAATCGATTACAATGGTGTTTATGAATATTTTAATTTATCGAACGAAGTTATTGTTGGTGTACCTTCAGTATTTAATATTTCACAAAACTATCCAAATCCGTTCAATCCTACCACCAGTATAAATTACGAAATTCCAAATGAGGCTGTGGTAAGTATCCAGTTGTTTGATATGTCCGGACGAGTTGTTTCCAGTCTTGTTAATGAAAGACAAAGCGCAGGATTTTATACAATACAATTAAATGCTTCCGACCTGCCAAGCGGAACTTATTTTTACAAAATGTCAGCACAGGGTGAAAATGCAAACTTCACCTCAACAAGAAAAATGACATTGATTAAATAAAAATTCTTTAGAATATATTAAAAGCCGGTTGATAATCTCATCCGGCTTTTTTTTTATGGTGAACCTTTGCATACTATTCTAATTCATACCTTACCTAAGAGTTTTTATTATAACTTCCAAATCTTCTGTATGCCAAATCTATATTTGTGAAAAATAAGTTGTTTTAGCTTAATTTTTAATTGTGCTAAAAATAATTTTGTAAATTGTAATTTTTTTTTAATTTGGGTAAATTTATCCTAAGTAAGAATTTTAGAAAGCATCTCTTTACTTAATCTCTCACCACCACCGATTAACTAAATTATAAATAAAAAAAGAAATAAGACCATGTGCGGAATTGTATGTGTTTTTGCCAAAAATAACGGCGTTCAGGAATTAAGACAGAATATTTTAGAAATGTCAAAAAAAGTACGTCACCGCGGTCCGGACTGGTCAGGAATTTATTGCGGTGTTAATGCAATCTTTGCACATGAAAGGCTTGCTGTTGTTGATCCCAAATCAGGAAGACAGCCAATATACAGCGAAGATAAGAAACTTATCCTTGCTGCTAATGGCGAAATTTATAATCATACAGAATTAAGAAAAGAAACAGGCGAATATAAATTTTTAACAGAGTCTGACTGCGAAATCATTCTTGCTCTTTACAGGAAAAAAGGAGTCAGTTTTATTGAAGACCTGAATGGGATCTTTGCATTTGCTTTATTTGATGAAGAAGAAAACAGCTATTTTATTGCCAGGGATCACATAGGAATAATTCCGCTATACATGGGCTGGGATAAATCAGAAAATTTTTACGTGGCATCAGAGCTAAAAGCACTCGAAGGGGTTTGTGATAAGATTCGGGAATTTCTTCCTGGTCATTATATTTACAGCAAAGAAGGAATTGAATTGAAAAAGTGGTACCAAAGAGACTGGACAGAATATAATAATGTTGAAAAAAATGTTTCTGACATTGAAAAATTAAAAAATTCTCTGGAACAAGCTGTACACAGGCAACTAATGTCTGACGTGCCTTATGGAGTTTTACTTTCCGGAGGTCTGGATTCTTCAATAATTTCAGCTGTTACAAAAAAGTTCGCGGCAAAACGTATTGAGTCAGATGATAAAATGCAGGCATGGTATCCACAGCTGCATTCTTTTGCGATCGGACTTGAAGGCTCGCCTGATCTGGAAGCTGCTAGAACTGTTGCGAAACATATCGATTCAATTCATCATGAAATTCACTTTACTATTCAGGAGGGATTAGATGCAATTTATGATGTGATCTATCATCTGGAAACTTATGATGTTACTACAATTCGGGCTTCCACTCCAATGTATTTACTGGCGAGAGTCATTAAATCCATGGGAATAAAAATGGTGCTCTCCGGTGAAGGAGCTGATGAAATATTCGGTGGTTATCTGTATTTTCATAAAGCTCCTGATGCAAGATCATTTCATGAGGAAACAATTCGTAAACTCGGCAAACTTCATCTTTACGATTGCCTTCGCGCTAATAAATCACTGGCCGCATGGGGAGTAGAAGGACGCGTTCCTTTTTTAGATAAAGAGTTTTTAGATACTGCAATGCGATTGAATCCAAAGGATAAGATGGCAGTTGACGGTAAAATGGAAAAGTGGATATTGAGAAAAGCATTTGAAGATTATTTACCTGAAAATATATTATGGAGACAAAAAGAACAATTCTCCGACGGCGTTGGCTATAGTTGGATCGATACTCTAAAAGCTTTTGCGGAAGAACAGATAAGTAATGAAATGCTTAACAATGCAAAAGATCGCTTTCCAATTAATCCTCCAATGTCAAAAGAAGAATACCGATACAGGGCAATTTTTAGTGAACATTTTCCATCCGATTCTGCTGCCAAATGTGTACCTTCTGTAAAGTCTGTAGCTTGTAGCACTCCTGAAGCACTTGCCTGGGATGTTTCATTTCAAAATACAAATGATCCATCCGGTAGAGCTGTGAAATCGGTTCATAAAGATGGTTATTAATAAGCTGCAAAGTATTGTTGTATTTTATTTATGGAATAATTTTCGTTATAAATCTTGCTGAGTTATTTTCTGCGATCGCTGCATCGCCTGCATCGACCACATTATCACCTGTAAGATCTGTATTCACATATCCTTTCATAAAATTCAAAACATCATTATCAATTGCTGAGGCATCTGTCGCATCAATAATTCCGTCCTGATTAACATCTCCTGAGTAGATCGCATATCCTCCGGGAGAAATTTGTCCCTGAATAAATGTCATATTAATGCCAAACGCTTTAGATGAAGAAGATGTGAAATCGAAAATTGACGGCGCCCCATTTAGTTTTTCACATGAGTTGTGACTGTAAGTGGTAATATGATTTCTGTGTATAACTTCATAGTAATAGCATGAATCTGAATTTGCATTTATAAAGTTATAATTTCCTGTTCCGTTAGAATCCAGCATCACACTGGCAGAATCTTTTTTGGTATAGGGCGGAATTTGATTTCTTAAGATAACCTTCACAGTGTCCGGTATCATTTTATCACCATTAAAAAATCCCTCCAGAAATACTTTTAATCTCAGTGTAAGATAAGTTCTCGGCGCAACATCTATTTTGTATGGAGAGATCTCAGCAAATTCTATCCAATTGGCTGTGCCTGCCGGTTGTGAATAATAAAATTCATTCGGTCTGATAGGATTTTCGATCTGGTAGCTTACACGCAGATTTCTTGCATCCGTCTGTGAATATCCGGCATAATAATATGAACCGCATATTGTTACAGGCGAAGGTAAAAAATATGTCGACCTTTTTATAATTCCTGTATTTCCTGCCGGTGAAATTCGAAGAGGAGAAGTGTGAAGCAAACTTCCAGGTGAACCACCCGGACCGTCAGCTGAATAAATCACAACTTTATAAGAATTTGATCCCTGCCCATTATCAGCAAAGAATGACATATCAATTGCGCATAATGTCAAGCATGCCGGAGTATGAAATCTTGCAACATAATCCCCTGTCCCGACGCTTAGTCCTGCACCACCGTTTGGATTTAATGAAGGGATGAAATGATTCCAAGTATTTACCGTTACAATATTTTTATATGTAGATTTATTATTGCCGGTGATATCTTCATTGTTACTTACGGCTTCTGATATTATTGAATCTGCATTCAATGCATTTTCAATAAAGTAATTATGAGAAACTGTTTTAGATTCGATTCTCTCTGTGATGATAGTGTCAATGAAAATATACTTGATAAAACCATCTATCACTCTTTTTACTCTTGTTGTTAAAATTATTGTATCTTTAATATTCCGGGTATGGTTGATCACAGTTTTGATAAAGTTAGTATCTGCCCCCGGATAAAATCCAATTGCTCCCATTGAATAAACAGGGCCGGCTGAAACTATATCTATCTTATTACATCCAAATCTGGTTTCGGGCCGCAGATTTGAAGAGCCTGTTGCTATCACTCGAAGACTATCATCGGATTGCGAAGATTTTAAAATAGGATTAGGCAATACCTTATTTGCCCATGCTACATTTGAAATAGTTGCCAACGGTCCGTTTGGATTAGAGTATTCAAATGCAACATATATTCCTCCTCCGGTATATATAAAATTTTCCGGTTCATTAAGCGTGATGTCAAATACACCATGTTGTATTTGAATTTGCAAAGTGTCAGAATTTACCAATGACATTTGTGTAATTGCAGAATTCCAGTTTGAGGATTTATTATTCGTCACATCAGTTGTATTTTCAAAATATACTTTGAAATATCCTTTGGCCGCCACGTCTGTACCATACTTATAATTATAGCCTAAACTTGTGATATTTACACCGGATGGAAATCCCGAAGTTTGCATTTCCGCTGCCGTTATTAAAAAATAACAACGCGAATATCTGAAAAGAGACTGAGGAGCACTGTGCCGCGAATGAATTCCGTCATGAAATAATGCTGTTACAACAGAGTTCTCAGCATCATCAAAATTTACTTTTTTATCTGCTTTATAATTATTTTCATAAAGAATATCACGAACAGGATTTATCGAACCTGCATCTAAATCTGCATCGTTATATTCAATGTTAGTGAAAATAATGATTGAAGCAATTAAGCTGATAATAAAATGCGAACTGTTCATTTAAAAATATAGCAATAAGTATTTCAAAAAAAAGATTTTTTCAATTCATAAAATCAACGAATTTTTTTATGAGATATTCCCCAAGTTGGCATTATTGAAATTAACTATTGATGCTTAAACATTTCAATATAAATGTTTTCCGCAAAAGAATTTCATTAAATAAAAAAAAATCTGTTTGGCTGACATTGCCAAAACAGATTTGATGATAAAGCTATAAAGATATTATTCTACAAATATTTACAAGAATGATTCAGATTCTCTTTAATCAGAGATCTTTGAGGATAAAAAATTATGATTTCCATTATATAGTTTACTATTCAGTATTTTATCAACAGTCAAAGTTTTTAACCCTTCTGTTTCGCTGATCTTTTTAAAAAGTGTCAATGACTGAGCAACTACCTGATCCATATTATAATATTTATAAGTAGCAAGACGTCCGGTAAACAAAACTTTTTTAGAAAGTGTATGGGAAAGTTCTGCATATTTTTTATACAATTCATTATTTTCATTTTTTGGGATCGGATAATAAGGATCACCCTTCTCTGATGGTATTTCATAAATTATACTTGTCTTTGAATGTGTTTGTCCTGTCAGATATTTCATTTCGGTAATTCTTGTGTATAGACGTTCGTTTGGATAATTGATAGTTCCTGTGCTTTGATATTTTTCGCTGTCATGAGTTTCAAAAACAAAGTTAAGCGAGCGGTAAGGAAGTTTACCGTATTCATAATCAAAATATTCATCTATAGGTCCGGTATAAATCATTTTCTTGAATGGGATAAAATGCTGAACATCTTTGTAATCTGTATTGAGCATTATATTTATATTAGGATGGTTAAGCATATTTTGAAACATAACCGAATATCCGTTAACGGGCATAGACTGATATTTATCATTAAAATACCTGTCATCACAGTTATATCTTAAAGGAATTCTGGCTGCAACTGATGCATTCAATTCTGAAGGATCCAATCCCCATTGTTTTTTTGTATAACTTTTAAAAAATTTTTCATAAAGTTCCTTACCTATTTTGCTAATCACAAAATCTTCTGAAGAATTAATTTCACTGCGATGCTCAGCTTTTGATTTCAGAAAGGTTTCCATTTCAAATGAGTTAAGATTCATCCCGTAAAGCCGGTTGATCGTGTTTAAATTAATAGGAATGGGTACGAGTTGGCCGTCTACACTGGCAAGAACTTTATGCTCGTAATTTCTCCATTTAGTAAAATTTGAAAGATAACTAAACACTTCAACTGAATTAGTGTGAAATATATGGGGACCGTATTTATGGATTAGTATCCCATCCGGATTATAATAATCATAGGCATTACCTCCGATGTGATCTCTCTTATCTAAAATTAATATCTTCTTATTCAAAACTCCTGCGAGACGCTCTGCTAAAACACTGCCGGCAAATCCTGCTCCTACAATTAAATAATCATACATGTTAATTGGTCCTTTCTGTTATTTATTTAACTAAAATATGTTGGTCACTATTTGATCTTACTCTTTTATAGTTTTTAATAAAATCTCTTATTGCTTCATCTAAAGATGGAAGGAATCGACCTTTAATCGAGGTCAATGCACTATACTGAGGTCTCCTGGCACTATAATTCATTTGTTCAATACTAATTTCTTTTAAATACTCAGTATTTAATCCTGCCTGAGTTGTAAATTGAAATGCAAACTCCGACCATGTTAAAGCACCTTCGTTAGTTAAATGAAAAATTCCTTTTTCATTATCTATCAGGAGATCCAGACATTTATTCACAAGATGCGGAAGATAAGTGGGAGATATTATAACATCATTGGCAACTTTATAAAATCTTCCTTCAGATATTTCATTGTATATTAAACTCAAAAAATTATATTCATCATAAGGTGAAAAAAATGAAGAGGTCCTTACAACTAAAGTATCCGGATTATTCTGCATAACAAAATGCTCTGCAAGAAATTTACTTATTCCATATATGTTTAAAGGATCCGGTTTGTCATCTTCGGAATACTCCTTTTGCTTATCTCCGTTAAAAACAAGGTCTGTTGAAAAAGTTAATAATTTAATTTTATGTTCATTACACAAAACGGAAAGATCAATTACTCCTTTTGTATTAATATCAAAACAATTTTTGATTTCGCACTCTGCCTGATCCACATTTACGTATCCTGCACAATTAATTATTGCCCAGGGTTTATACATCCTGATCATAGATGTCATTTGTTCAATATTGCAAATGTCAAAATTATTTCTGCTAAATGACAAATAATTAATAGACCTTTCATCACAATGCCTTGCAAATGCTTTTCCAAGTGAACCCCTTTTACTTATAATAAATATAAGTTCACTTGTATTTGGTAACTCCTGGATATCCGGCTCAGCATTATAGAAACGATTATTTTTTTTCCACCAACCGGATCTTTTCAGGATCGGATGAGATGCGATGTTATTATGAAGATCTTTTATCATAGTTACCATAGCCGTTTCACGAAGTTTTCCCGACGATATATCATAGATCCCTGTTTCATACTTCAAGTGCTTTCCGGTTAAAAGTTCATTCCACCCGTATGATCCCAAAAGCGCCCAGGCAGTAATGGCGCGAATGTCGACACCTTCAGTCTTCAGATCTATGCAGTCTTTCCAAGCATCATAAAACCATCTCATTTGCTCTTCTCTGTGACAATTCATATGAATTTCTGTCAGTGCAACAGGTAATTTATATTTAAACCATATCTCTTTAAGCCGTGATTTGAGACCTGTTTTTTCTGAAATGTTGACTCGAACAGCTTCCACATCCGCATAAACATTCACTTTATTTTTGCCGTGTTTATCAGAGGGATATTTATAAATTTTTTCGTCAAGATATCTTTCTGATGTGACATAATAGTTTGCTCCGATAATATCAGGTACACAAATATTGTCAAGAAAAAAATGCAGGTCACTCAAAGGAATTCCGCAATTCAGAATATAAAACCATAATGGATGTTTGCTGTCTACCAGACCTGTAAGAAGATCAAATGTCAGCCATCTTCTGATGTTTTCATAATCTGCCTGATACTTCATGAAAGGAGTACTATAAATTTTTGCAAGATCCTCAGTTTGTATAAGCTTTGCATCCGGATTAATCTTTTTTATTTCCTTCATCGAAAGAACAACGCCTTTAAGCTGATTCAAAAGCATTTTATAAAAACTGTATTCATCACTTAAATGCGGATACCAATGTCCGTATAATCCTGAAAACCTTGCAGTTGTAAGAGGCTCGTTAACCGGAATATAATATTGCAGTGACGGATTATTATACGCAACCTGCGATGCATATTGTGACAACAAATACGGAAAATTTTCATCAAGCAAATCCGTATAAGATGGACCACTGCCATGATGCATCAAACCAGCAATTGGTATAATATTATGTTCTGTTAATTTCAATAATTCATGCTGCAATTCTTTAAAATCAGGTGGAGTATGTTTTAAGGGTTGAAATTTTTCCCATAAGACAGGAAAACGAACAGCTGAAATTCCCAGTGTAGTTAACTCGTTGAAATCGGTTTTTCTTTTATAATTTCCCGCTAGTTCCAATTGATCCAGATATTGATCCTTCACACGATTGATCGTACATTCTGCTCCAGCCCAGATTTCTACTGAATTTTTTTTGTAACCAAAATCCATTTTTTCTCAGGCGAATTCTTTAAAAGTTGTGTTGTGCGATTTTAATGAGAATTGTTCTTTTATTAATTGATGCATGTTTTGAAATGTTATATCCCAGGAAGTATTTGAAAGAAATGTATTTACATTTTTTTTCCATTCACCTCTATCTGATTTCAATTCCTTTTCAGCTGCCGAGATAAATTCATCTGCAGTTGATGCAATATTCACAAGGTTAAGTTTTCCATAAGGAGTAACCACATCCTTGATCGGTGTTGATATAACAGGCTTGTGTGCTGCCAGATATTCCGGTGTTTTTGTAGGACTGATAAATTCAGTAGATTCATTTATTGCAAAAGGCATAAGTGCAATATCCCACCCGGAAAGATATTCAGGAAGTATTTTATAATCTTTATTTCCCAGATAGTGAATATTTTTTTCCTTCGGCAGTGATTCGGGAGAAATTTTAGTTATCGGTCCTAAAAAAATAAAATGCCAGTCTTTTCTTTTGATTGCCATTTGTCTTATCAAAGTTGTATCGATCCTTTCATCTAAAACTCCAAAATAACCTAAACGGGGATGAGGAATCTTTTCCTGATCCGGAGGATCTTCAATAAAATTTTGAGCTGTGTTAAAATGTTTTTTATCTATACTGCTGGGAAAGCAATATACTCTTGAATGTAAATGTTTCTTTTTATTAAATAAACTTTCTCCACCGGTAAAAACCAGATCAGAACGGTTTATCAGAGCTTCTTCCAGTTCTTTTAATTCGGTCGGCGCAAATCGAAAATTTGCCAGCTCATCCATGCAATCATAAATTATAATTTCGGGATTTAAATTTTCTCCCAGTGGTAATGCCATGGGTGAATAATACCAGAAAAAATATTTTACAATATCCATTTTCCTGAATAGCGAAGATAACAATTCTTTTTGCCGTGGTAAAATATCCTGTTCATTTCGATCTCCTTGTAAATGCATCTTTACAACCCATACATTACTAAAGTTTGTGAATGTCAAATGATCATTCGATGAATCAAATACTGGTTCTTCAATATAAAAAACTCTGTATGAGGATATAAATCTGGTTAAAAGATGCTGCGGTCTTTGCAATACAAAATCCCATCTTAAATGAGAAAAACATATTAAATCCATTTAGTTAATTTATAAATGTTAGTTGAACGATTAATAGTAAATTCATAGCAGCTGTAATATTCATTTCTAAAATTTGATTATGCATAAACAACTTCAAAATACTTTCAACAATGCTTTTTATTTGACATATTAAATTTATCAAGTTCAATTTCATCATCATCATCAGAGTTCGGATTGTTACTGATAATAATTACTTTCCCTACAAGTACTTCGTCCTCAGATGATTCCTCATTCTCAGTATTATCTATATCTGCTGAATTGCCAATTGAATATTTTGAATTGTTGTTGCTGAAATGATTGATTTTCGGAATGTCTTCAATTATTGAATTTGAATCTAACACAGAATTGTCTTTATTAAAATTCGTCAAATTTTGAATATGATTCTTGCGGGAATTTTTCGGTTTTGGCATTATAATCTCCTTTTTTATTGTGATATTTTTCTATTAGCAAATGATGTGCCATAAAAACAATCTTTAGTAAAATGAAATTTTTTGCTATGCAGATTTTTAATATAAGTTTTTTTGACATTTTCCCGACAATAATGACAATTGAAATTATAATCCTCAGCTCACATTAAAAAAACTTGTAATATAATTACTTTGTAAAATTCTATTTTTAATATTAGTTTTCAAATTCTTAAATTTTTATGAACAGTATGAAAAAAATATTTTACGCATTCCTCTATATAAGTATTTTATCTTCATTCCAATCAATACAGGCTCAGGATTATATTGAATTGATGGATGATCCCAGTATCAACTTTTATGAAGTTCAAAGAAAATTTTATGAATATTGGGGAAACAAGAATTATGAAAAAGGAAAGGGTTGGAAACAATTTAAAAGATGGGAAGAGTTTATGGAACCCCGAACTTTTCCAACCGGCGTAAGATTTGACCCTTCTGGTGCATTTCAGGAGTATAATAAATATAAAAAGGAATATTTAAATTCCGACAAAAAGGTCTTCGGTAACTGGACTCCACTTGGACCAACAAACTGGAGTAATGGAAGCGAAGGTTATAATCCAGGTAACGGCAGAATAAATTGTGTTTACAATAATCCTTTAAACCCCAATATAATTTATGCGGGGGCTCCTGCAGGAGGTTTGTGGAAATCAACAAACAACGGAGGTACATGGACTGTTCTGACTGACCATCTTGCAGTACTTGGAGTTTCATCGATTGCAATTCATCCAAGTAATCCAAATGTTATTTATATAGGTACCGGAGATGGTGATGGTGGCCAGACTTACAGCATAGGGGTTTTGAAATCAATCGATGGCGGAATAACGTGGAATACAACAGGTCTAAGTTATAATGTTTTTAATTTTGTCAGGATCAATAAACTGATCATTCATCCTTCTGATCCAAATATACTTTTTGCGGTGAGTAATCAGGGAATACATAAATCGACAAACGCCGGAGTAAATTGGACACAACCCCTTTCGGGTTTTAATATGAGAGATATAGAATTTAAACCCGGTGCCCCACAAATAATTTATTCATCAGGTGCAACATTCAGAAAGTCCACTGACGGAGGTGAAAGTTTTACGATCGTAACTTCAGGACTCCCTGCTTCAGGTATTCAAAGGCTAGCTATAGGGGTAAGTCCTGCAAACATTGAATATGTATATTTACTGGCAAGCCGAAGTTCGAACGGTGGATTTTTAGGATATTACCGATCTACAAACGGCGGTAATGATTTTACCACCATGTCTTCTTCACCTAATTTATTGGGTTATGAAATTTCAGGAAGTGATCAGGGAGGGCAAGGATCATATGATCTTGTAACAGCTGTATCACCTGATGATATTAATACAGTTTATACCGGCGGAATAAATCTCTGGAAATCAACAAATGGCGGAGCAAATTTTTTTATAATTTCACATTGGTATTATCCCAATAATTTATCTTATCCATATGTCCATGCAGACCAGCATTTTCTTGACTATTTTGGTACAAGGCTCTTTGCAGGTTGTGACGGAGGGTTATTTGTTACGACTAATAGCGGAGCAAATTTTACTGACCTTTCTTCGGGTTTGAATATTATGCAATTTTATAAATTTGGCGGTACTCCTCAAAGCCCCAATCGAATTATTGGAGGAACTCAGGATAATGGATCTAATTTGTACAACGGTGCACAATGGACGCATTTGTTCGGGGCTGATGGAGGTGAAGCAATTGTGGATTATTCAGATTCAAATACTTTGTATTGTGAGTATCAAAATGGAGGAATTTTAAAATCTACTAACGGTGGAGAAAATTTTAGTGATGCAACAGCCGGAATTTCCGAGAACGGCGCCTTCATAACTCCTTACCTGATCCATCCTTCAAATCCGCAAATACTTTTTGCAGGCTTTCAGAATGTCTGGAAGACTACGAACGGTGCTGCCAGCTGGGAGCTGATCTCGACTACGCTTGGAACAGGAACAATCAATGCCCTTGCAATCTCTCAGTCAAATCCTGATTACATCTATACATCTAAAGGTAATATAATTTATAAAACTACTAACGGCGGAAGCACCTGGCTCAACATTAGTACAGGTTTGTCGGGATTGTCAATCACATATATATCTGTTCATTCTGTGAACCCGGATATTTTATGGGTAACAAATTCCGGATATACATCCGGTCAAAAAATTTATAAGACACAAAACGGAGGAGTGAACTGGAATAATGTAACTGGCTCTCTTCCTAACCTCCCGGCTAATTGTGTTACTTATGAAAACGGTCCTAAAGAAGGAGTATATGTTGGGATGGATGTCGGGATTTATTATACAAACAACCAACTTCAAGGCTGGGTACCATTTGATAATTTAATGCCTAATGTTATTGTCCGGGAAATTGAGATCCACTATCCTACAAATAAAGTTAAGGCAGCAACATTAGGAAGAGGTATTTGGCAGGCTACGCTTGCATCAATTCTTGTCGGTGTAGAGCAAATTTCTGAAAATATACCTAACAATTATAATTTAAAACAAAATTTTCCAAATCCATTCAATCCCGAAACGCAGATCCTTTTTGATATTCCCAAAAAAGGTTATGTTACTTTAAAAGTTTATGACGGACTTGGTAAGGAAATAGCACAGTTGTTAAATGAGAATAAAAGTGCAGGAAGTTACGAAGTGAATTTCATTGGTTCGAAATATTCAAGCGGCACATATTATTATAGGATAGAAGTTGAATCTGAAGGAACTGTTAATTATGCAATGACAAGGAAAATGATATTATTAAAGTAAGATTTCGTTGTACAGATAATTTTAAAATAAACTGATGAAATTTTTAATCTTAAGTCTTTGCGCAGGTTTGCTTTTAAGCTGTAGCAAAAATGATAATAAAAATCTTTCATTTACTAAAGATACTATTGTAAATAAAGATACTGCAGCCGGAGATAAAGAAGAAAAAAATAAAAAAACTTTGTCGAAATCTTTTTACGTTTGTGATGATAATATTTCAATTGACCTTGAGTCTGATAAAGAAGAAGCATTGTTGAGAATAATTAAGTCAAATGACACTTTAAAAAAAATTATAACAAAAAGAGTTCAGTCCGACAGCGGTGTAATAAAATTTTCCGATGGAGCGAATATCTTAAGCATTAAAAATGACCGTTCTAAGCTGGAAGAAAACGGAATACTAATTTACAAGGACTGCATTTCCTATGCGCAGCTTCAAAAGCTAAAATACGAAAAGTCCGATGGGAAGCTGGAACTCAGTCTTACAAGTTTTTTTACCAAGATTTATTTCAAAAATGAATTCTTGAAACTAACGCAGGCTGACAGAATTTTCATGTATGATAAAGTGGATCTCAATTCAGATGGTACTATGGAGATATTTGTTGGATTCAACGGTCCGCAGATGTGTACAAACAATGGATGTACTTTTCTTATTATGGATCCGTCATTTAATATTCTTTCAAAATTTTCAGGTGTAAATTACCCGGTTATAATTTCCAAACAAACAACTAACGGTTGGGCAGATCTAATACTTAAATCAGGAAAATTCTATCGCAAAATTATATATGACGGAAAAAAATATCCCACAAATGTTTCCGGTTCTCCAAAAACAAATTTGGAAAGAATTGACATCTTTGAGAGAGTTCTCTCACAGGACTATTCAAACAAAAAAGAATTCTAAGATGTAGTATTTTTATTCAAATTTCAAAAGTAATTCATAAATTGACAATACATGAGTTTAAATTCTAACTTTTTAGAGATCATGAACGATTTTTTAAAATAACGTGTGGAAAATTAAATAAAGTATTGTGGAAATAAATTTACTCATTGATTAAACTGTTTGATAAATTTATATTTGCAATTAAATTCGACAGTAGCTCAATGGTGGAGCATTCGGCTGTTAACCGAAGGGTTACAGGTTCAAGTCCTGTCTGTCGAGCAATTTAAATCCTGATTTTTTAATTTCAGGATTTTTTTTATACACTCACTGAACAACCTTCCGGATACACTTATAGATGTATTAGTTCTATCATGACCAAAATTTCTTTTAATTACCCTAACTAATTCCACTGAGAGTAAACTTATTCAATGATTTTAAAGATGGGATTTTATTATACAAATCCTAAGTTTTTGCCAAAAACGTCGTTTTAGCAACTAATATCCAAACGGTTACAATGATTTTATTAAAAAAATTTCTTTGCGAAATAATTTAACGAATTCTAATTTGCACCATGAAAATAAACACCTATAAAAATTTATTAAACATAAAATAAAAAAATCATGAAAAAAAACCTTTTTTCTTTTTTGTTATTTAGTATCCTGTTGATTTCAGGAAAAAGCTTTTCACAAGTCGATACCAATTGGGTGAAAAGATATTCCGGAACACAAAATATGGATGAAGCTAAAGCTATAATACTGGATGCTTCCAATAATGTTTACGTAACAGGTAAGAGTTTGAACGCGGTAAGTGGCTACGACATTGTAACTATAAAATATAGTAGTGCCGGTGCGGTATTATGGACAGCAGTATACAATGGAATCGGAAATTCATACGACGAACCGAACGATCTTGTGTTGGATGGTTCGAGTTTTTATATAACCGGCGTGACTACAAGATCAGTTTCTTTTGGTCTTGATTACATAACAATTAAATATAATGCTTCAACGGGAGCAATTATTTGGAACTCTATATTTAATGGTATTGGAAATGGAGATGATATAGCCACCAAAATTGCAGTAAAAAATAATCGCGCATATGTAACAGGAAAAGGTTTTTATTCCGGTGCTTCAAATGCGGATTATGTTACAATTAAATATAATGGATCTACAGGAGATTCTATTTGGGTGAAAAACTATAACGGGACGGGAAATGCCAATGACTCAGCTACTTCTCTCAGGATATCCTCTGATTCAAATGTTTTTGTAACTGGTAAAAGTTTTGGAACATCAAGTTACGATTATGCTACATTAAGGTACAATTCTACAGGAGTTCAAAATTGGGTAAAAAGATTTAACGGCCCTGCAAATGGAGAAGATTTTGCTAGGTCAATTTCACTTGATGGAACAGCATCTTCTCCGGACATCTATGTTACCGGACAAAGCACAGGATCAGGTACAGGATTTGACATTGTGACGATTAAATATACGTTTGCGAGTATTGAAAGCTGGAATAAACGATACAATGGGAATGGAAATGGAGACGATACCCCAAAAGAAATAACTTTCAGATCTTCAACGGAGATTTATATTTTGGGAAAGGCTTCTATAACAGGTTCAGGCACCAATATGCTCCTGATGAAACTCAATGATTTAGGAGATACAACCTGGACTCGCACACATAACGGAAGTGCTAACGGCAATGATGAAGCAACAGGTTTTACTATTGATGGGAGTAATTATATTTATGTTGCAGGCCAGACAATTGAAAATGCGCCAGGTAGTGATTACACTGTGATTAAATACACAACTGCAGGAAACATTGAATGGAAATATAAATATAATTATACAGGCAATGGTTCGGATATTCCGTCAAGAATTATTGTAGATGGAACATCTGATAGAAATGTTTATGTGACCGGAGCTAGTTTCAGCGGGACTACAGGTACAAATTATGCAACAATAAAATTAAAACAGGATAAAGTAATGGATCTTACCGTTTTCATACAGGGATTCTACCGTCCGATAACAAATAGTATTATAAGAGATACCGTAAAAGTTTACTTATATAATTCAGCTGCTACAGATATTCTGGATACTGCCAAAATTTATATTGATACCTTGGGAAAGGGCAGGCTTTATTTCAGGAAAATTTTAAATAGTACAGCTTATAGAATAGTTATTAAACACCGTAATTCAATTGAAACCTGGGGCAATACTACAAATACTTTCAGTAATTTATACCTGACTTATGACTTCACTACAGCTGCATCCAAAGCTTACGGTAATAATCAGGTTCAAGTGGACGCTATACCTGTTGAATTTGCAAATTATAATGGTGATGTAAATCAGGACGGGGCAATTGATGCATCTGATGCAAGTATAATTGACAATGACGCCGCAAATTTTGTTGGAGGTTATGTGGTGAGCGATGTCAACGGAGATAATTTTGTTGATGGCTCGGATTTTTTAATTGCAGATAATAATGCATCAAATTTTGTAAATGTAATTAGGCCTTAATAAAATAATTTTCTTTAGTTGTTCCCCAATTCCTCACTTTTAATTTTTAAAAGTGAGGAATTTTTGTTTACCTCAGAATATATTTAAAATTATGAAAAAAAATTGTGCTCGACTTTACAATCTTTCGATAACAATATTAAGTTATCAATTACATGTATTGCTTTCGTCTTCATAAATTTTAAAACTAATTTTGTTAAAAGTCCGTAATTTTATTTGTCAGGGGGAGTTAAGAACAATAATAAATTTCAATAATTCCATTGTTAAAAAATCTAAATTAACTTAACTTAAAAACCAATATGGCGGGTATAGCTCAGCAGGTAGAGCGTCAGATTGTGGCTCTGAATGTCGCGGGTTCGAGCCCCGTTACTCGCCCCAAAAATAAACCTTCATCTGCTT
>JBDSYA010000325.1:0-9607 GCA_039925865.1 Ignavibacteria bacterium
TATTGCAAATAAGGTTTATTGTTTCTGAAAATAATTATTATAGATAATGCTGCTGCAAGGACAATTAATCCCGCAATTCCGATTATAAAACATTGTGTTACTTTTTTCTTTCCTTCTAAAATATTACCGGATTGTCTGATCAATTTATTAGCTTGAAATCCGGATGTCAGGGCAATCACAGAACCGATTCCGATTATCCAAATCATTCCAAATATTATTCCTCTGTTTAGTAATCGGTTTACCTCAGTTTGCATGATATACTTAAATTAAAATCGTAGTCAAAATAAATTTAATAATATTATTTTTCACTTACCTGATCATATTTCCAATTCTTTCCCACCTTGTAGAACCGACAAGATCAAAAAAATCATCAAACCCTATTGCAGGATTCCATGACCAATAGATCAGAAGGGCTTCACCAACAACATTCTCCACCGGCATAAATCCCCAAAACCTGCTGTCCAGTGAATTATTCCGGTTATCACCCATCATAAAAAGATAATCTCTTTGAACGATGTATTCATTATTGGAAAGCTCTTTATCATCGACAAAAACTTTACCATCACCGGCCATTCTTATGTTATGACCTTCTTTCATTACAAACATTTTCCATCCTTCATAATTAGAAGAATCAATTTTCATTACATCGCCTTTTTTTGGAATGCGTAATGGACCATACCAGTCTTCATTCCATTTGGATCCTTTTGGAAACATACGCGGGTTGACAAAATTTTCCGGCCGGTTTACATTATCGAACATTGCATTAGGAGGATTAGGGAACAACTGTCCGTTAACATAAAGTTTTTTGTTAATGACCTTTATAGAATCACCAGGGATAGCTACACATCTTTTTATATAATTGACAACCTCTTTGGATTCAAGATCATCTCTGTCACCCGGAAAATCAAACACTATAATGTCTCCACGCTGTGGATCTTTAAATCCGGGAAGTTTGAAGTAAGGAAGTCTTATATCTGTAAAGGGCACATTTCTCGGAGATGTGGCTCCGTATGTAAATTTTGTAACAAGAAGAAAGTCTCCAACCCATAAAGTTTTTTCCATAGAACCGGTAGGAATTCTGAAAGCTTCAAATAATAATATCTTAATTATAAAGGCAACAACCCCTGCATATATAAGAGCATCTATAAACTCCCGGGATTTGGATTTTTTTTCTTTGGGATCTTTAGTTTTCGGATCGGTGCTTGTGATCTTTATGTCTTTTGACTTTATTCCGGTTTCTGACTTTGAGTTATATTTATCCACTAAATAATTTTTGTGATTGAAAAATAAATTTTAATTAACTGATTCATTTGAAGAATCAAATTGGCTAAGAATAAGTAAAATTTATTCTAAAGAAAGTACTGCATGAAATGCTTCCTGAGGAATTTCAACGGAGCCAACCTGTTTCATACGGCGCTTACCTTCTTTTTGTTTTTCCAGCAATTTTCTTTTTCTTGAAATATCACCGCCGTAACATTTTGCAATAACATTTTTTCTCATAGCGCTTATGGTTTCTCTTGCCACTATTTTTGCTCCTATTGCTGCCTGGATCGCAACTTCAAACATTTGTCTCGGGATCAGCTTTCGTAATTTTGTGCAGAGTTTCTTGCCCCAGTCAAATGCCTTATCTCTGTGAACAATTGTCGACAGGGCATCTACAGGCTCTCCGTTAAGTAAAATATCTAATTTTACAAGGTCGGATTTTCTGAAATCTTTAAACTCATAATCAAATGATGCATATCCCCTGGAAAAAGATTTAAGCTTATCATAAAAGTCATACACAATTTCACTAAGAGGGAATTCAAATTGCAGATCTACTCTTTTGGCATCAACATAATTCGTCGCGAGAAAGATTCCGCGCCTTTCATTAGCAAGCTTCATTAAATTTCCGATAAATTCAGTCGGAGTTATAATATTTGAACTAATGTAAGGTTCTTCCACATAATCGATTTTTGCGGCATCAGGCATAATGGAAGGATTATCTACAAGCAAAACTTCCCCGTTAGTTTTATAGACTTTATATTCAACATTCGGGACTGTAGTTATAATATTTAAATCATATTCTCTTTCTAATCTTTCCTGCACAATCTCCATATGAAGCATTCCGAGAAAGCCGCATCTGAAACCAAATCCTAAAGCCACTGATGTCTCGGGTTCAAAAGTTAAGGCTGCATCATTAAGCTTAAGTTTAGCCAATGAATCTCTTAATGTTTCAAAATCGTCAGATGCTGAGGGATAAATGCCGCTGAACACCATCGACTTAACATTTTTATAACCCGGCAGGGGTTCTGCAACAGGTTCTGCAACTTTAAAAATTGTATCTCCGACCTTTGATTCATTAACACCTTTTATGCCGGCAATAAGATAACCTACATCTCCGGATCTCAATTCTTTTGTCCTGACCCTGCCCATTTTTAAATTGCCGACTTCCTCGGCAACAAATGTATTTCCGGTAAAAAAGAGTTTGATTTCATCACCTTCTTTAATGACCCCGTCAAAAACCCGGATATAAACAACTACTCCACGATAGATATCAAACTTGGAATCAAATATTAAAGCACGGAGAGGTTTGTCGGCTTGTATCTTTGCAGGAGGTATTCTTTCTACAATTGCTTCAAGTATGCTTTCAATGCCGGTTCCGGCTTTTGCGCTTGTCAGTAATATATCTTCCTTTTTACAGCCCACAAGTTCAATGATCTGATCAGTTACATCATCGACCATTGCATTCTGCAAATCGATTTTGTTAATGACAGGAATTATTTCAAGGCCATTATCAAATGCAAGGTAGAGATTACTTATTGTCTGCGCTTCAACACCCTGCGTAGCGTCAACAACCAATAATGCTCCTTCACATGCGGCAAGTGAACGGGAAACCTCATAAGAAAAATCAACGTGACCGGGAGTATCGATAAGATTAAAAACATATTCCTCACCATTCTTTGCATGGTATTTCATCTGGATCGCATGAAGTTTGATAGTAATACCGCGTTCTTGTTCAAGCTCCATATCATCTAAAACCTGCTTGATCATGTTTCGTTTTTCGATAGTTCCGGTGGTTTCAAGAAGCCGGTCAGCTAAAGTAGATTTACCGTGGTCAATATGGGCAATGATACAAAAATTTCTTATGTTCGATTTTGTCAAAACTAATTTAAATAAAAAATAAAAGTGGATTCTAAATAAAGTTATACTAACAATGGAATAACTTTTTTAGATTCCACTTTTAAATTAAAAACACTTGCCTGCTCTTACTTGTCTTCTGTTTTTCTTTTGGTTCTTTCATCCTGAATGTCCTTTCGGATCTCAGCGGATTTTTTTCTTAGGTCATTTAATGATTTTCTTAAACGTGTTCCCGCTGCATTCTGTGATTTTTCATAGAACTTTTCGATATCGGTTTTCATTCCGTCCAATATCTCCTGCAAACTTCCGAATTTTTCCATTTTTGTTCTCCTTATTTTTTTAGTTGAAAAAATTAAACAAATTAAATTAAAATTAATATTTGAAGTTTATTTTAAATTATTGCCTACCTATTTTAGAGCAATTCCGGTGATCCTGTGAAAAATCCATGCCCAGTTACCCGAATTTTTTTTATAATCCAGGTTTTCACTTATCCGGTTTTTTTGATCGAAGGTCTTAATTTTGTGGTAGGTGGTCTCAGATTTAACATCGTTTCCAAGTTTTACAATTCTCCTTAACATTGATTAACTGCAAATTAAAGATTTTTATGAATATTTACAATTTAAATTAATTTAGATTAAACAGTAGGGATTTTACCGGCTTTGACTCGTTGTAGTATTACTTCCATTTGAAGACTCCTTCTGTTAGTATATTCAATCTAACATTTACTGACATTTCTATTGAGTTATATTACTGACATTTTTAACGAGTTATCACAGTCGTCGGTAAATTAACAAAACACAGTTGTAATTTAAAATTGAAACTCTTAAGTTAATTTAATTACCGGAAGAAGAATGATAACCCTCAAAATTACTCTTCAACCTGCCTTAAAAAAAGCTCTACAATATGAAAAAGATAATAATAATATTAGTCGTCTTTCAATGTTCATTGCAAATTATTCAAGCGCAGTGGGTCTTACAAACTTCAGGAGTCAGCAGTAATCTGTACGATGTTACTTTCATCAACAGGTATACCGGTTGGGCGTGTGGTGAAAGTGTTATCTTAAAAACAACCAATGCCGGTAATAGCTGGCAATCACAAACAGGAATTCCTCAGAAGTTATATCGGAATATTTGTGCTATAGACAGCAATACAGTTTATAGTGTTGGTTGGTTTCAAACTATTGTAAAGACTACAAATGGAGGAACTAACTGGATTATTTTACAAGATGGTCCTAAAGGAACAGGTAGCAGTTATGAAGATGTCTCATTTATAAACAAAGATACCGGATGGGTAAGCGGAACTCTGGGTTTGATTTTAAAGACCACAAACGGAGGCATAGACTTTGCCATGAGTTCTGTCTTTGCAGGGTATTTGTATAACATTTATTTTATTAACGCTTTTACAGGGATAACAATTGAATCAGGATTGACAACCTTTAAAACGACAAGCGGGGGCTTAAACTGGCAAAATGTTGAAATGCCAATCGGATTTGAAATTCCTGAGTTCAGAAAATTAACAATTATAAATAATCACTTTGGATGGGTAATAGGTCAGGGAGGAGGAAGAGTTTTCCGAACGAATAATTTTGGCGACTCGTGGGAAGTTCTTGATACAATTTTTACAAACCGGGATATGTATTCAATTGGTTTTGCCGACACATCGATAGGATTTACGGGGGGTAGTTTCGGGGTTATATATAAAACCACTGATGGCGGATTTAATTGGCTGTCACAGAATAATGGCGGCGATCCAAGATTCTGGGGAGCGATTCACTGTTATAATGACAGCATTGTTTGGGGAGTTGGAGGCGCCGGCAAGATAATGCATACTACTACAGGCGGTGCAACTATTGTAGATGTCGGTGGAACTTCTGAATTCATTGCCCAGGACTATACTCTTTTTCAAAACTATCCAAACCCATTTAACTCTCAGACAAAAATCAGATATGAATTAAAAGTTGAGAGCAATGTTTTATTAACAATTTATAGTATTACGGGTGAAGCGCTAATGATATTAGAACAAAGCAGAAAAAGAGCCGGGACTTATGAAATTAATTTCAATGCTGATGAACTCTCGAGCGGAGTTTATATTTATTCACTTACCACCGATAAAATAATTTTAAACAAGAAATTGCTTTTAATAAAATAGTATCAAAGGATACTAACTTAATCATAACATAAAAGGAGGATCAAAAATGAAAAGAGCAATCTTTATCTTTTCCGTATTTTTAATTTTTTGTAATTCAAAACTTTTTTCTCAAGGTTTTGAATGTGGATTTATTGGTTCAACTCAACCAAATTTGTCTTCTTCTTATTCAAAATGGTCAGTTTGTGGGTTTAAATAAACCAGTTCGGACCGATCTAAGTGGTGATTCACTATCTCCACCCGAAGCAGTTTTTCCTGTTATAGTTGCTTTCGTTCAATTCCCTTCGAATGAAGGTAATGATTACGAATGGCCAAATAACGGACCCCCGGTCTATTTAGACAGTTTCATTGCATCTAGCAAAAATACAAATTCGAATTGGTGGGATGCCTATAATGAAAATTCTCAACCAATGAGCGACTATTGGCTTGAAGCAAGCAGAGGAAAATTTCATGTAGTCGGAAGGGCTTTTTATGTTATGTTAAGCAAAAACGCCTCTCAATATACATCAGACCATGAAATTAATTTAGAGATTTGGCAAAACATAAAAAATCAAGGATTAAGCGACTGGACGGCTTTCGATAAATGGAGGGATACTGTAATAAATGGGGTTCAAAAATTTATTTATCAGCCTGATAAATATGTAGATATGATATATAAGATTCACAAATCTGTTGCCGGTCCGTTGTGGTATCCACGTGGCTATGCTCATTTAACTTCTGACAGAGGTTCGACCACAGAAACCATTGTAGATAGCACAAATAATGTAAAAGTCAAAAACGGTTTCTTTCCCAAGAGTTCGGGTATAACACTATCATTTACATCTCGAAAGAACATAATAATTTCCGTGTTAGCCCACGAACATGGCCATTGTTTATATGCTGACGGTCATATTCAATATGGAAAGGTTCTCGCCGGACCGGGTGCCGACGGTTTCTTTAGCCCCTATGAAATGATATTACTCGGTTATTCTAAAGACAGCTTGTTTAACTTTAGTACATCAACTGATTTTTCATTAAAAGAATATTCCGGAAGAGACAATTCAAAAGGACACATTTTAAACGTTCCGATACAGGGAGACGAAAGTTTCCTAATTGCAAACAGAAGGAAAATTTCAACATGGGACCGAAAAATGTTAGGAGATACAGCAATGATAGATGCATTTAAATATTCTGGAAATTATGGTAAAGGAGTTTATATTTATCATGTGAAAAATGGAATTCACTTACCTTCTGGAAATCAGTCTCCGCAGGATATGGAATGCGCTGACGGATTATGGTCATGGAAACTTGTGGATTCTGCATATAGGGTTGTATATGATGCTGGATATTGTTATCAAACACCTTCGAAGTGGCCTTTCTTTGTAAGAGATGAAGTTTATTATCAAAATGATGACGGTAACTTTTCTACAATTTCTGATGGGCTAAATTACACTCAGCAAATTTTGGGCATCATATGGAATGTTAAATACAAATATTTGTATTTTAGGAACACAGGCACTTTATACAAATTCAAGAGAAATTATTTCTTTTGATGAAGTTATGGGTGACAGATTTGACGCATGGAATGTCGGTTATAATGAAATTTTTTCACCTTATTCAAGTCCTAACACAAATGATATAAACAATGATAATACTGGCATATTTATTTGGAACTATAGTCAGGATGGAAACGAATCAAAATTTGAAATTTACAAAGCCACTGAAAATGGAGGAACAACCTCCTTATCAGGAATATTAGCAGCAACCCCGCCTTCACGCCCGATGGGTATAAGAGTTTTAAGCTGTGATTCTACTCCCACTATTAATGGTTTTCAAAGGATTAGAATCCGGTGGAATCATAACATGGAGCCTGATATGCAGAATAATGGAAAAAAAAGATACAGGATTTTTTGCGACACGAGCAGTAATATGGAAATTGTTCCAATTGATGCCATTCAATATTCAGAAAATTATTATGACATCATAGGAACAGTAGATATTTCAACAGGTTCGATTCCTGAATTTATCGACAGCTTTAAAGTTTCCACATGCACGGATCAATCTTGCGGGGCAACCTCGTGCTGGACAGAATACCCGGTTAGATATCGAATACAAGCAATTGATAAATTTAACGATGAATCTGTATTGTCTGATTTTGCCAGTACAACAGCATGGGACATTTCTGGCGGCGAAGGAAGTATGGAAGGAGATAACCTCACGACTACATCGCATGGTAGTGTAATTCCTAAAGTTTATTCACTTAAACAAAATTATCCAAACCCTTTCAATCCATCAACAAATATTCAATACGATCTTCCCATTGATAATTTTGTTTCAATTAAAGTTTATGATCTGATTGGAAGAGAAGTTATGTCGCTTGTAAATGAAATGAAAGAAGCCGGAAGTTACATAGTTTCATTCAACGGTTCGAATCTTTCGAGTGGAATATACTATTATAAAATCAAAGCGGGAAATTTTGAGCAGGTTAGGAAGATGCTATTAATTAAGTAACAAACAATCACATCTTATTTAAAAAGTCGAATTTGAATTATTCAGGTTCGACTTTTTCTTTGTTCGGAAATTTTAATCTAAATTAATTTTATGAACTGTTTTTTAAATTCGAAATAATCTATTTTATTATCTTTTATTTAAAATAATAAATCTTGACAAGGTTTAATTCCTCTACCGGATCTGCTCTTACGAAATTAACTGAAAAAGTCAGTAAAGGCCGCATCAATTTTAAAGAATTCGATCTACCCAATAAGCTGCATTGTATTTTACATCAGGATAACCGTAATCCAATAGTCAATCTGACAATTGGATATAAGGTCGGTTCAAAAGATGAGGAAAAAAACAAAAGGGGAATTGCTCATTTGTTCGAACATCTTATGTTTCAGGGATCCGAAAATGTCAAGAAGAATGAACATTTTGGTCATATCATGAAATGTGGTGGAAATTCTAATGCTTTTACCATGCAGGATGTTACGATATATTTTGACTCAATGCCTTCCAATAATCTTGAAATGGCTCTTTGGCTTGAATCCGATCGCATGAATTCATTAGATCTCACTTCATCAAATCTTGAAAATCAAAAAAGTGTTGTGATCGAAGAGAAAATGCAAAGATATGATAATGCTCCTTATGGAACAATGTTTCACAATATCTGTGAAAATATTTTCAGAGGTTCTAATTATGAGTTCTCTGTAATTGGTGAAACTGACGACATTAATTCTTTCTCAGTGAAAGAAGCAGTTGATTTTCATTCAAATTATTATTCTCCTGACAATTCGGTTTTAATAATTACCGGGGATATTGATTTAGAAAAGACGGGAGAATTAATTCATAAATATTTTGCAGATATAAACAAACAAAATTTACTCGAAAGAAAAGAAAACATAATTACCGGATTTAAAAAAGAAACTGAACTTGTAATTCATGATAATGTTAGTCTGCCGATGCTTTGCCTTTGTTATCAGCTGCCCAAGGCAGGGTCAGATGAAGGATATCCTATTGAATACTTTATTGAAATGATCGCCAATAATAAAAGCAGCAGGCTTTATAAAAAACTTGTTTATGAGAAAAAAATGGTGAAGTCCGTGCATGCATCGAAATACATGCTTGAGGACGGAGGAGTTTTATTTTTCAGAGTTATAATAAATCCGGGTATCAGTGTCGATGATGTTAAAAGTGAAATAAGTCATGCATTAGAAGACTTTGCAACTAATGGCTGCTCTGATGAAGAATTTCAAACTATAAAAAATCAGCTTCAGTTTATGAATACTATTAAGAATCTGAAGATGATAAACATTTCAATAGAAACTGCATTTAATTATCTTTATTTCAGGGATATATCACGGATCAATACTGAGATCGAAAAATATTTAAAGGTTAGCAAACAAGATGTAACTGATTCCGTAAATAACTTTATTGTAAATTCCAAGAAACTTACTCTTATTTATCTTCCTATGAATCAATAAGAGCTTATACATAATACAACATAATACAACCCTTTTATCAAGAACTATCTTCCTTGCAAAAGTAATAATTTAAATTAGAGATTTCACAAAATTAACTCAAACAATACGTTTTTTTGAATAACAGATTTGCGTTTATCGGAATAAGAATCGAATTGATTAATTTAAAACATTTTAAAGATTGACTACACTTGAATTGGCACATCAAATAAAATCGGATATTCCTTCCATAGATTTTGAAGAACATACATTAGATAACGGACTGCGTGTTATAATGAGCAGATTTGGAAATATTCCGATGGTCGCTGTAAATACAACATTTCACACGGGCTCTAAAGATGAAGAAGAAAATAAAACAGGATTGGCTCATTTGTTTGAACATCTGATGTTTG
>JBDSYA010000326.1:0-5224 GCA_039925865.1 Ignavibacteria bacterium
AGTAATAAAAGTAACTATACAAAATAGTTTCACAATTTGGTTGTTATAAATTGCTTAAAGAATACATTTTTTTTAATTTGACTTGTACGATTATTGAAAATTAAATAAATGATAAAAAAATCAACTCGCCTGTTACCATTTGCAATTATTTTAATTTTATTTTTCAACACAGAATCTTTTTCACAGGACAAATGGTGGAAAGAAAAAAAATATAAGAGTGAAACGTCCCGCAACAAATACGAATTGTGCAAAAAGACATTTAAAGATATTGGATTTGGCTTTGCTTCAAACAATATCAATTTCATAAATCTGTATTTTGATTCACAGGTTTATTTAAATATAATTAGTAATGAAAAGGGTTACTACAGCCCAAATCAAGCTGAAATAATTCTTTTAGATTTTATGGAATATTTCACGATAGATAATATTAAGTATCAAAGATCCAGCAAATTCAATACTTACGCTTTTGTTAACGGGGTCTATTCCTATATGAAAGGATCAGGGAAGAGAGATTTGGGAATTACAATATCTCTTAAGTACAACAATAATAGATGGTTCATAGACCAGATCAACATTAACTGAAATGATTTTTCAATATGTTTTAAGGTTTCTCAGGTCTAAGAGAAAAAAATGAAAATGAAAAGCCCCGGTTCAATCAGAAGAATTTATATGATGCTTTGGATAAGTTACAGTTAAATAGAAATTCAAAATTGTTTTTAGACAGGCGGTTAAAAATTTTAATTTTGATCGCTTTTTTAATTTTATTATGGATATTCTCGATAAATATTTTCTCAGATATTGTTAAAAATTCTGCTGATAAGAATTGGGATGAGATCTACAATGAACAGATAGTACGTCAAAAGGAAATCATATTAAATTTATTCAACTCATACCAGTCTGAGGTTAACGATCTCTCTGAAAAAATTTCCACTTCCAATGAAGTAATAAAACTACTTCAGAAAGGAGATCAAAAAAAACTTTTTGAAGAACCGCTTAAATTAAATCTGGATAATAGTTATCAGGTCGAGATTTATAATACTCGTTTAGAGATGATAACTTTTAAAGGAAGAAAACTTGAATCTGATATTTATTCACTTCAAAAAAGTCTCAACGGCAAAAAATTTTCTGTACTTAAAGAAATTGGTTTTTACACTTATGTCATTGTTTATTCGCCTGTGTATCTGGAGGACCGTTCTCAGGTAAGCGGAGTACTGCTGACGGCGAAACTTATCGACATAAAGTATCAGATCAATAATAAATTCTTTCAGAATGCCGGCCTATTAAGTGACATCAATAAAATTTTAAACGTAACCACATCGATAATTCCTGCCAATAATATTTCCGGAAAAATCAATATTGACACTTCAGAACTTGCAGATAATATTGAAATAAATTTATTTGGCATCGATAGTTCTCTCATAGGAATTTTATTAATGCCGGAATACAATAAAGTATCTCACATACAGAGCATTGATTCTCTTTCTCACAAAATCAATTCTGTGCTGGTCTTTGTTGGTACAATAATATTATTTCTGATTTTTTTTAAGTTAATCTCGGGGATAAGATTACGTGTAATTAAGTTCACACTTTTTATAATACTTCTTGCCGGCATAAGATATATATGGCTTGAAGCACACTTCCCCGCACGAATAAGTGACTGGGAAATATTCTCTCCCGGGTTTTATGCTTCGGTTTTCGGATTTGGAATAGCAAAATCGATAGGTGAACTCCTCATTACTTCTGTTTTTATTCTTGCTGTTTCTTTTTACGGAATGATTCTCATAATAAAAACAAAAAGCTCTGAGATTAAGCCTGAAAATTCTTCTTCAGGAGCGTTGTCTTTAATTGTAAAAATCTTCCTGATAATTATTTTTTTTGGTTTAATATTCCTGCTTGGTTCGGCTATCCAAAGCATTATAATGGATTCCAATCTGAAATTTTTCGATAAAACAAACATAATTCCTAACATAGAGCTTGCAGTAATCCAGCTTGTGGTTTTACTGTTATGCTTTGCACTTTTTATTTTTCTGACATCTGTTACTATTTTGATCCTCGGCAAAACGGTAAAAAGCGTTGTGAAGAAAAAAGGCATTGAAAGATATTCATTTCTGATCTTTCTCTTAATCCTGTTTGCATGCAATCATTTTCTTTCACCTTTATTTCAGGATTTCAAACTTGATTATCTCAGCAGGATCCTGATTATACTTTTCAGCTTTTCATTTGGTTTTTATATAAGTCTGAAGATTTTTCTTGACAAAGGATACAACATATTTTCAATAAAAAATTTCTCGCTGGTAATGTTGTTCTGCATCATTATTATACCCGGCATTCTACTTGAGAAAATAACTTCTCAGGAAACAAACTTTATTGAACTTATTGGCAAAAAGTTTTCTGAAAAAGAAGATGAGCGAATAAAATTTTTGCTTCTTACCGAGCTCTCTAATATTTCAGAAAATAAAAATATAGAGACCACACTTAGAAATAAGAATAAAGTTTCCGAACTTGGATTTTCTGTTTGGGCTGAAAGTAAATTTAGTGAAGAAAATTTTAATACAGCGGTAGTTGTAGTTGATACAAACAAGAAAATACTAAGTGATTTCATTTTCAATTCGCAAAGTCTTGCGGCCGATTCAATTGTGAAATTTGCTGATAATAATTTCTTCAAAAAGAAAATCAGCTTCAAACCCGAATTTGATACTGCAGCAGCAGAAGACTCGCTGATTACAGATGAAGAATCAGATGAAGTGATTGTGGGAGAGGGTGAAGAGATTGAGAACGCTGAAGAAGTTGCTGAAGATTCCGGCGGTGATGACATAAGTAGTTTATACATTACAGATAATATTCTTATTTTAAAAAATGAAAATGAAAAATATTATCTCGGAATTGTTCCCATGGAAAAGGTTGACCTCAAAAATACAAGTTTTGCAACAAAGCTTGGATACTTGTTAGTAGCAGTGCAGTATGAAACCCGGAATTTTCCCGTGCAGTCCTCTATGGAGCTTTTTAAAAATTATTCCAAGGATAATTTATACGATAAACTTATCTCAAATCCTATTATGACGGAGTATATAGGAGGAGAAATTGTCAGTTCAACCAATCAGGATCTTTCAAAATCAAATACACTTTCTCTGGATGCATTTCGTGAAGCAATAAAATTTAAAAATAATAAATCCGACTGGCGTTACGAAATAGTGAACAATGAAAAGTACAGGACATATTATACATTAGTTACTCCGCAGGGTTCAGAAAACGAAAGAATTTATTCCATAAGCCTTAAGCGCAATGATTTTAAGCTCACAACCTTCTTTTATCTGAAATTCATATTGTTTGCAGTGGTAATCTACCTGCTTATTCTTTCCGTGTTTTCAGTCATTCTTGTGATTAAAAACCGGAAGATGAGGCTTAACTTCAGAGAAAAAGTTTTTGCTTCATTCTTTATTGTTTCCGTAATTCCAATTGTGATTCTCGCACTTTATACAAGGAGCTTTATTAAAAACAAGTATGATATTAATTTTCAGAATCAGATAATTTCAGACCTGAATTTAGTTTCACAAAGCCTTAAGGGGAGTAATCTCAACTTTACAAGTTTGGACAGTCTCAGCAAGGATCAGAATAAATTGCTGGTAAAATCACTTTCTCAATCAGATAAAAATTTTAATTTATTTCTCAAGACAAAACTGGCTTCAACGACCAATGAAGAACTTTATAAATCTGATCTGCTGGATACGAGAGTTGATGCTGATGCTTACTATAATATTGTTTACCTCAGAAAAGATTTTTATTCCAAGACCGAAGAAATTGGTGTTTACTCATTCATTGTTGGTTATAAACCTTTAATTGATTCCCGGAAAAATATCGCGGGATTAATCTCTTCACAAAGTGTTTATCGTCAAAACGAGGTTAGTGAAGAGCTCACAGAGACGCTTACCTTTATTTTTGGAATTTATTTTATTGCGATTGTGATCTTACTGGTGCTGGTAACTTTTCTTACTGACAGGATATCCAAACCTATTTTAAAGCTTCAGTATGCCACAGAAAAGATTTCACGTGGTGACAGTAATGTTGAGCTTAAGATAGAAAGGAAGGATGAGATTGGAAATCTTATGGAATCATTTAATAAAATGTCTAAAGAGCTTGAGAGTTCAAAGGATAAATTAAAAAAAGCAGAGCGCGAGGCTGCATGGAGAGATATTGCAAGACGTGTTGCTCACGAAGTTAAAAATCCGCTGACTCCTATGAAGCTTTCAATCCAGCATCTGTATGATGTGTTCACAAATGGAAATAGAAATAATTTTCCGGAGGTGTTAAAGAAAACACGAAATATAATTATTAATGAAATTGATAAGCTCAATAATATTGCCACAGAATTTTCGAATTTTGCAAAATTGTCAGGAAGAAAGTATGAAGAGACGGATCTTAATGAAGTAATTGAAGAGGTAATATCACTTTATACTTCAGCTCCGGATATTGAATTTAAAAAAGAACTTGATAAAAATACCGGGACTGTGTTTGCAGACAGGCAGGAGCTAAACAGGGTTTTCCAGAATCTTATAAAAAATTCAATTCAGGCTATTGATGAAAGCGGAGTGATCGAAGTCAAAACCTACAGGAACGGATCTTTCATATATACAGAGCTGATCGATAACGGAAGCGGAATAGAACCGTCGATAATGAAGAATTTGTTTGAACCGAATTTTTCCACCAAATCAACAGGAATGGGTCTCGGGCTTGCTATAACAAAAAAATCTATTGATGACATGAAAGCAGAAATAATTTTCGAGAGTGATTTAAATACCGGGACCCGTGTGAAGATAAAATTTTTACCATTCGATATAAAAAACAGTCAACCGACAATTGATGCTTAAATATTTAATCTGCACAGCAATTCTTATAATGATGTTTTTTTATTCATGTGCAAATCAGCTGCCACCGTCAGGAGGTGAGGATGATAAGATTGCACCGAAAGTCGTTTCAATATCTCCGAAGCCTGATATGAAAAATTACAAAGGTAATAAATTAGTTTTTAGATTTGATGAATATGTTGACCGTAGAAGTTTTGAAGAATCATTTTACATCTTCCCTAAACCGGCCGGTGTTCCTTCATTTGACTGGAGCGGAAAAGAAGTGGAAGTTCAGCTTCCTGTCTCTTTGAAAAAAGATCAGACTTATGTCGTCACAATAGGGAATGAATTAAAAGATGTCAGAGGATCTAACAGGCTTGAAG
>JBDSYA010000327.1:0-7328 GCA_039925865.1 Ignavibacteria bacterium
GGCGTGCCTGCATGGTACGCAGAAGGAACCGCGCAGTATATGAGACAGCAGCTTTCTTATGAAAAGTGGGATGCGCACCGTGACATGATATTAAGAAGTTATATAGTTGATGGAAATCTTCTCTCATGGGGAGAGATGGGACAATTTTCTTCCATTACAAGTTTGAAGGCAGAATCTATTTATAATCTCGGTTATGGCCTTACACGATATATTGCTGAAAAATACGGTGAAGATAAACTTGAGAAAATTTCAAATTCTCTCGGAGACTTTACTAATTTCAGCATGGATAAAGCTGTAAGAGACGTGCTGGGAATTGACGGTAAGGATTTATACAATCAGTGGAAAGAATTTTTGAAGAAAGATTATGATACCCGTCTTGCTGAAGTAAGAAAAAATGTGATCGATGGTGAAATAATTGAGAGAGAGGGTTTCGCCAATTATAATCCTCAATTTTCACCAGATGGAAAAAAGATCTCTTATTTATCCAATCAGGATTTTGATTATGGTGCGACCGGGCTTTTTGTTTATGATCTTGCAAAGAAAAAAAGCGAAAATATTACTTCGCCCGTTTCAACAAATTATTCATGGTCGCCGGACGGTAAGAAAATATTGTATGCAAAAAGAAATTCTCCTCAGACAATTCATCACTCGACAACTTTCGATATTTATGAATATGATCTGAAGTCTAAAGATGAAAAAAGGATCACAACAAATTTCAGGGCTTATTCACCTTCATTTTCTCCTGACGGAAAACTGATTTGTTTTGTCGTTAACAGGGACGGAACATTAAATCTGAAAACTGCAAACGCTAATGGAAAAGATGATAAAGCTCTCACTGCATTTAGTGACGGTGAGCAGATATATAATCCTAAATTTTCTCCCGATGGTAAAAAAATTATTTTCGATTTTTCACACGAAGACTCCAGGAAGTTAGCTGAGATCGATATAGATTCCCGTAAAATGAATTTTATTATTGACGAAAATAACAGTGATTACAGAAATCCTGTATATTCCAAAGACGGTAAAAAAATATTCTACTCATCGAATGAAACCGGTATATTTAATATTTATTCATTTGAGCCGGAAACGAAATTAAAGAAACAAATAACAAATGTTTTGGGCGGAGCTTTTATGCCTTCGATTGACAATTACGGAAATTTAGTTTATTCCACATATACTTCAAAAGGTTATAAGATATCTCTTTTGAGATCATTCAATGAAAAAGATCCTTTAACAATTGGTTCGTATATTAAGCCTGATGCACTGATCGCAAAATATACTGTCAATGATTCTACAGGGGCAGGCGGTGAATTTGACTGGCTCAAGCTGAAAAATTTCAGCGACAAAGGTGTTGAAAAAGTAGAGAAACGACCTTACAAAAGTTTATTTACATCATTATCTTTTGTGCCTGTTGTAAGATTTGATACTTATAAAAGAAAGGATAAATTTAATTTTTTTGAATCTATAAAACCCGGCGTTTATTTCTTTTCAAATGAAGTTTTAAACAGGTTCTCAATTTTTGGCGGTGCGTCCGTTAACATTAAAGGTGAACGGGATATTTTTCTTCAGTTCCTTTACGATAACGGATTTCCTTTTTTCAAAGATTTTTTTACAAAAAAGCTAAGCTTCAATCCGCGACTTTCACTTGACGGATACAATGTAACAAGAAAGTCCGATGGTGACCTTGTTGCCGGAGCAGATACAGTTAATGTTGGTATCACTTACGATCTTTTGTCTTTTGATTTTGGAATGGCATTTAATATCATAAATTTTAATCATGAAATGAAAGCGGGTTATTCATATTCCAATTATGCATACAATATAGATGCCTTTGCCCTGCCTAGCGGAGTGTCTATAAGATCTTCACGTGAAAATTATTTTAAAGCACACGATCTTTCACTTCAGTATAAATATGATTATACTTTACCAAACAGAAACTCTGACATTAATCCTATTGGCAGAAAGCTTGAGGTAAAATATGATTATGAAATAAGTGACATTAATCCAAGCATAGTAGTAAATGATGACGGGACAATTCGAACTGATTTTGAAAAAAGAAAACTTCATAAATTGCAGGGTACATTTTCCGAAGCAATTGGCTTATTTAAAAATAGTCATTCCATTGCCCTTAAACTTACCGGAGGAACAATTTTCGGACCACCTGTCGAAGATTTTTATAATTTTTATGCAACTGGTTTGCCTGGAATGAAAGGTTATCCTTTTTATTCACTAGGCGGCGGCAGAATGGTAGTTGCAAACCTTACTTACAGAATTCCGCTTTTAACAAAGATAGACACCCGGATCTCACCGTTATATCTTGATAAACTTTACTTATCAATCTACGGTGACGTTGGAAATGCATGGGACGGAGATAATACTAAATTAAAAGATTTTAAAAGAGATATCGGAGCTCAGTTAAGGCTTCAGGCCTTTTCATATTATGTGTTCCCGACCAGCATATTCTTTGATGCCGCTTACGGATTTGATAAATTTACAAGGGTTTTTCAGGATAAGCCTGTCACTTACGGAAAAGAGTGGAATTTTTATTTCGGAGTGCTATTTGGTTTTGATTTATAATTTGAAAGAGTTTTCAAGAATGACTATTTTATTAATTGAAAGGTTTTTAAAGATTTTAGATTTGGGGATTTTAGATTTGTTATCTAATCCTTAACTAAATTTTACAATCTAAAATCACAAGTCAAAAGATCCAAAACAAAAACGCGCCCGTAGCTCAATCGGATAGAGCAACAGCCTTCTAAGCTGTAGGTTACTGGTTCGATTCCAGTCGGGCGCACGAAATCAATTTTAAATTTCAAATTGTTTTTCACAACCAACTCAAGTCTGCTTTGATTCTATGTTTTTTAAACTGGAATAATCTTAAAATTTTATTTAATGAAAAAAATCTGTCTGATCACCGGTGCATCAAAAGGAATTGGCAAATCCTGCGCTAAACTTTTCCTTGATAATAATTACGTTGTAATAAATGCTTCCCGGACTAATAAGTATCCGCTCAGCAATGAAAATTATCATTTTATAAAAACCGATGTCGCAAAGGAAGCAGATATAATAAAACTTTTTGATACAGTAATTAAAAAATTTAAACAGGTGGATGTATTGATCTGTAACGCAGGATTCGCAACATTTGCTTTGCTCGTTGATTCGAAGACAAAAGATTTCGATGAGATGTTTGCAGTTAATGTAAAGGGATTATATCTCTGCAACCGTTATGGATTAAAATCTATGATTAAGAAAAAAAGCGGGACAATCATAAATATGTCATCAGTCGGAGGGAAGAATGGTTTTCCTTCAGCTTCAATTTACTGTGCAACCAAGCATGCAGTGATGGGATTTTCAGCGGCATTAATGGCGGAAGTAAGAAAAGATAATATTAGAGTCATTACAGTCTGTCCTGGTTCTGTAGATACAAACTTCTTTGACCATCCAAGTGCAGGTAAGAGTGCTAAAAGAGAAACACTGCTTTCACCCGATGATGTAGCAAAAATTTGTTTCCTGTCAGCTGAACTCCCGGACCGTGCGATGATAAATGAAATTGAGATCAGACCATTAAACCCTCAGAATTAAATTCATCATCTTCGTAATTTTTCTCGGTCATAATTGATAGATATTGTTGAAACAAACATCTTTGCAGTAATCTTTAAATAAATTTTTCAAAGAAAATTTAATGCTCTTAGCTTTACATCAAATTATCTTGATATTAAATTCGTTCGCATCCTTCCCAAAATGTTTTATTTAAAACGAATCTGCTTTTCTTAAAGATCATGAGAATCCACCCATTCTAACCTTACACCAAATTCACTCACAGTTCTCAACATTAAAAATATCTTTACTTACATTCAAAATTAATTTAATTTATAAAAATTAATTTAATATTCAATCTTAATAACTATAAAATATAAAATTATCATGAAATCTTTTTTCACTTTACTGATTTTAATTGTACTTCATTCATCAAATTTAATATCACAAACTCTCGTTGCAAGTTATCCATTTCCGACCTATTCACAATATAATTCTTTTTGGGGAATTACAAAAGTAAATGACACTTTGAGAATTGCAACAGACAATAATGGAAGTATATATAAGGTATCAACTTCCGGAATCGTCTTAGATAGTATGACTACTCCATTTAACTTCAATCACGGATTAGTCTGGGACGGCACGGGTTACTGGATCGCAGAACAATTCAGAACTGCAGGAGCAAGACTTTATAAAGTAAATACGGCCGGGCAAAGAGTTGACAGCATACAGCTTCCATCATTGATCGGTGGTGCAACAGGTGGTGTGGGTGACATATCACTTGAAGGTGACGGAATCTGGTTCTCTGTCTATTCTCCCGATTTTACAACTTACCCTTTTGCGTTTGCATACAAAATAAATTTAACAACAAGGCTTATTACTGATACTATACCATTGAGAGGACGCCAGGTTCAGGGAATTACTACAAAAGGCGATACTATATTATATGTAAATGATTTTTTTCATACTACTCCCGGTCCCGATCCTGAAAGGATCTATGCCTACAGAAAATCTACAGGTGATACTTTATTTTCTTTTCCGACACCGGATCCTGATGGCGATTGTAATCCGAGAGGGCTTCATTGGGACGGACAATTTCTATGGCTTATAGCAGACAGGATCGGTAACAATATGTTCCTTCACAGGACTTTATATAAATACACTCTTACCGGTGCCGGCAGTCCGCAGATAACCACTAATACCAATTCGATAGATTTCGGAAATGTATTGATTGGAACAAATTCGGACAGGACGCTGACAATTTCAAATTCCGGAACAGCAAAACTTATAATCAGTAATTATACAATTACCAATCCGCGTTTTACCATATTGCCGGGTAATGTGCCCGATACAATTTCAATTGGACAATCAAAAAATTATACAGTTAGATTCAGTCCCACTACTTTTGACTCAACTTCAGGTCAGTTAAGAATCACAAGCAATGACGGCGGAACAACCGTTAAGATTGTTAATGTAAGAGGTAAGGGTGTTTTTACCGGAAGTTATATAGCTTCATCAGTTCCTTCCATCAATTATGGGGGGAGAAGAATTAATTCTTTGTGCGGCGGCTACATGGTAATTACAAATCAGGGAAGTGAAATGCTTACTATAAACTCAATCAATTTAAATACAGAAAGATACAGGCTCGATACAACGGGTATTACTTTCCCGATGTCAATCGACACACAAAAGACCCGTCAGTTAAGGATTTGGTTTAATCCGAATTCAGCAACAACTTTTAATGACACTGCGAAAATTAATTCTAATGCTGTGAATATTGCACAATTAAGAATTCCTTTGACAGGTTCGGGTGTAAGCAATCCAACTACACTCGGAGAAATATTCTGGCAGGGAAATATTCCTGACAATCCAAATACGACTTCAGATAATTTTAAAGTTGTTTCGATGAAAGAAATTCAGGATGTAAATTTTGACGGAGTAAATGACATCATAGTCTCAACTGACAATTACTGGACGCTTTGCTATAACGGCAACTCATCAGTCACGGATGATACATTGTGGAAATTCAATACGCGTCAAAGCAGTCTTGTATCAGGATCAGTAGTGTATGAAGACGGTATGCAGATCATTCAGGATATTAACAGCGACGGAGTGCGCGATGTTGTAATAGGAACAGGCGGAAACAATGAACTGGTTTATGCTTTGTCAGGAAGAAATGGTAAATTGATCTGGACGTACGGAGATTCAAGCATTACATCGGACGGTGACATAAACGGTTTAAATGTCGGTAAAGATTTTAACGGTGATGGATTTAAAGATGTGCTCGTTGCGGCAACCGGTGAAGGTATGGGTACGGGAAGGCACGCAGCGATTTGTCTGAATGTACTTAACGGTGTGCCAATTTTTAACTCTTCGCAGGTCGGAGAGTTCACGCATTCAATTACATCAACAACTAACGGAGGTGCAATTGATTACAGTTATAATGGCGGCCCTTATGCGATCGTTGGTTTCAATAATGTCGGTTCACAAATGTGGAATGTTCCAATACCTGCTGTGGTATGGAATCTCAAAGAAGCACAGGATGTGAATACGGACGGACTGACTGACATTGCAGTCTTTTCAGGATTTAGCGGTAATGTAAAAATGATATCTTCAAGCAATGGAGCTCAGATCTGGTCATTAGACCTGGGTGCGAGTATTGACGGTCAGATTCGTTTCATGGAAGATATTTCAAATGACGGTTTTAAAGACATTGTTAGTTCAGGCCCGAGATCATTAAGTAAAATCGATTCAAGAACTGCTGAAATAAAATGGACTAATTTTCTTGATGTAAATTATATTCACGGAGTTGACGAGCTAACGGACGTAAATGGTGACGGCAGAAAAGATGTTGTTGCCGGTACGCAAAACAGTAATCTGTACGTTGTCTCGGGCGACAGCGGAAGAACGCTGTTCACTTATAATTTTGGTACAGCCGTAACAAACACAGTCGAACAGGTATCATCATTAAAGAGTATTGACGGTAATATTAGTGCTGAATTTGTAGGCGGAAGCAGGACCGGAAAAGTTATTTGCTTTTCTGGAGGACCAAATGGAATTGTAGGAATTACAAATACTTCAGTTATCATTCCTGATAAATTTTCTTTGAATCAAAATTATCCAAATCCGTTTAATCCTGCAACAAAAATTAACTTCTCAATACCTACTACTCAATACACAATACTGAAAGTTTATGATGCACTGGGTAGAGAAGTACAAACACTTGTAAATCAAAAGCTTTCTCCTGGAAGTTATGAAACGGAATTTAGCGGAAGTAACTTTTCGAGCGGAGTTTATTTTTACAAACTGGAGACTGAGAGTTTTAGCGAAGTGAAGAGAATGATATTGTTGAAGTAAATGCGTCAAATAAGAAATGTGAAACGTCAAACGTCAGACATGAGAGTAGTTGTTTACGATGAATTGTGGTTTAAAAAAATTTGATTTCAAAGTTACTTTTGGGACACCGATCTGATTACAGTCGGGTTAAATTTATATTTTGTATAAGAGCCGTGCATATGGCATATTGCTAATGCAGATTTTCAAAATCATAAAACATTAAATGCGTTCATTCAAAACTATAATTCTTCCGGCAATTGTTTTCTATTTTTTACTTTTATCCCAAAACATTTTAGGACAGTATGTCTGGCAAAATCCTATACCCAATAGTAATTTCGTCCGTGGAGTTTTTGTATTTGATTCATCTACAGCTGTCGCTGTCGGATATCCGCAGTCCTTTTATAAATCGACTGACATGGGAAACACCTGGACGGTCACAGAATTTAACGGCGGCA
>JBDSYA010000328.1:0-11924 GCA_039925865.1 Ignavibacteria bacterium
GGGAATTTGTGAAAATAATGCCGGGAATTTCATAGTGGCAATTACTCCTTAATATTTTTATGATCTTCAATTTGTAAAATTATTATTTAAAATTAATATTTTTATATTTAAAAATCCCTCTTCAGAATTGATCAGGGATTTTTTTTTATAATTTAACAATTGAATTAACCAAACATTTCTTATGCATCACTCACAATTAAAAATCGATTTCAATTTTTTTTGCTTTGATTATATTAATTAAATGAACATTGACATCAGAGATAAGGATAATACCGGTTCGGAAAAGATCAGCATTTATCCTTTTGATTCATCTTACATTGGCGAAGCAGCGGATGAAAGCGATCTTAAGATATTTATCAGAAGCGAGACATTAAACAAAATTGATAATTATCTCAGAAGCGATACCAATAATGAACTGGGTGGAGTTCTGGCAGGAGATGTTTGTATAAATGAAAACGGTAAGAAGTTCATTAAGATAGATAATCTCATTAAAGCAAAACATACAGCATCATCTTTATCAAGGCTCACTTTTACACATGAGACATGGGCTGACATTACAGAAACTCTGGAAAAAGATTTTCCCGATAAAAAGATCCTGGGCTGGTTCCATTCTCACCCGGGTCATACTGTATTCCTTTCTAAATTTGATTTATTTATACAGGAAAATTTTTTCAATATGGATTATATGGTAGCTTATGTTTTTGATCCTACTATAAACGACAGAGGTTTTTTTTTCTGGAAAGAAACTAAGACTGTTAAAGCTAAAGGTTATTACATTTACGATATGAAAATTAGAAATGAAAAATATAAACCGGATCTGATAAAAGAACCGGCTTTAATGGATACTAAAGATCCTATAAAAGAAAAAACTTTTTTACCGGTATCAAATTTAAAAAACAATATTATTTTAATTGTTGTACTTGCAAATTTTCTTTTGCTTTTTTTAATGATCTTTAATTATATTGATCTGAGGAAAAACTCACTTACTAAAAATGATCTGGCGAGCGAGTTATCTTTAGTAAAAACCGAGAATGAAAAGATCCGGCAGCGCTTGGATAACTTAATAGTCGAATATGAACTTCAGAAAAACGAAATATCTAATGTGGAAAATAAAGAGAGCAATTTAAATAAAAAAGTAACCGGATCGGTTAATTCGGCCGATGAACTCAACATGTCTGAAAAAAACAAAACAGATGATATTAAATCGGATAAAGATGTCATTAAATATACAGTTAAGGCAGGTGATTCAATTGAAAAAATAGTTCGTGAATTTTACAATAACAGATCAGGAATTGAACTTGTAATGAAACAAAATAAACTGAAAAGAGCGTCTGATATCAAGATCGGACAGGTACTGGAGATACCTGAACCCAAAGAATAGATATTTTTTTAAATGTAAATTTTTCAATAGACTTCCGAAGTCTGAGTGATAATTTAAGTCAGTGCAGCTTAGACTTCGAAATCTTTAAACGAAAAATTGTAAATAGACTTCCGAAGTCTGAGTGATAATTTAAGTCAGTGCAGTTTAAACTTCGGAGTCTTTAAACGAAAAATTGTAAATAGACTTCTGAAGTCTGAGTGATAATTTAAGTCAGTGCAGCTTAGACTTCGGAAGTCTTTAAATGAAAATTTTTCAATAGACTTCCGAAGCCTGAGTAATGTTTAAGTCAGTGCAGTTTAAACTTCGGAAGTCTTTTAAGACAAAATTTTTAAAACCAGAAAATAAATTTTAATTTCTTTAATGAGCCCAAGACAGAGAAGATTAGTATCTGATTTTAAGAAAATGAAAGAGGAATTTTCAAATCATCCTTATATAAGTTTTGAATATGAAGGAGATAATATTCCGCCCGAAAGATATTTTGTATATTTTAAAAATATCAAAGGTATAAGAATTGTTCAGAATACATCCGGTGAAAGTAAAGAGCTGGAAATAGTTAAAGATCATAAAATAGAAATATATCTTCATTCAGATTATCCGCGGCTTAAACCCCAATGCAACCTTCTGTCCGGAGCGTTCCATCCCAATTTCAGAATGGCATCACCCAATGATATCTGCATTGGCGATTACTGGGCTTCAGGAGAAACGATTGTCGATATAATTTATCAGATTGGAGAAATGATAATTTATCAGAATTATAATGTGACAAGTCCTTTAAATGGTATTGCTGCTAAATGGGCAAAAGAAAATATAAATATGTTTCCAATTGATGATGTAAATTTAAGGCAGGGTGAGTTGGATATTAAGATTATCGATAAAGATGAACAGGTGAACATTTATTAATATATTTTTATGATACTACATTATAACAACATCTTCCCAAAGATCGACAAAAGTGTTTTTATAGCCGATGGAGCGAAGATCATCGGTGATGTTGATATTGAAGAAGATTCAAGTGTATGGTTCAATGCTGTAATAAGAGGTGATGTTAATTTTATAAAGATTGGTCAGCGAACAAATATTCAGGACGGAAGTATTCTTCATGTCACAAATAATAAATTTTCATTAGTAATCGGTAGTGACGTTACTATTGGACATAATGCTGTTGTACACGGCTGTAGCGTGCAAAATAATGTATTAATAGGAATGGGTTCAGTAATTTTGGATAATGCAGTCGTCAGTTCTAACTCAATAATAGCAGCCGGTTCCTTAGTCAAAGAAGGGTTTATAGTACCACATGGTGTTTTGGTTGCCGGTGTACCCGCAAAAGTTAAAAGAGAAATTACGGAAGACGAGATAAAGAATATTTCAGACAGTGCAATTGCTTATGTTAAATATGCGGCAGAGTATAAAAAATGAACGCTTAGTTAAAAATTGATTCAAAGAAATTTCAACCTTAACACTATTTTCCGGCATGAATTTTTAAAATTATTATCAATTGACAAAGATATAATATATAGATATTTTTACAACATAACTTATTCAGTAACAAAAATTTCAGATTCATTGCATATTTTATTATGAAGGTCTGATAAAAACCGAAAGGTGATATGGAAAAAGGAAAAGTAAAGTGGTTTGATGCTAAAAAAGGGTTTGGATTTATCGTATCGGATGAAGGTAAAGATGTTTTCGTTCATTTTTCGGATATCGCATCTGATCAATCTTACAAATCACTTGAAGATGGTGCTGAAGTTGAGTTTGAGATAAAGGAAGACGGAAAAGGACAAAAGGCATCAAATGTCAGAGTTGTATAAGTATATAAAATTTCAGGCAATGGCTGCAAACCCTAATTGAAAAATTCAATTAGGGTTTTTAAATAAAATACTTTTAAAATTGGAACTTCAAAAAATAATTTTCGGGACGGAAGATCTGAAAAAGATTGAAGATCTTTTCTCGGAAACTTTTGAAAAAAAAGAAAATTCTTATACAATTAATATCCGGAATGAAAAAGTAAATTCCAATATAAGCGTTGAGATACTGCCTGAAGAAGATACTAAATTTCTGATATCCGTTTACACAAACAACACTCACCTGCAGCTGCAGTCATGCACAAACGTGATTGTAAGCGGGATGCTTGAAGAAATTATTTTTCTTTCTGAGACAAGTGACAGCCTTTCGGGTTTGATCATTTCAAAACAAGGGGATTGTGCATTGTATGCAAACGTAGATAAGAAAACGCTGCGTTCGGATTTTTCTGATCTTAATTCTGAAAAACTTCTTGCTGCTGTTGCATTATCTATTTCTGAGACAGTTAACTGACGGAATTTTCTTAATATGAAATGGTTAACAGTGTAGTTGAAAATAAATTTTATTTTTAAATCATTAATCGTTAAATCCGGTTTTAAAAAAGTTCTTTTCAGAAAAAAAGTTCGTCATATAGCCGCTAGGATAGTTAGTGGTGAAAATACAAATTTTGGAAATATAAATCTGGTTTTTTGTGATGATAAATTTATTCGCGACTATAATAATAAATACCTGGGACACGATTATGAAACTGATATTTTAACATTTCCTGATATTAATGATGAAGGAAAGACAGAAGGTGAAATGCTGATCTCAGTTGAAACAGTTAACAGCAATTCAATGAAATTCAAAACAAATTATGATGAAGAAATTTGCAGGGTGATAATTCATGGATTCCTTCATTTATGCGGCTATAAGGATAAGACAACTTCCGAAAAAATTAAAATGAGAAAAAAAGAAAATTTTTATATAAAACAATCAGAAGATGCACGATAAGGTAATTGAAATTATTGTTTACATTCTTAACGAGATGAGAAACAGTAAGCATATAAATGAAATAGATATTAAAAGACTAAGTACAGACGGCTACACGGATGCTGAGATAAATACGGCATTCGCCTGGATTTTTTCAAAAATAGATGCCGGAGAAAAACTTTTTAATGAATCTTCCGAAACTTCAAAATCTCACAGATTTTTTCACAGTGCGGAAAAGGGTATTTTAAATACTGAAGCAATGGGGTACTTAATTCAAATGAAGGAACTCGGTTTGATATCCGGAACTGATGAAGAGCTCATCATCGACAAAATCTTCATGGCAGGTTATCAAAAGGTTGGTGTGGAAGAAATTAAACTTGTAATCTCTTCCTTACTTTTTGATTTTGAAGATAAGACACATTCTCTTAACAGACTTGTACTTCAAAACAACGAAACAATTCATTAGAGCCTTCACAGATACGTATAAAAAATTCATTGTAAAATTTAATTATTAAATGGGAAAATCATTAGTAATAGTAGAATCACCTTCCAAAGCAAAAACAATTAATAAATATCTTGGCAAAGATTTTATAGTTGAGGCAACTGTCGGCCACGTAAAGGATCTTCCTAAAAGTAAAATGCACGTTGACCTTGAAAACGGTTATCAAGGTACTTTTTCAATAATTCCCGGTAAAGAAAATATAATAAATAACCTCCGTAAAATAGCAAGCTCATCTGATAAGGTTTACATAGCAACTGACCCTGACCGTGAAGGTGAGGCCATTGCTTCAGATATTGCTGATGAAGTAGTTATTGATAAGAAAAAGATCAATCGTGTTTTATTTAATGAGATCACAAAGACAGGTATTGAACAGGCTATGAAAAACGGAAGGAAGATCGATGAGAACCTTGTTTCTGCTCAGGTTGCAAGAAGAGTTATGGACAGGATACTTGGATATAAGGTAAGCCCGTTTTTATGGAAGACATTTTATTTCGGCTTATCCGCTGGAAGAGTTCAGTCAGTAGCATTAAGAATTATTTGCGACAGGGAACAGGAGATAGAAAAGTTTATTGCTAAAGAATATTGGTCAATAGAAGGAATATTTTCAAAACCTTCGGGCGATTCGAGAGCATTCAAGGCAAGGCTATATAAGATCAATGAAGACATTTTAAAATTTGACGGGGAAAAACCAAACATTGATAATATTGATCAGGCTCATAAAATACTTTTAGATCTTAAAGATAATAAATTTAAGATCACGGACATTCAGGTAAAAGAAGTTAAAAGAAATGCACCCGCGCCTTTCACTACCAGCGTAATCCAGCAAACCGCTTCCTCAAGACTCGGATTTTCTCCAAAGAAAACAATGATGCTTGCGCAGAAGCTTTATGAAGGTATCGAAGGGAATAAAGAAGAAGGATTAGTAGGACTGATTACTTATATGAGGACGGATTCAACAAGGGTAAGCGATGAAGCAGTTAATTCTGCAAGGGATTTTATAAAGCAAAATTACGGTGATGATTATCTTCCTTCTCAACCCAAAGTTTTCAAAACAACTAAAAAAAATACTCAGGATGCCCACGAAGCGATCAGACCAACTGATGTAAACAGAAGGCCTGAAGATATGAAGAAGCTTGGAAAAGATCTCCATTCACTTTATGATCTCATTTGGAAAAGATTTGTAGCTTCACAAATGTCACAGGCTGTGTTTGATCAAAAAACCGTGATAATAAAAGCATTTTCACCCAGAGGTAGCAAGAACATTTATTTGTTTAAAGCCACGGGAAGCGTTTCAAAATTCAGCGGATTTCTGAAAGTTTATGAAGATGTATCGGACGACACAACTGATAAGCCTGATCTTGTAGAAGATCTTGATGATATAACTTTAATACCGGCCGATCTGAATGTGGATGATACGCTTAAAGTTTCCAGCTTAAGCAAAGATCAGCATTTCACAAACCCACCGCCTCGTTATTCTGAAAGCAGTTTGATAAAACAGCTTGATAAACTTGGTATTGGAAGACCCAGTACTTTTGCTACTATTGTTTCAACAGTAATTAACCGAATGTATGTCGATGCAATTGAAAAAAAATTATATGCGACCAATTTAGGCAAAGCAGTTAATAAGATACTGTCTGAACATTTTGAAGATGTGATAAATGTTAACTTCACTGCACAGATGGAAGAAGAGCTCGATACCATTGCAAACGGAAAAAATACATACATAAGTGTATTGAACGATTTTTATCTGCCCTTCAACAAAGATCTTAACGCCGCTGATTCGATAGCCGCTGAAATTAAAAAAGGACTTATTGAACCTACTGATATATCATGTCCGGAATGTTCAGCAGAAACAGGCGCAAAGATGATCAAGAAGTGGAGCAGGAACGGACAGTTTTTATCGTGTGAAAGATTTCCAAAATGCAAAGGTGCGTTGCCGCTTGAACAGCCAAACGAAAAAGAATTAGAAGCTGTGAAAGGAATTATATGTGATAAGTGCGGTGCGCAAATGACAATTAAAGTTGGCAAATATGGTAAGTTCTACGGATGTACTAATTATCCGAAGTGCGACGGGATCAAACCTATTACGCTTGGGATACCCTGTCCAAAATGTAAGAAGGGCGAGATATTACAAAGGAAAGCAAAACAGGGGAGATATTTTTACGGATGTACAAAATATCCTGAATGTGATTTCATTGCAAATACAATGCCTGTCCTGGAAGTTTGTACAAATTGCGGCAACGGTTATCTTTTGAAAAAGTCTACAAAGAAGGATGGAGATTATCTGGAATGCCCGCAGTGCAAGACAAGATCTGAATTTACAGAAGAGCCACAAAAAGAAGAATCACTGGTATAAATATTTTAAATTTAATAATTGGAACAAGGAATGAAACGTAGAGAATTTTTAAGATCAAGTGCCGCAACCTGTTGCGGAGCTGCTTTAGGAGCGAGTCTTTTTGAAAAAGCTTTGGGAAATAATTTATACGATAATAATGTAAATGATGAGGTATTAAAAAACTTTTTGTCGTTGACTGATTTGGATTTTAAAAAATTTGCGGATACAGCGATTTTTATAGCAGGAAATAACGGTGCTTCATACTCAGATATTCGTGTTTGCAAAAACAGAAACCAAAGTATTAGTACAAGTGAGGAAAGGGTTAATAGTATTTCAGACAGGGAAGATCTTGGATTCGGAGTAAGAGTTCTTGTTAACGGTACCTGGGGATTTGCTTCAAGTGCTTTTGTAAACGAAACTGAAGTTGGAAATGTAACAAAGCTTGCCTGTGAAATTGCAAAGGCCAATTCGATTTTGCAAAAAATTCCGGTTGAATTAGTACCTGCCAGATCCTACACTGATACATGGACCACTCCTGTAAAAATCAATCCATTTGATATTTCGATTACTCAAAAGATCGATCTTCAGTTAAAATATAATAAACTTGCCAAAACATTAGGAGCTGATTATGTTGATTCATTCATGTGGTTTATAAACGAATGGAAATACTTTGCTTCATCTGAAGGCTCTTATATAATTCAGGATCTTTACAGAATATGGGCGGAAACGGAGCCGACACTGGTAAATAAAAGTGAAGGTAAATTTGAATCTATTGTTACGCAGATAGCACCGCTGAGTCAGGGGTATGAATATTTCACCAATTTTGCATTTGAAAAAGAAATTGAAGAAGCTGTCGAGAACACTAAAATTAAATTGAAAGCACCTACAGTTGTTCCGGGTAAAAGAGATGTGATCATACATGCGAATAATTTATTTCTTACTATTCACGAATCCTGCGGACATCCAACTGAATTGGACAGAGCTTTAGGTTATGAAGCTAATTATGCAGGCACAAGTTTTATGACGCCTGATAAACTCGGCAAATTAAAATATGGTTCTGATCTGATAAATCTTACAGCTGACAGGACACAGGAAGGGGGCCTTGCAACAAGAGGGTATGATGATGACGGAGTAAAAACAACCGAATGGCCAATAATTGATAAAGGATTATTTGTTAATTACCAGACAACCCGGGAGCAGGCTAAATATATAGATCAGGACGTTTCATATGCATGCGCATACGCTGACAGCTGGTCGCATTTTCCTATTCAGAGGATGCCCAATGTTTCGCTGAAACCTTCAAATGAAAAAAGATCGCTTGCAGATATGATCGCTGATACTGAGGATGCAATACTTGTCATCGGCCGCGGCAGCTGGAGCATTGATATGCAAAGATATAATTTTCAGTTTACAGGGCAGGAGTTCTGGGAAATAAAAAATGGAAAGAAAACAAACATGATCAATGATGTTGCTTATCAGGGAAACACCGTTGATTTTTGGAATTCCTGTGATGCCATTTGCGATGAAAGCGAATACTACCTCGGAGGTTCTTTATTCTGCGGTAAAGGAGAGCCCGGTCAGATATCTCCGGTAAGTCACGGAGCGGTTCCTGCGCGATTCAGACAGATCAATATATTGAATACAAAATCTCAAATTTAAAATAATAATGATCTTTACCAAAGAAGAATCCAGAGAATTAATCCAAAAAATACTTTCATATTCAAAGGCAGATTCAGCATCAGTAACACTTACAGGCAGTAACTCTAATAATTTAAGATTTGCCTTGAATACAGTTTCCACATGCGGAGCAATAAATTCCATTACTGCAGATATCACTTCAAACTTTGGCAAGAGATCAGGTTCGGTGAGGATCACATCAATAGATAATGAATCAATTGAAAGAGGAATAAAAAAATCTGAAGAAATAGCACAACTTTCTCCCGAAAATGAAGAATTCATGCCACCCCTTAAAAAGCAAACCGGATACTCAGAGGTAAAAGAATTTTTTGATAATACTGATAAACTGACACCGAATGATATATCGGAAAAAGTTGCCTATACAATAAAAAAAGCTATTGAAAATGATCTCAGTGCTGCAGGATATTTTGAGAAACAATCTTCATTTTATTCAGTTGGAAATACAAATGATCTGTTTGCATATCATAAAGAAACAGCCGCAGGTTTTTCTTCAACGATCAGGACGAGTGACGGGAAAGGATCAAGTAAAGTTGACAGGTCTTATGCTGACATCAACCTTCTTGATATAAAAAAGTTTTCGGACCGTGTTATTGATAAAACAATTTTATCACGAAACCCGGTAAAATATGATCCGGGAAAATACGTTACAATACTTGATAATACTGCCGTGAGTGATATGATCGGCAATCTTATCGGCTTTATGAATAAAAGAAGCGCTGATGAAGGAAGAAGTTTTTTTTCTGATAAGGATAAAGTAAATAAAATAGGGCAGCAAATCTCCGGGAGCAAAGTTAATATTTATTCAGACCCTCAGGCACAGGATGCGCCTTCGTCACCATTTTCAAGTGAAGGAATGCCTGTTTTCAAAACCCAGTGGATATCAGACGGAATTTTAAAAAATCTTTATTCAGGAAGATATTGGGCTAAGAAAACAAATTCTGATTATGTCCCTTATCCTACAAACATATTAATGACCGGATCTGATAAATCTGTTGAAGATCTGATCGCATCGACTGAGAAAGGTATTTATGTAATGAGATTCTGGTATATCAGAACTGTTGATCCCAAGCAAATCCTTATGACAGGTCTTACAAGAGACGGTGTATTTTTGATCGAGAACGGCAAGATTGTTTCAGCTATTAATAATTTTAGGTTTAATGAATCGCCTGTTAATATTTTAAATAATATTATTGATATGTCAGCTGCAGAAAAAGTTGTCGGAAGTGAAACCGGTGATGAAAAAATTGTAGTCCCTGCTTTAAAACTTTCAGAATTTAATTTCTCAACTGTCTCAGATGCATTCTAAACAAAGCCCGGCTTGAAAAAAACTTATAATGAATATTTAAGGGAATTTTTAGAATATCTTAGTGTAACTCGGAATTATTCTTCTCATACAATCATATCTTATAAAACTGACCTTATTCAGCTGGGAGAATATTTTTTCCGGAGTGAGGAAAAATCCGATGAAAATAAACTAAATGAGGTGATAGATCTTGAACAAATTGACCTTAATTATTTGAAATCATTTATTTCGGAGTTATCAGACCCCGCATTAAGACAGAAAAAATATTCAAAAAAAACTTTATCAAGAAAGATTTCTGTGCTGAAGTCGTTTTTTAAATTTCTCAGTTTTAAAAATTACATTCCAAAAAACCCGGCCTCATTATTAGTATTTCCTAAACTTGAAAAACGTCTTCCTTCGTTTTTTAGTGAAAAGGAAATGGGAAAACTTCTTGATGAAAAATATATTACAGAATTAAAAATTATTGACAAGGCCATCATTGAATTATTTTACAGCACCGGGATCAGATTGTCGGAGCTTATTAATCTGAAAATTGGTAATGTAAACTTCAGTAAAAGAACTGTTAAAGTATTTGGAAAAGGCTCAAAGGAAAGACTCGTCCCTTTCGGAAAAAAAGCTGAAGCTGCACTGAAGAATTATCTCGCAATAAGGGAAATTTGTAACATCAATGCTCTTGAATTTTTATTTATTAATAACACCGGAAAAAAACTTTACCCGGTACAGGTCAGCAGACTTGTAAAAAAAAACCTGTCACTTGTCAGCGATCTGAAGAAAAGATCTCCTCACGTACTCCGTCATACATTTGCAACTCACCTTCTGGATAAAGGCGCTGACATAAGAGCAGTAAGAGACATGCTTGGCCATGAAAGCCTTTCTACTACTCAGGTGTACACACATCTCACTCCCGGAAAACTAAAAAAAGTATACAAACAAGCTCATCCAAGAGCCTGAAACTGCCTTATGTGATAACTCTTTAGAAATGTCATGCCTTTGAACTCAATTGAAATGTCATACTTTTTATTTTTAAATGAATGTAAGTAGTTAAGTATAATTTTTTACTCCCCGACATTTGATTGTTCATTCTTCTCCTAGGATGATCATTTGGTAATTTTCTAAATTTTTATGGTTGCTTTGCTTTTTCCCCTGTTAGCATTTCATATTTTAATTTCTGCTGATTGAAATAAATGTACAACTCACCGTTAAGGTGTTTATGCAAAATTACATCCTGCCTTGGTCTGTCTCATGATCTATGGATATGCTGTGATTTTTCAAAAGCTCTTCGCTAAACAACGTGGGTCCATAGTCGCTGTATTGCTTTTTATATATCTCAATCACTTTTTGCTTCACCTTCTCTGGATATCCAAAATTACACTAATCCTTTCAACCCCTCAACCAATATTAATTTTTCAATTCCTAAGAGTTTATTTGTGACTTTAAAAGTTTTCAATATAATGGGAAAAGAAATTTCGCGCTTAGTAAATGAAAATTTAAATCCAGGAGTTTATAGTTTTGAATTTAACGCAGAGGATCTAGCAAGCGGAATGTATTTCTATAAATTTACAGCCGGGGAATTTTCGGAAGTTAAGAAGATGACGATGATAAAATAAAACTTATCAATAAATCTTGCGAGATAGATCGGAGATTTTAAATCCTGCAATGGGATAACAATTTATATTCTTAAAGTTGTCAATTCTCATTTTATAAAAATGAAATACGTTGGTTGCAATAGATTTGACAACTTTAATTCAGCCCCCAAAAACTTTTCCCTAAAAATTAAAATACAAAAATCCCGGAAGCATTAGATTCTACATTTTTATTGTGAGAATGATTTTTAAAATTGTTTTTGCAAGGCTGTATAATTATTTTCCTTTTGTAATGCTTAAGTGGCGGAACTGGTAGACGCGCTGCATTCAGGGTGCAGTCTTAGTAT
>JBDSYA010000329.1:0-11512 GCA_039925865.1 Ignavibacteria bacterium
CTTTCCTCCATAAATATCTCTTTCAAAATCCGGCGGCTTTCTTTCAGATCTGCAATATATTTATCTTTAAAGTGAAGGTCTTTCATAAAGCCACTTAATCCGTACAGCAGTGATTCAGTCTGAATAAGATTGAGTTTATTCTCTCTTAATTTATTCACGTTTACTTTTTCTGCTAATCTTAGAAATTGTTTTTTATTTTTCGAATATCCTAAAGCCTCACATGTGAACTCAAATAACAGCTGTTCCCAGGCATATTTCTTTTTAAGATTTTCGGAAATTTGGCGCAGCCGGCAATCAATTTTTTCGGTTTTGTAAATTAATCTTTTGAAGCTGAGTGACGAGATCCAGTTTATTTTTGTGTCGTAACAAATTTGCTTATTTTTAGGGTAGCATGGCAATTTAAAAGCGGAAGATGGATTACTGATTATTTCCTTCCAGATTTCTTTCAAAGGCCTGGTAAGAAATTGAGAAAGGATCACTGTTGGAACAATCCTTGATCTTTTTACTACGGGAGACTTTTCATAATTGTCAAAGCCATCGTCATACAATACCACCTGTAAAATTACCTCGTTATACTTATCGTCATTTTTATGATGATGATCGTGCCAGTCTTTTAATGAACGGTGAATTTCAATACATCCTGTATAAATTTTTTCACCAATCCTGACCTTAGCCTCATTGTAATCAGGCCCTGCATCAAAATTCTTCTTTCCTATATCAAAGATTTCAACCTTTTCGTTACAGGTAGTAAATAGATCTTTATAATTAGAATTGTCTTCCCATATCCGGCAAATAAAATTTTCGTTAAGCTCTAACTTTAGCATGATTTTACATAGTTAAAATATGTCAATATCAGATTTCCATATATTCCGTTCAAAGGAAATTTTCATTTAGGTTAAGTTTTATCATTAATATTTAATATTGATTTAATTACATTAAATTCTTAAAAAAATAAACCTTAAACCAATTTAAAATAAATATGCGAATTCTTAATTTGAAATTTTTAACAATAATAATTTTAGCGGCTTTCATTGCAGGTTGCTCAACTAACAAAAAACCCGAAAGCGAATATCTCGACGCTGCTAAAGCAAAATTAGATGAGAAAAAATACGAGGAATCTATTACATTATACCGGGAGTTTATCAAAGAATATCCTAAATCCGACAAAACAATATTTGCTTATAATCAGATCGCAGGAATTCAAATAGATGGTTTGAAGGATCAACCGGGCGGAATCATCACATACAAAGAGCTTTCCGAAAAATTTCCCGGAACTAAGGAAGCAAAGCAATCAATGTTCATGGTCGCATTTATATATGACGAAACTCTCAAAGATAAAGATAATGCAATTAAGGCTTACAAAGATTTTCTGGCCAAATATCCGACTGATACAGATCCAAATGATAAAATGAGCGAATCCGCTAAAACGATGCTTGAAGTTTTACAGTCAGGAAGATCAATTGAAGAGATCATTCAGATGAACATTGATAAAATGGGAAACCAATCAGCCGGCGACAGCGTAAAGAAAAACCTTAAGGATGTACAGAAACAACCGGACCCGTCCGACGATAAAGGAACTGATAAAAAGCAGGTAGATAAAGATAATGAATCTCCAAAGATGCCGGCTTTAAAAAAGGAAGCAGATAAAAAATAGATAAATAATTTTTGCAGCACACATCCGATTACAGAAAATATTTAAACCCTTCCATAGTCGCACGTCTTTCAAACATGGAGCTGAAAGCACGGATGGTTGTCGAAGGGTTTATTGCAGGTATGCATAAGTCGCCTTACCATGGCTTCAGCGTGGAATTTGCAGAACACCGGCAGTACATACCCGGTGATGATCTTAAGTACCTTGACTGGAAGATCCTCGGAAAGACGGACAGGTATTATATAAAGCGTTTTGAAGAAGAAACAAATCTCAAATCTTACATTCTGCTCGACATCAGCAGATCAATGGATTTCAAATCGCAGAAATTAACTGGAATAAATTCTCAGAGAAAGAATTTTTTTAATAAATATTTTGCAGGCCGGTCAAAGGAAAACATTACATCGCATAATTCATTGACTAAACTCGAATATGCATCCTATCTTGCGGCGTCTTTTTCATATTTAATGCTTCTTCAGCGGGATGCTATATCGCTCACTACATACGATACAAAAATTCGCTCCTATATTCCTCCTCACTCAACTAAAGCAAATCTCCAATTGATCTTAAAAGAACTGTCAAATGTAAGGCCTCTTAATGAAACAGGTACAGCAAAATGTTTAAATGAAATTGCGGACAAAGTTAAAAGAAGAGGACTGGTAATTATAATCAGTGACCTGTTTGATGATCAGAAGGAAGTAATAAGTGCAATGAAACATTTCCGGTATAATAAAAACGAAGTAATTATTTTTCAGATCCTGGATCCGATGGAACTTACTTTTCTGGATGGAAATCCGGTGACATTAAAAGATATGGAAACAAACGAAGAGATGTATTCTCAACCTTTTGCCATGCAAAAAGCTTATCAGGATACAATAAAAGAATTTATAGAAAATTATAAAACCGAATGCAGAAAAAATAATATTGATTATAATATTATTACCACTTCAACACCTTTTGACACTGCTTTACTAAGCTACCTTACAAAAAGAAAAAGACTTGTATAAATCAGTTCCTGATCCTTGTACGGCCTTCATCCCAGATTGGAGTAACCAGTTTGTAATCTCCAAAACCTGAATCATCAGTAAACACAAACTGCCTGTTCTCATTATAAAAATCCCAGATCTCGTATGGCTTTGAATTATCTGTAAAAGGAAATCTTTCAATATTACTGGGTTCACCGAAGATTATATATACCATACCCATGTCCGTTTTCCATCCGTCAATGTAATGTGAATATCTGTCATTAGCAGTCTTGATCCTCCTGTAATATTCCTGCATGAGCTCGTTTCTGGAAGTATTAGGTGAAGGGTCTTTACTTCGCCAGAATTCAATAAAATATTTTTCCTTTAATTCATCCGTACTTCCATTTTTGATCTTACTGAGTTCATCACCACTGGCAATATATATAAGCTGATCAATAAGCACACTCATATCTTTATTATTAACGTAAAGTCCGCTGAGTTTATTAGAAAATTCTTTTTCAGCTAAAAGCTGCCCGTTTGAATTGTCCTTAATTTCAAGTTTGTAATCACCGAATACTAAATTCGTTGTAGGAATCTTCTCAAAAAATTTATTTATTCCCGGCAGAAGAGTGTACGTATAATTTCCTTTTTCAAAAACCTTATCTTTATTATTTGTGATCTTGTAAGAAAAGTCATTTACAACATTCTGATCTTTTGAGTTATACACTTCAAAAAATAAAAAAACCTCTTTCAGGTTATCTATATTTTTGTCGATCAATGGAGTGATCACCTTTTTACCGCCTTCTTGTTTCATATTACTTACAAGCATAATGTCGCTGAATGAAATATCTTTTTGCGCATAATCAATAATTTCGATCTTATCTTTTGTGGTCTTTTCCTTCTTTGTATTAATATCACTTAAAGTAACTTCAATATTATACATTCCGGGATTAAGATAAAATTCTTTCACAATAAACTTTGCAGATTCTTCAAGTGTTTTCTGTTCTTTCTTTGTGGTAGAAACATAATCAGTGATCGATTCATTAGAGACAACTTCATTTGCGGAATTTACAATTTTGATAACATAATTAACACTGGCATCATACATCTTAGTATTATAATTTTTTTTAAACTGAAGATTTTCAAGCGGGATCTCAAGATAAACATCCAGTCTGGGCTTGTGCTGATCCTTACTGTAAAAAACCATTGGATCAAAAAAGAAAAAATCCTTTTCGTTTCCCTTTAATGATTTGTCTTTCAGCTGGCCGGTAACTTCCCCGCTGTGAATGACAGTCACAAGTAAAAAAACACAAAATAAAGTTTTGACATTTAACCTTATTACTACATCAGAAAAATTTTTGAATAATTTTTTCATAATAAACCTCCCTTAAGGTTTTGATTCCATGATTAACATGGGTAAAATTCTAATTTAATTTATTACCTCTCCAAAAAGATCAAATTCTTCAGCATCAAAAATTTCAACATTATAAAATTCACCTGTCTGCAGATCCTTATTATTGATAAAAACCTCCTGATCTATTTCAGGTGCGTCTTTATAAGTTCTTCCTACATAGTAATCATTTTCTCTTCTGTCAACAATCACTTTTACAATATTTCCAACCGAAGCCTTATTCTTTAAAACCGAGATCTCTCTTTGAGCATCTAAAATTATTTTTTGCCTGTTTAATTTTTCTTTGAAAGGAATTCTGTCCGGGATGTTTGAAGCGTAAGTATCATCCTCATGTGAATATGTAAAAACACCGAGCCGGTCGAATTTGAATTCTTTTATAAAATCTAACAACTCGCAAAAATCTTTTTCCGTTTCATCAGGATACCCTGTTATAATTGTTGTCCTTATCGAAATCTCAGGAATCTCTATTCTGAATTTTTCGAGTAGCTGTGTCAGTGACCTCTTGGTAATACCTCTTCTCATAGACTTTATAACATCATCGCTGATATGCTGTATTGGTATATCAATGTATTTACAGATATTAGATGTATTCTTAATTACTTCAATTACATCCAGGGGAAATCTTGAGGGATATGCATACATTAATCTTATCCATTCAATGCCTTTGACTTTTGACAGCTCTAATAATACTGTCGCTAAATTTCGTTTTTTATCTATATCAAATCCCCAGTAAGTTGTATCCTGCCCAATGATCACAAGCTCCTTAACACCCATTGACGCAAGATTTTCTGCCTCTGTTAAAATTTCATTAAGAGGCTTTGAGTAATGAACTCCGCGCATGATCGGGATCGCGCAAAATGAACATGGGTTATTACAGCCTTCACTGATTTTTAAATACGCATAATGAGGTGGAGTTGTAAGACTTCTTTCACCGATAAGATTTTTTTTGTAATCAACACCCAGTTCATTTAAGATACTGAAAATAGTCTGAGGTTTATCTGTAGCTCCAAAATATTTATCAACTTCAGGTATATCTTTCTCGAGCATATCTTTATAACGGTCAGAAAGGCATCCTGCAACATACACATTTTTCAGCTTGCCTTCTTTTTTTAGTTCAACCGCTCTTAAGATTGTATCTATAGATTCCTGCTTGGCAGACTCTATAAATCCGCAGGTATTAATGATCACATTTTCCGCAAGACTTTCGTCTTCAACTATTTCTATATCGTTGGATTTCATCTGATTTAAAATGAATTCAGAATCTACCAGATTCTTTGAACAGCCGAGTGTAATTAACTTAATTTTATCTTTCTTAACTTTCATAAATACCTATAAACAATTAAACCCTTTGACTCCCCATATTACATTAGGGATTCAAAAGGGTTGATTTAACTTGAACTTAATCTAAAAAAGGCTAACAAAAAATATAAATTTACAGTATTACAAACTTTTTTATGCCTGCCAATGCTGCGCTTTCATAACCATATAAAATTATTTTATGTGAATTCAGGTTATGGTTTTTTAAATTCAGACATCGGGTCAATGATCGAAACATTTTCATTACTCATTCAAGCTAACTTTTTTAATAACGATATTTTTTTTTCATTAAATCATAACTGACACTATTAAAATTTAAATAAACTTTGACTTTAATGTAATTCACAATTTCATTAATTTTATCAAAACTCATAAATGCAATTAAAAGAAACAAAAGAAGAATCAGAAAAAACAGTTTTAGTATGCTTTTCCAACCGTAGAGATAAAAAAAACCTGCATTCAGAAGACTCACTTGATGAATTAAAATTTTTAGCCGAAACTGCCGGAGCTAATGTCATTTCGACATTTTATCAGGAAAAAGATACTTATGATTCGAAGTTCATGATAGGAAAAGGAAAGGCCGAGGAAGTATCTGAATTTGTTGAGGCAAACGGTGTGAAGCTGGTCATTTTTGAAAATGAACTTGCCTATACTCAGCTTAGAAATCTTGAACAAAAGATCACTTGTAAAATAATTGATAAGTCGAATTTAATTTTAGATATATTTGCTTCGAATGCCAGAACAGCACAAGCCAAATTGCAGGTTGAGCTCGCCCAACTTGAATATACGCTTCCAAGGCTGACAAGGCAGTGGACTCACCTTTCAAAACAATTTGGAGGCATTGGTACAAAGGGTCCGGGTGAAACGCAGATCGAAACTGACAGAAGAATGATCGGAGCAAGGATTTCCGTGTTGAAAGAAAAGCTGGAAAAAGTTGCCGAGCAAAAGAAAACCCAGTCAGGTGAAAGAAAAAAGTTTTTCAGGATATCACTGGTTGGTTATACAAATGTCGGAAAATCCACTTTGCTTAATACTCTTACCGGCTCTGATGTATATGTTGAAAATAAATTATTCGCAACGCTTGATACTTCTACCAAAGCTTTAGAACTTTTGATTTCAGAAGATGGATCTGCAGTTACAAAATTTCCAAAAAAAATTTTAATATCTGACACTGTTGGTTTCATAAAAAATCTTCCTCACAAACTGATAGAATCATTCAAGTCCACTTTATCGGAAGTGGTGGATTCAGATCTGCTGCTGCATGTGATCGATGTTTCTAATGAAAATTTTCAGGAGCAAATGGAAGTTGTAAATGAAACTCTGAAAGAAATCGGTGCGGATAATAAAATTGTCATTAATGTATTTAATAAAACAGATGCACTAGAAGACACCGATATAATTTCAACATTGAAGACTGAATTTAAAGATTCAGTTTTTATTTCAGCTTCAAAGGGTTTGAATGTGAATAGTCTCATGGAAAAAATTAAGAACGAACTTAATAAAGAAAATATTGAAAGAACGATCCGACTTAAGCCTGATGATCACAAAAAAGTAAGTCTGATATATAAACTAGCGGAAGTAAGTGAAGTAAAATATTTAAAGACCAGTATCAAAGTTAAATTTAAAACCAACGATAAAAATTATTCTTATCTTGAAAAATTAGTTTAATGCACAATAATGTTATAAATATTTCTTACTTCCCCAAACATATCTTTTGGGAATTTAAGGATGATTCGATTTTAGACGAAGAAATTGTAATAAAAAATGTACTTCTCTTCGGAGAAATTGAAGATTACAAAATATTGATCAGGATGATCACGAGTGAAAGTTTGGCAAAAGTTGTAGATGATCTTGGTGAATCCGGCGAGCATAAAAAAAGATTTAATTTCATAAAAAAAATAATCATGTAGTAAGATTGGATTTAAAATATTTAACAAAAAGAACCGGAAATGTTTTTGAAAAACTGGTTGATGATAAATTTTTAAATGATTTTACGTTAGTTGACGGGACGGCATTATCAATGCAGATTAAACACCGGTTATCTGAAGATCTATATTTTAATTATGACGGTGGTTTGCTTGAGACACAGTCAATTATAGATTTTATTGAGGAAGAGTTTAAGATCGATCAAACATTAATAATGCGTGATAATGAACACCGGCTTGATTTTCTTATTGAAGATGTAAAAGTAACATTCTTCACCGCTGGATCTGTAAAAGTTTCGTCAAAGATCAAGGATAATTCAATGAAATATAAACAGATGAATATAGCAACTCCGGAAATAATTGCAGTTATGAAAATCAATTCGATTATACAAATTAATACAATCACAGACCTTTACGATTTATATTATATCGCTAAAAATGTAACACCTTTGAAAGTGATTTTTGATAATTGTAAATCGCATATTCCGAAAGTTTCAGACATTACATATTCAGAGTCGATCATTTTTGTTGATGACATTAAAGAACAGGCAATACCAGTATATTTAAAGCCGGCTGAGAAAATTTCAAAATATAAAATTGCAGAATATTTTATTGCTGAAATTAAAAATTATTATAATTTAAAGAATTAAAAAGTTAAGAAGGGAAATTAAAATGCAGGCTGTAGGAACATACAAGGGTGTCGATTATTATGACATGGACGTTATGCTTTCTGATGAAGAAAGATCTATAAGAGACACTGTCAGGGATTTTGTGAATGAGGAAGTTCTACCGATCATTGAGGAATATAATCAGGAGATGCAGTTCCCCACGCAGCTCATTCCGAAGATGGCAGAGCTCGGAATATTCGGGCCTACACTTCCACCCGAATACGGAGGAATGGGTATAAATAATATTGCGTATGGATTGATAATGCAGGAGCTTGAAAGAGGTGACAGTGGCGTGAGGAGCTTTGCGTCGGTACAGTCCGGACTTGTAATGTATCCTATTTATACTTTTGGGAGTGAAGAACAAAGAAAAAAATATTTACCAACACTTGCAAAAGGAGAATTCATCGGATGCTTTGGTTTGACAGAGCCTGACTTTGGAAGTAATCCCGGAGGTATGATCACAAAAGCTGAGAAGAGAGACGGAGGTTTTATTCTTAACGGCGCAAAGATGTGGATCACAAACGGTACGGTTGCCGATGTTGCTGTCGTTTGGGCAAAACTTGACGGAGTTGTTAAAGGTTTTCTCGTTGAAAAAGGTACAAAAGGATTTTCAGCTCCTGAAATGAAAGGCAAGCTTTCACTAAGAGCATCTATAACATCTGAACTTGTATTCGAAGATTGTTTTATTCCTGAAGAAAATCTATTGCCAAAAAGCGGTGGATTAAAATCTCCATTGATGTGTCTTACACAGGCCAGATACGGAATTGCATGGGGTGTATTGGGACTTGCAATGGAATGTTACACAACAGCATTAAACTATACCATGTCAAGGACACAGTTTGGAAAACCTATTGCCGGTTTTCAGATCACACAGGAGAAACTTGCTTATATGCTGACTGAAATAACAAAGGCACAGCTATTATGTTATCAGCTTGGTAAACTCAAGGACAACGGAAAGATGAAACCTCAGCAGGTATCACTTGCAAAGAGAAATAATTGTGAAATTGCTAAAATCATTGCAAGCATGGCAAGAGAAATGCTCGGGGCAAACGGTATATTGGATGAATATCCTGTCATGAGACATATGAACAATATCGAATCTGTTAAAACATATGAAGGAACACATGAGATGCATACTTTAATACTCGGTGAAGATATTACCGGAATTGCTGCGTTTGAATAAAAAAAATTATTATGAAATACAAACTTATCAAGAAAGTTTCTTACAAAGGTCCTGTGAAAGATGCGCCACAAGATTATGATTATTGGAAAACCCGCACTCACGAAGAAAGGATTGCGGCTGTTGAATTTTTAAGACAATCCATGTATGGAAAAATTACACCCAGATTACAAAGAGTTTATACAATTATTAAACGAAAATAAAGTTGACTATCTTATTGTAGGGGCATTTGCGATGGCTTTTCATGGCCACCCTAGAAATACAGGTGATATAGATGTTTGGATAAATAATAAAGAGCAAAATGCCATAAAGATCTACAAAACTATTATCGACTTTGGTTTTCCTTCTGATGAATTAACAGTAAAAGACTTTACATCAAAAGATTTAATTTTTCAAATGGGATATCCTCCGGTGAGAATCGATGTGTTAACATCAATTGAAGCTTTAAATTTCGAAGAATGTTTTCTTAAAAAGGAAATAAAGAATTTTGATGATTTGGCAATTTCATTTTTAAGTTTGGAAGATCTGAAGATAAATAAAAAAGCCGTAGGAAGGAAAAAAGATCTAGCAGATTTGGAAGTATTAAGTAAAAGCAAATGAAAACTTTCGATATACCTGTATTTTACAGAAGCCCGGTAATCTCCAGGATAAAAAATCTACGTAAAGCAAATGATCCGAGAAAGATGGATTATTCTCCCACAGAATTGGACTTCGGTCCTGTTATTTTTTATATCGCCAGACATTTTGGATTTTGTTACGGCGTTGAAAATGCTATTGAAATATCATACAAAGCAATCGAAGAAAATCCGGATAAAAGAATTTTTCTTTTGAGTGAAATGATACATAACTCCGATGTGAATAAAGATTTGATTGACAGAGGTGTGAAGTTTATAATGGATACATCAGGAAATAAAATTATAGACTGGAGTGAATTGAATTCGGATGACATTGTAATAATTCCTGCATTCGGAACTACGATTGAGATTGAAAATAAATTATCCGCAATCGGAATTAATCCTTTGAAGTATAACACGACCTGCCCTTTTGTAGAGAAGGTTTGGAACAGGGCGGAATCATTAGGCAAAGCTGACTTTACAATAATTGTTCACGGCAAATATAAACATGAAGAAACCAGGGCAACTTTTTCTCATAGTAAAGAATCGGCACCGACTTTGATCATCCGTGATCTGGAGGAAGCAAAAGCATTGGGGAAAATCATTAGTTCGGAAATTTCCCCGGAAGATTTTCAACACTATTTTGGCAACAGGTGTTCGGAGGGTTTTAATCCGGATTTACATTTAACGAGGATTGGTGTAGTGAATCAGACAACAATGCTTGCATCTGAAACTCAGTCGATCTCAGATCATCTGAAAAATGTGATGGTGCGAAAATTCGGAGCTGAAAATATAAAAAAACATTTTGCAGATACAAGAGATACGCTATGTTATGCAACTCATGATAATCAAAGAGCATCTTACGGACTGCTTGAAAAAAATGCTGATCTTGCAATAGTTGTTGGCGGTTACAATAGCTCGAATACATCTCATATAGTTGAGCTTTGCGAAGAAAAGCTTCCAACGTATTTTATTTCATCTGCGGATAAAATTCTTTCTAGAAATCTGATCAGTCATTTTGATCTTCACGAACATATTGAATTAACTACTGAAAATTTTATTCCGCAAAGACAGCCTGTCAAAATAATTTTAACAAGTGGCGCTTCGTGCCCTGATTCGATAGTTGATGAAGTGTTGCAAAAAATACTTTCTCAATTTGAGAATACAAGAAACTTTGAAGAAGTGATAAGCGAATTTAATTAGTCGAACAGTAAACGCAACAGCTTGCAAATACTGATTGAATAGATTTGAAAATTTTAATGAAATATTGTTTCATTCGAAGATAAACATTCAGTGATCATATAACATAAACTATTAAATGGAAAAACTGAATAAGCCTGCCAAGAAAACAAAACAGTCTCAAGTCGAATTAACTCCTGATGAAGCACTCGGATATCTTAAGGAAGGCAATGAGAGGTTTATAAATAATATTAAATCCCACCGCAATTTATTAGCTCAGGTCAACGAAACTTCGAGCGAACAATTTCCCTTTGCTGCAATTTTGAGCTGCATAGATTCAAGAACTTCCGCTGAGTTAATATTTGATCAGGGACTGGGAGATATTTTCAGCATTCGGATTGCGGGAAATATTCTGAATGATGATATTTTAGGAAGCATGGAATTTGCATGTAAAATATCGGGGTCGAAACTGATTGTAATCCTTGGTCATACTAACTGCGGTGCTATCATAGGAGCTTGCGACAATATAAAACTCGGTCACATAACTTCATTAATGGATAAGATCAAACCGGCTATTGAAACAGAAACACAAACTGTTTCAAATA
>JBDSYA010000330.1:0-12883 GCA_039925865.1 Ignavibacteria bacterium
ATAGCCACTGATGTATCGGCAGCTCCGTAATACATTATGAGATTATCACCTTTGATAACTACACCGCATGGAAATGTAACGTCGGGTACATCTCCTACCCGTTCATACATTTCACTTGGACCGAAAACCCATTCGTCACATCTTTTTAAAACAATACAGGGATCATCCAGATCAAGCAGCGCCAGTCCAACGCGGTACAATGATCCTGCCGCAGTGGTTTTTACACCATGATATATTATAAGCCAGCCATCAGGAGTTTCTATGGGAGGCGGCCCTAATCCGACTTTATAAGCATCCCACCAGCTTCCCTTTCTCGCATGAATGAGAACCCTGCTTTCACCCCAGTGTTTGAGATCATGTGAATACGATATCCATATATGAGCTCCAAGATGATAATTGGTTGGAGAGGGACGATGAATTAATATCCATCGATCCTTGAATTTCCTTGGAAATAGTGATGCATCTTTGTCATCAGGAAGCATTATTATTCCAAATCTCTTAAAGGATTCAAAATCTTCAGTCGTTGCTAATGAAACAAGCGGACCGGTTTCCGAAAAAGATGTATAAACGATTGCATAAACATTCTCGTGATCAAATTTAATTATACGGGGATCTTCAATTCCGTATTTTTCTTCCGGAAAATTTTCAACGTCCGGCAACATAGTTGGCACACTGTCGATCTTCCAGTCTGTATATCCATCTTCGCTGACCGCTTTACATAAATGAGAAAATCCCTTCATGTCTTCAATACGAATAAGCAGCAATACTTTTCCATTATATAATATTGCGCCGGCATTGAAAACTGCATTAACTTTATATGGCCACATAGATGGCGTCAAAACGGGATTTCCTTTATATCTTTCAAAGAGAACGGGCTTGTGATATGTTATTGGAGTTTTATCCATTTTATTCTAAGGGGGTTATTCCTAACAAAATTGTCGGGAGACGGAATTGAATTATAAAACTTGCTTATCTTCGATTTCTCTGCAGGGGACATCCTTAATAAAATCAGATAATTTTGCATTAGAATAGGTGCCGAAAGCATCTATTAACATTCCGTTTGTTCCGCTTTCTGAAGTCAGGTGATATAATACACACATATCATCTGGACTTGAATCACCTTCAAATCTAAAGGCTTTTTCAAGTACAAGATCATCCGGATCAAAACTTTCACTGGTTTCTTTACATAAAACTTTTTTATCTTCAAATGTGAAATCTTTTGCGCAATGTTTATTTTTCAAAGAGACCATAACCTGAGATAAGGTTTTCATTTCGTTTTCCATTTTATTCCCTTCTTTTTTATTTTGAAACTTTTCATTATTTTTAAAAAGGCACCTTTGCCCGTATTGATTCAATTCTAAATACTATTACTATAAATTAACAATACTACGGTGATAAACCAAATTAAAAATTATCAGATTACAATTTTTAATTATTTAGCAGCGATCGTGAAGTCTCATATCTGAACCGATTTTCATATTTGATAAGCCTTCATTCTCTGAATTGTTTCCATAAATTCTGATATATTCTTTAATGTCATTTTCAAGTTCATCTATACTTTTGAGAATATTTTCAGTTTTATTCTCTAATTCAAGATTGTAGGATTTCTCAAAGTTGCTGCTCATTGTTTTTAGATTTTCCATAATTGAATGCATTTTTTAATATTACATTAAATAATTATTTTTATAAAAATAATAGTACAAATTTTAAATAAGTTTTAATATTTGACTGCTACCATTCTAAAAACATTGATGTTTTCATCTGTGTCTATTGATAACTCTTCCGCAATTATATCTTCCCGGTTTGATGTTAAAACGTCTTTTACGTATTCCCTTCTGATAAAACTGTTTTCAGGGACAATTTCAGCAATCTCTACATTCAGTATTTCACTTGTCTGAAATAGTTCAAACCACCATTCAAGCGAATGCAAAAAATTTAATTTTTTTTTATTGATTCCATTTCCGTTAGAATTATTTCCGAAATTTTGACAAATATCAACAATTCCGATTTTTCCGCCCTTCTTTAAAAAACTTGAAACATAGCGTGTGTACTCTATATCTGTACCGTAATACATAAAAGAATCTACAGCAAGTATTATATCAAAATATTCTTTGGGAAATGGAAGTTTGCGAGCATCTAATTTTAAAGGAACTACAAGATCTTCCACACCCATATCTTTAATTCTGTTAAAATTGTCGGATGGGTTAATTTTCGGATCAATAGCCCAAACCTTTAATCCAAATTCTCTTGCAAGGAATATTGCGCTTATAGCTTTTCCACAACCCAAGTCCAGAACTTTCATTCGAGTATTGAATTCTAAAACATGAGATAGTGTCTCAAGATTATATAATACATTTTCTCCCAGCGAATGTTTTCTTATCCAGTTGCTATCGTATTTTGAACTTAAAGGAAACAAAGTTTTGTAAGTGCAGTTACTCATAAAATTAACTTTTATTATTTAATCTTTTAGCCGTGATTTTGTGATCAAAAAAACTATGAATGTACCAAGCAGGTACAAGAAACCTATATAACTAAAGATAAAAGTTTTCATATTATAATGTTAATTGTGTTTTTTAGGAGACGTCATAACAATTTCTTCACCCTTTTTTAATGGAATAATGCTGATTGCACCATCTGTTTCTAAAATGCCCAATTCGACCTCTTCAGCCTTTGTCAAACCTTTGCTTCTTAAAGCTTCTTCCAGATTGTCCATTGAAATCTTTTCCTTTTTTAAATTTGACTGTATAACTTTACCATTCCTTATGACTATGACAGGTGTTCCCTCCATAAACTTTTTAAACTTTTTGGACTTAAAGCTTATTTTATCCAAAAGAAAATTAGCACTGACTAATGTTAGTATATATACAATTGTTCCTGAAAATTTAATTTCTTCCGGGATAATAGCCCCGATAGATTCACCAATTATAACAATTAGCACAAGATCAGCAACTGATAATTCGGCCAATCCTTTCTTCCCTAGTAATCTTAAACATATAATAATGATAATGTAAACACTAAGACTTTGACCCACAACCAGCAGAAGTTCCTCCATAACTTATCATAGTTAAAATAACTGCTCTTATTTAGAATGTCAGACAATCGAATAAGAGCAGTTGAGCAATGCCTAAATTTTATTTATTACTCCGAACCTTCTTCAATTGCTTCTACATTCAGGCTTTCGGAGATCTCCGTAAGTAATTTATCCGCGTTACCTTCTTCATCAAGAGTTTCCTGTAACATCTCTTCTACATCATCCATACCCAGAAGTCTGGCATAAGTACGGGCGCATCCATATGATGCCATTTCATAATGCTCAACCTTTTGTCCGGCTGCAATTAAAGCTACATCCCTAACCTGAGGATCCATATCTTCTTCAATGATTTCTTTCCCCTCTTCGACCAAGCCTTCCATGGCTTTACATTTCTTACCGGTCAAACCTTTTCCGACAATTTTAGATATCTTTTCGAGTCTTTGTACCTGATTTTCTGTTTCCTGAAGATGGTTTTGAAAAGCTTCTTTTAACTCCTCTGATGTTGCAGCCTTGACCATTTTTGGTAAAGCTTTTAATATTTGTTTTTCAGCACTGTAAAGATCTTTTAATTCTTCAATTAAAAAGTCTTCTAATGTTTTTAACTTAGCCATGTTTATTATTTAAAATTTAAGAATGATGAATTTAAATGTGTATACGATTATGAGTTATACAAATTAATTTTCAACTTTGCACGAACTGTGCCAACAGGATAATTAATTTTTTATCAAAATTATTTGCTAAGGATTTTTTTAAATCAATATTATTAAATTATAAACGTCATATGTGACAAATTTTGTGACAATCATTATTGATTTTGTAAATATTATTTTTGTAAGAATATAAATCTTAATATCTAAATCAGGTATGTTTGTTTTAGGGAAGAGGACCTGCCCAGATTAGTCCCCATTTGATAATACTGGGCAGGTTTAAGTGGATTTAGTTATGTGGGTTTAGATGTAGATGCTCTGTGAAGCTATAATATCTATAAAGGCTGATTTCTATTTTTTTTATTGTGTAAATCATAATTTTTTTTTGGATCAGGACAAGGCATTGTCAATTGTTCGGTCTTTGGATTAAGCTTGGAATCACTATCATTTGGTAAGGTATTTAACTCGTTACCACTAGTTTTTCTTAGATTATTTCCTTCATCTTCAACACCGTATTTCTTTTCATAATCAAAAGTCGCATTTAAATTAGTCCCGTTTTTCTCAGTAGAACAATTTTCCTCAACTTTTACATCTTCAGAGTCTTTCAAATTATTTAATGATAACTGTGAAACTTTTTCCATGTCCCGATTCAATAATCTTCCATTCCGTTCCAGATCTAAATCAACTTCTTCTGGTCTCTTAATATTGTTATCGATATCCTTAATCATAATCAACTTGTTAAGTTACTTTTCTTCTTACAAGGCTCATGCCAAAGCAAAATGTCGATTATATTAAGTTTTCAGCGAGAATTTTTTAATATTCAATGTCCAGAAAAATATGAGACAGACATGTCATATAAATAATTAATAATATTAGACAACTTTTAACAATCTTTATTAATCTACAGGTCGAATAACTAAAATAAATAAGTATAATTAATTTTTATTATGGAGAGATTCAAAGTGAGAAAAGTTATTTTAGAAGAGATTTATTGCAGTTTAATGATTTTCTGTCTCAGATCAGAGTTATTCTATATCTAACACCTTTAATTTTCTATAAAATGTCCTTACGTTCATATTTAATATTTTAGCAGCCAAAGTTTTATTTCCTTCTGCATCCTGAATAGCTTTCATTATCATTTCTCTTTCAACATCTTTCATTGCATCAGATATTGCAGAATCTGTAGGAATGGCGGGTTTTTTAATATTTAAACTTCTGATTTCATCAGGTATATCAATAGATTCAACCAGATCTCCTTTAGCCAACAGGATACATCTCCTCATCACATTTCTTAATTCTCTGACATTTCCCGGCCATGTATGATTGGTCAATTTATCCATTACCTCAGCTGAAACTCCGGTGATACTTTTATTTAATTCTTTGTTTGCATCAATTATAAAATGTTCTACAAACAATTTAATATCTTCCTTTCTTTGCCGTAATGGCGGAAGCTCAAGATGAAATTCATTGAAACGGTAATAAAGATCTTGTCTGAATCTTTGATTATTGACCGCATCAGATAACTTAATATTTGTCGCTGCTATAATTCTTAAATTCAGACTTATTGGCTTTTTTGCACCTAGTCTTGTAACTTTTCTTTCCTGAATTACCCTGAGAAGCTTTATTTGATTTGAGTCCGACAGATTAGTTATTTCATCCAAAAAGATCGTACCATCATTTGCTAATTCAAATTTACCTTCTTTATAAGATTTTGCATCCGTGAAAGCACCCTTTTCATGTCCGAATAATTCACTTTCAATGAGAGGTTCAGGGATAGCTCCGCAATCAACAGCAATGAAGGGCTTATCTCTTCTTTCACTGGTCTTATGAATCAGGCATGCGATAACTTCTTTGCCTGTCCCGCTTTCTCCTTCTATCAAAACACTCAGATTAGTCGGTGCAACAATCTGCACTTGTTCAAACACCTTCTTCATTACATCACTATTACCTATTACACTTCCCGATTTATAACTTTGTTCAAGCTTTTTTCTGTGTATGTTAACCTCTTCTTTTAAATATTTAATCTCAAGTGTTTTTCTGATTGACATTATCATTGCGTCATTATCAAAAGGTTTTGTCATAAAATCATGGGCACCATGTTTCATTGCTTCAACTGCGGTTTTGATATCTCCAAATGCAGTCAGCATTATAACCGGAATATCTTTTTTAGTCTCTTTTATCTTTTTTAAAATCTCAAAACCATTCATTCCCGGAAGCCTCATATCAAGTATTATTAAACCATATGAAAAATTCTTGATCTCCTCAAGGGCTTTTCTTCCGTCCTCTACCGCTTTGCATTGAAAACCTGATTCTTCAAGCAGTTCGGTCAGGGTGAATCTTAACGTTTCATTATCATCAACTAATAAAATTTTTTCCATTTATAGTTTTAATTTTTTATTGGGAGTTTTATCTCAATATGAGTTCCCTGATCTTCAACACTTTCAATATTAAAAATACCAAAATGCTGTTTAATGGTTTGATAAGCTAAACCCATTCCAAGCCCAATCCCTTCATCTTTTGTAGTAAAAAAAGGTTCAAGAATCTTGTCGATATTTTCAGGAGGAATTCCAACTCCTGTGTCTGTAATATCTATTTTTATTTCATCTTTAGCTTCGTTTTCCTTGACCTTGATTGTCAATTTACCTCCATGAAACATTGAATCTATTGAGTTAGAAACAAAATTCATAAAAGCGTTTTCCAACTTAAGCTTATCACTATATAAAGGAGGAAGATTATTATCTATATCTTTTTCAATAATAACATTGCTTTCATTACAACGTGCTTCCACACTTTCAAGAATATTTTCCAGAATTTTATTCAAATTATTCTTTGTAAATGTAAGTTCTGCCGGAGATGCAAAATTTAAAAGACTTTTGATGATGTTGTTAGCAATTTCAGAATTGGTAAGAATATATTTTAGTCTTTTTTGATTCTTCTCGTTCAATTCTGTTTTCATGATCATCTGTGACAAGCTCATTATGTTTGCCAGCGGATTTCTGATCTCATGTGCAACCCCTGATGAAAATCTTCCAAGTGCCGCAAGTTTTTCATTGTGTATCAATTCTTTTTGTGCTTCAATCAATTTTTCATTCATCTGACGTAACTGCACTTCACTTTTTCTAATCTTATCTTCGGCTTCCCTGATCTCAGTAATATCCAATCCAGTCCCAAACATTCTTACAACTTCGCCACTTTCATTTGTAAAAACCTCTCCCTGTGACTTTGAGATCTTTAATTTTCCGGTTGCTGTAATGATCCTGTGATAAAAATTAAATTTATCTTTTGTTTTGAAAGCATTCTGGATTATATCGTTGACATATTCCCTGTCATCAGGATGAACATACTGCATATATGATTCAAATGAAGGAGTATACGTTTTATTATCCAGCTCATATATGGAGTAAAGCTCCGGCGACCAGTTTAATATATTATTTGTCACATCCCATTCCCAGCTTCCCAGCTTTGCAATATGCTGAGCTTCACTTAATAAAGCTTCGCGATTTCTTATCTTTTCAATGTAATCCAGTTGTTCAGATAATCTTCCAAGCTCCAGACCTATGTTGTTCATAAATTCCAGAATATCTTCATCAAGAATTTCTTCTCCGGTCTTTAAAAATTCCAGTATTCCCACTAGCTCATCTTGTTTGAGTATGGGGATCCAAATACCGGTTTTTATATTTAAAGAATTTATGGCTTTAATTCTTTCCCGTCCATCACCTTTTAAATCACTGAATAAAACTGAGACTGTATGCGGTTTATTAAGTATTTCATTTCCAACTTCATTCCCTACATCAAAATTTGGATCTTCAGTGATATTTTTTAATAATATAAAATCTTTTTCAAAATCATCATTCCATATTTTTGAAGATTCTATTTTATCTCCGTTCTTAAGATAGCAGTGTCCGATATTCCATTTATTATATTGACAGACCTTATTAATAACAAATTGGATGGCTTCTTTAAGACTTTTAGATTTATTGGTAGCTAAAATTATTTCATTCAGCAGCTTAAGAAGATTATTTCTTTTATTAATGATCTCCTCACTTTTTTTAATATCTGTAATATCACGGCATACTCCGACAATTGCTTCAGCCTTGCCTTCATCATTTGTGACGAGAGAAGTTGAGAGAAATACATGAAAAGGTGTTTGATCTCTTGTTTTGATCGAGATGTTACCCTTCCATCCTTTTCGAATAGTTTCCTTCATTATTTCATTTCTAATGCTTACAGGTATAAAATCACTTTTTATAAGCGGGATTTCTTTTCCAAGAATATCACTTTCAAAATATCCGAAAGATTTTTCAAATGCATCATTTACATAAATTGTTTTATTATGGAGATCCGTAATATACACGCTTTCCTGAACGTCCTTAATAGCATGAGCAAAAAGTTTTATTTTCGCCTGTATTTTTTCTTTAGCTTCCATTTCATTAATCAATCTTGAAAGTGTGGATGCAAGCTCATTGGTTCTCTCTTTGACATTTTCCTCAAGATTGGCATAGGAACTTATAAGCTTATCCTCTGCTTTCTTTCTTTCCATAAAGTTACCTATCTGCCTGCCTACAGATTCCAAAACTTCCAACAGCATAGGACTTTCCTCAATATTATCCCTATTAAAACATTCAATTATAGAGATTACATCTTTGCCATTTGTAATCGGTATTGCAAGTCCGGAAGACCAGCCCAGGGTTTGAGCTGCATCCTTCCTGATGAAGTTTTTATTTAAGCTTATGTCTTTTACCCATCTGGAAGTTTTTTCTTTGTGAATTTCACCCGGAATACCTTTGCTGATAGGAAGGGAATGAAAATCCTTGTAGAGGTCTGCATATTTCAGATCATCCTTTTCATGTTCATTCCAGGTATTACTTACTTTGAAACTTTCTTTTTCAACTGACCATATCAGGCCGGAGTGCCAATTAATTTCTCTGCAGATTATGTCAAGAACTCTCTTGAGAGCTTCATTAATAGTTTTGGATTCAGCAAGAGTCTTGGAGACTTCATACTGGATCTTTAAAAATGTATCATTGTTTTTTCTTTCATCAATATCAATACAACAGCCTATATATCCGACAAAAATATTTTCTTCATATCTGGGGATTCCATTCACAAGTAACCATTTATATTCTCCTTTGTAATTTTTAAGTCTGTATTCCATTTCAAAACTTTCTCTTTTTTCAAAAGCTTCAGAATATATAATCATGCATTTCTTAAGGTCTTTTTCATGAACCCCGTTTGTCCATCCACCACCTACTTCCTGATCAATTGTTTTTCCTGTAAATTCAAGCCATACTTTATTAAAGTATGTGCATTGTCTATCAAGCCCGGCCATCCAGATAAGCACGGGCGCAGAATCTGCTAACTCTCTAAACCTGTGCTCGCTTTCACGCAATGTCATTTCTGTTTTTTCCCTGAAAATAATTTCCTGCTCAAGATCCTCATTTGACTTTTTTAGCTGAATTGTTCTTTCTTCAACTTTATCTTCAAGTTCATCATAGGATTGTCGTAATAATAGTTGGGCTTCATTTTTATTTCTGATCAGCCGTGTCGAAATATATATAGAAAGTCCGATTATTATAAATGAAAACATTCCCATGCCTATGATGAATGTTTGTATGACCTCATTTGTGCGAAGTGCAGCCCCTGACCTTATGTGCAGCAAATCAATTTCCTTAATCTTTAGTAATCCGCAGCTGGATCTGATCTCATCAAGATTAGACTGAATTAATTTTGTGTCTCTACTCTGAAGATCATCCGTCTGAAGATCAACGGAATCAATTTTATTGATAAAATTAGCCGATGTTTTTTTAACAAGGGTAATGTTTTCTTCAGACAGCGAATCAATTCTTTTAAGAAGTTCATACTGATCATTTATATCATTTCTTAATTTTTTAAGATTGAACATCTCACCTCTGTAAACACTTATTAATGAGTCAATTTCCTCAAAGTATTTTTGATCCGGATCAGTAATGATAGAATTACTTCTTGCTACTGACAATTCAATTGAATGCAGATTAATATTGTCAATCATTTTCAAAACATTATTTGCATATTCAACCGATTCTATTTCTTTTCTGTATTGTCCAATATTGCTATAGGTAATAATACTTAGTATGAAAAGGCAAAGTAAAAATACCATCAAGACCGAAGGAATGAATTTTTCAAGGGGAAGGGTTTTTTCAAGCTCGGTCATCCGGTCATAAAACTTATTGTTTAAGTTGTAATTTGATTTCATTTATAATTCAAATTTTTTAAAAAGACAAAAATGGCAAACACTGTCATCAACTTTTTTATAATATCGAATATGTATTAATAAGACAAAAAAATGAGTCTTTTTGTGTGGCATATCGATTGTATTACCTAGTGAGAAATCAATTAAAAGAAGCATATTTAAAGAAAGCTTAAAACGATTTAAGCTCTTAAATATTATACTAAGAAACAAGCATATTAACTGGTTTCAAAAAATAATCATAAATTAAAATAAGGGGAAAAAAATGAAACGTGTAAATTTAATACTAGTTATTTTGATAGCGATTTTCGCTTTTTCAAATGTATCAAATGCTCAAAAAATTAAGAAAACCACAAAGTTGAAACAAACATATTTTACAATTTCTCCTACAGCGGGTTTAATATTTCCAGTTGGAAATTTTGCTAATTTATTCAAATCCGGTTATTCTTTAGGTTTAGATCTTGGTTATAGAGTAAATAAGGAAGTTGGATTTTATGGTAAGTTTGGTTACAGCGGTATGAACTCCAAAACTGATGGTATTGCTTCCGGAAGATATTTGGAATTCAGTGCTGGTCCGAGATATTACATGACAAATCCTAAATTAAGCTCAACCCTTTTTCTTGAAGGTGGTGTAGGAGCATATATGTTCGGTCAGGATGCTTATACAAATGCAGCTGGTGAAACAGTTTTGAAATTGTCAGACACAAAAGTTGGTGTTAACGCAGGTATAGGCGCAAACCTGGCATTATCAAATTCAATTGATATACTTTTGAAAACTAAGTATCATAACGTTTTTGCTGACGGAGGTTCACACAGTTTTATTACTGCGATCGGTGGATTTGAATTCAAGATTAGATAAGTATTAAGTAATCAAACAGCAGGTTTTAAAACCTGCTGTTTTTTTTATATGAAATAACTTCGTTAATGGTTTCAATTTTAAAAAAATAAATAAAAGGAGTAATATTATGTTTGACGATCAAAATAATACCAAAGCATACTTCTTTGGCATGTTGACAGGTACTATTCTCGGAGGACTGGCAGCTTTATTGTATGCACCTAAAAGCGGTAAAGAATTAAGACAGGATATCTCGGAGAAAAGTAATGAGTTAATGGAAGATGCAGAGAAATATTTATCAAATGCAAAAACTTCAGCTTCTGAATTGATATCTGAAGGAAGAAAAAAAGCTGAATCTCTCATTGATGATGCAAAGAAAAAAGTTGAGTCACTAACACACAGCGGTGAAAATGCCGTTAAGACAGGAGAAAATTTATTAAATCAAGGAAAAGATAAAGTTCAGCAGGAAGCACAAAAATATAAAGATGCAGGTAAAGCCGGTATATCAGCTTTCAATGATGAAAGAAATAAAACCAGACACTAATAAATTGTACGATAGCTTTAAACATTAGGGCAATAAATAAAGGTACCAATTCATAAATAAATTAAAATCATTTGAGCTGACTTTTTCAGATGACAATAATAAACTAAACTAAGGAGAAGAAAAAATGTTGTGGACAATTTTTGTAATTCTGCTGGTTCTATGGATTATAGGATTAGTATCTTCATACACAATGGGTGGATTCATTCATGTGTTGCTGGTAATCGCAGTAGTAGTTTTAATAATTAATCTTGTCAGAGGTCGAAATCCTATCGCCTGACGAGCTAATCTAAATCTCATTTACACAAGGATGGAGTCATGATTAGCAAATTATGATTTCATCCTTTTATTATATATTAGAGACATTAACAACACCCCAAATGCAGAAGAGTAATAGAAAAGTAAAATTACGAGAGCCTCAAGCTCAGCAGAAACAACCTGGTTTAGAATCCCACATGAATCCAAAACCGGAATTTGAGGCTCCGTTATATAATAAAGGGAGTGGTAAATCAAGAGGTAAGACCGCACTAATTACCTGCGGAGATAGCGGGATTGGAAGAGCGGTTGAGGCTTTTTCACGCGAGGGATATGATGTTAGTATTACTTATCTTAACAAACATAAAGACTCAAAATTAACAAAGTCACATGTAGAGAAGGAAGGGCAAAAATGTTATTTAATTTCAGGTGATATCACGCGTGAAAGTTTTTGTAAAAATTCAATACAAAGAATTCTAAAAAACTTTGGTTCTCTGGATATAATTATAAATAATGCCGCAGTACAATTTCCAAGTGAATCAATTACCAAAATTTCAGGAAACCAATTAGCTAAAACTTTTCGCATAAATATTTTTTCTCACTTTTACTTGGTTCAGCATTCTTTAAAATATTTTTATATGACCGGCCCGATTTTACACCCAAACGGGGCTAAATAGTCAATGGCAAAGCAAGTTTCAAAAAATAATACGAACGAACATATCTTTGAGAAATTAGCACTTAAGATAACAAAGTTTTCAGGAAGTACTACAGCTTTTGTTTTAGCTTTCGGACTTGTAATTATTTGGGCTGCAACCGGACCGATTTTTAATTTTTCAGAAGCCTGGCAATTAGTAATCAATACAGGAACAACTATCATTACTTTTTTGATGGTTTTCCTCATTCAAAGATCTCAAAATAAAGAATCTATTGCTATGCAGCTAAAACTTAATGAACTTATTGCTGCTGTAAAAGGGGCAAGTAACAGGTTAATTGATGCAGAGGATATGTCAGAATCAGAGTTGAATGTTTTAAAAAGACACTATGATAAGTTGGTTAAGCTTGCCGAGAAGGATGAAGATATAAAAATGTCTCATTCTATTGAAGATGCAGAAAAGCGACATAAAGCAAAAATTCAAAAAATAAAAATAAACTAATTATGATCATGAACAGATTATTTCAACTACTCTTGTTATTTTTATTTACACCGCTTTTCAACGGATGTGAATTTCTTGGAGATGTATTCAAGGCGGGAATTTGGGTAGGTATTATAGTTATAATTGCTATTGTAGCTGTTGTTGCATTTATCATAAGAATGTTTCGCAGCAAATAAATAAGTTTGGCATTTGTC
>JBDSYA010000331.1:0-4965 GCA_039925865.1 Ignavibacteria bacterium
TGTATTTTTTTACTTCCTGCAGAACCAGTTTTTCAAATTCATTTGCAATTTTATCTTCAACATAAATTCTTTCAACTGATACACAAACCTGCCCGGCATTTCTTAATGAACCATTGACAGCATAAGGGACAGCTTTCTTCAGATCTGCATCTTTTAAAATTATCATTGGATCTTTACCTCCCAGTTCAAGCACAAGCCTGTTCAATCTTTTGGAGCACGCCTCCATTATTTTTTTACCAACGGCTTGTGAACCAACAAAAGCAACCATATCAATATCCGAATTAATAACTATTTCTCCAACCTCTTCAGCACCCTGGAGAAGATTGATCACACCCTTTGGAAGGTGCCTATTATAAATTTCATACAGAGCTTTACCAGTCAGAGGAGTATTTTCTGATGGCTTAAATACAACAGTATTTCCCATCAATATCGCAGGTGTGAGAAGAGATTCCGGCATACCTACAGGAAAATTCCATGGAGTTATTACAGCAACAACTCCGATTGGAACTCTGTAAACTTCAGTTGTTTGTCTGTCATCATTAAAAATTTCTGTTTCCGCTGCTTTTTCAATAAGCTGAATATTTTCTTCGATAGCATAAGCAGTTCCTTCACATTCCCCCACCCCGGATTTGTAGAGCTTTCCCATTTCCTTTGTTATGAGGTTGCCAATTGATGTTTTTTCTTTTGTAAGATCTCTTGCAATATTTTTAAAAAGAGCGATTCTTTTTTTCAAAGGAGTTTTGCTCCATATCTTATAAGCTTTTCTCGCAAGTTTTACACCCGAAGCAATCTCACCGGGAGATGAGCATTTGATCTTTTCAATTAGTTCACCGGTTGCAGGATCTATATCTAAAATAAATTTTCTCATACTATTAAAAATGAATAATATTATTATAAAAACTTTTTAAAAAATCCAAGAACCCCCTGTTTCCAGGCAATCCTATGTGTAACACCTGTACCCTGCTGAATCGTATGCTTATTGTCCAGATACCACTGATATGATCTTATCAACGCATCGGAATTTGAATACTGAGGGATCCAGCCAAGCTTCTTTTCAGCTTTTTCAATAGATACAAAAGAGTCAGTATCAGCGGTACCATATATCCATTTGTATAATGGAGAAACATTCAGTATTTCAAAAAATCTTAATACGGGTTTTATTAAATTCGCAGGTGTTGACATAACTCTCGCTCCCGTTCCTGCATATTTACACATTGCGCCGACGTCTTCATTTACTGTTTTGAACTCTTTAGCACCGACATTGAATGTATCATTTATATTTTCAATAGGCAGCGTGGAAGCAAGTAAAATTGCACTTACAAGATCTTCCACTTCAAATAACTGGTATCGGTTTTTTCCGTTTCCTATTATAGGAATTTTTACTCCTGACTCAACCCAGTCATACAATATTTGAAAAACTCCAAGTCTTGCAGTACCAATAAAACTTTTAGGCCTCAAGATACAGACATTTAAACCTTTCTTTCTGTAATCTTCACAGATCTCTTCTGCTCTGACTTTGCTCTCTCCATAAGGTCCGACTCCGTGACGGGGATGTGTTTCATATAAAGGATGCACGTCAGGTACTCCGTAAACAGCAGTCGAGGAAATATGGATTACCCTGTTAACTCTATTCCGGAGCGCACTCTCAAGTACATTTTCTGCCCCGCCAATATTAGTTTCATAAATATCTTTCTTTTTCCATAGAGGCAATGCAGCGGCACAATGGATCACAGTGTCAGCGTTTTTCATCATCTCGTCCATTTGCTTTTTATCCCTGACATCTCCATAAATACAACTAATATTTTTGTCATATTCATCCTTTTCAAAAGGTGCAATGTCAAAAAAGACACAATTTTTAAAATCAGTTATCTGATTTATTTTTTGTGAAATATGATATCCTAAAAATCCGGCTCCCCCGGTAACAACTACTTTCATTTTATATTTAATGTATTATAATTATTATTTTAAAAACTTTAATAAGATCCGTAAATTTTTATGAGGCTTTGCCGGACTGATGAATATACATCTGAAGTAAGATCATAAATGATATCAGCAATCTCTTCAGGCTTTACCCACTTTTTAATATCTTTATCACTTCCCCATTCACGATTAGAATCAGTATCAATAATTCCGGGAATAATTGTATTACATCTTATATTGTAATCCTTCATCTCTTCACTTACAGTGTCCATCAGATTAACTATTCCTGCCTTCGACAACGAATAAGCAAATCTGCCGGAGGTAGGCTCTAATGCTGCAATAGCTCCTATGGATATTATTCTTCCATAATTTTTCGCTTTCATTACCTTGAGACATTCTTTCGTAAAAAAAAATGTTGACTTTAAATTCAGACTTATCATATTGTCCAATGTTTCCAGAGACATATCCATAACATTTTCCTGCTTACTAATTCCCCCAACGGTATTGATAAGAATGTTTATGTTTCCGTTTTCCTGAACTGATACGTTTTCAATAAATTCTTTTACCGAGCTCTCGTCAATTGCATCACAAACAAAAGAGAATATTCTCTTAAGTTTAAAACTTTCTTCCTCATTCCCCTGTGATCTGTCAAATATATTATTGAATTCCGTTAAAGACCTTGATGGGACATAAACTTTCATTCCTTCACCTGCGAGCTTTTGAACTATATGTTTTCCCAGGCTGCCTGTACCTCCTGTTACAATCGCAACTTTATCTAATATGTCAGCAGGCATTTTTTAAGCGAGGCAAATTTTTCCCAAATAAACATTTCTTTTGGATCCTGTCACTGATGGTATATTTGTTTTAATTCCATTAAGAAGTTCATTTGCCAGTACAGCGAATAATACAGCCTCTTTATTATCTTCATTAATTCCGTTTTGACTAAGGACATTGATTTCAACATTTTTAAAATATTTCTTCAGTGAATCAATTAAAAATTTATTCCTTGCACCGCCTCCGCTGACAATTATTTCATCTATCAGAAAGTTTTTTGTATTATGATAAATTGAATAGGCAGTAAAATTTGTTACTGTTGAGATAACATCATCCTTCTTAATATTTTTTGTATTGTCAATAATATCATTTATAAAATCCTGTCCGTAATACTCTCTTCCGGTTGTCTTTGGATATTTTTTTTTAAAAAATAAATCTCGTCTGCAAAGATATCCGAATAATTTCAAATTCTGTTTTCCCTTTACACCAATGGCTCCGTTTTTGTCATATGCTTTATTATATAAAATCTTCATAAGCCCATCAATAAGCATGTTACCGGGACCTGTATCGAATGCTTTTACTTCATCCTGTTTTCCATTAATTTTCAAATAGGTTACATTTGATATCCCGCCGATATTTAAACAAACCCGGTTTTTATTTTTATCACTGAAAAGTATATAATCCAAATATGAAACCAAAGGAGCTCCATTTCCGCCTGCTGCGACATCGGCAATTCTGAAATCGCCAATTGTAGTTATTCCGGTTTCATTAGCAATTACAGCCGGGTCACCTATCTGAAGGGTTGATTTTGAATTATAACCGAAGAGTTTACGATCTGTTGGAAAATGATAAACAGTCTGACCGTGTGATCCTATGATATCTATATTTCCAGCAGAGAGATCATTCCTGAGTAATATTTTATTTACTGACTCAGCAAACATGCTTCCAAGAATAAAATTTAATCTCGTAATATTTTCAATGTTACTTACATTATTGGAACAGCTATCAATAATATGCTTTTTTAATTTAAGATTTATTGGATTTGACATGAAATCTATCACAGTTACCTTAGTCTTAGTATTGGAACCCCGAATACTTACAATGACCACATCTACCGCATCAACAGAAGTACCTGATAAAACCCCTACAACTGTTCTTACGTTTTTACTTAGTAACGAAAGAAATTTTTTCATTTGGCGAAACAAATATAATTTAATTACGAATTATAATCTATGAAATTACTAATGCAATTATTGTATACCAATATTAAAGTTAAAATATAAAGTAAAACACTAAGTATAAATTTACAAATATTTTTTCCGCAAATTATAATTCATAAATCACCTCACTTTCACAAATTAAAATAATACCATTTATTTTAAAATTATTTTTAATGATTTTTGGCTAAAAATTAAACACGCATAATGGAAGAATTCACTATCAATACTAAGCAACATGATAATATTGATATTCTATATCTAAATGGTTTCCTCGATGCACACACTTCCGTTGAACTCGAGAAGTATTTCGAAAACTTGATAGCTGAAAATAAGTTCAAAATAGTAGTTAATTTTGACAAGCTTTCATACATAAGCAGTGCCGGGCTTGGTGTTTTTATGGCATATATTGAAACAGCCAGAAATAATTCAGGAGATATAAAGCTTTGCGGAATGAGTGAAAAAATATACAATATTTTTGATATGCTGGGTTTCCCGATATTGTTTGAAATATATAAGAAAGAAGAATCTGCTATTGAAAAATTCGCCTGAATAAGTATGAGTAACCTGAATAAAATATCGATTGCAAGCTCTACAAAGAATTTAGCCTTACTTAGAAATTTTATTGAAGCAAAGGCAATTGCATTTGGGTTTGATGAAAGCACAATAAGCCAGATCATTTTATCAGTTGACGAAGCATGTACAAATATCATTAAGCATGCACATAAATATAACGATGAAGAAAAAATCGAAGTTGAAGTTCAAACCGATAAATCTCAGTTTAAGATCATTATGAAATATAAAGGTAATGGTTTTGACCCTAATAATCTAAACAGCCCCGACATGAATGATTATTTTGAAAACTTTAAAGTAGGCGGACTTGGTGTTCCTATTATGAAAAAATTTATGAATAAAATAGAGTATGTCCATAAAAATTCGGATTATAACTATCTTACACTTATTAAATCTTTGCAAGCCTAAAATTATCTTATCCGGAACGAACATAAATGGATAAACATGATCCAGCGCAAAAACAGCTTGAACTCAATTCTCT
>JBDSYA010000332.1:0-8947 GCA_039925865.1 Ignavibacteria bacterium
ATTGCATAATTAAGAATACTTAAAACCATATGCTTCAGCAAATTTGTGGAAAGCTTATTAATGTTACTTAAAATCAGGTCTCTTACTTCAAAATAGTATTCTTCCTTTTTGAGATTAAGTTTTGAAAGGACAATTAAGAAAAAAATATAAACCGTCAGGTAGTTTTTTTTGAAATGAGACTTGTTTTTCTTCATATAGTCGAGTAATTCTTCAAACAGCCATATCTTTGATGCTGACTTTATTAAAAAATCATCTTTCAAATTGGAAACCATGCCTGCACTTGTAATATTTGTCATAATAAAAAACATCTTCAGATTTTCAAATAAACGTTCAATGTCCTCGTCAAAATTATCATCGCCCCTCCCTAAATAACTTATGTTTTGAAAATAATAATGAGTTTGATTCAAAAAATAATTCATCCCCTTGTTGAACTCTTTTCCGAAGCTTTTTTGAATTTCTCTTGATAAGAAGGTAAATTGTTTGTTGATATTTTTTCGCCGGTATACTTCCAGTAAATGATTTTTGTAATAATAATTATCTACTTCATATTCCTTGAAAACCAAATACTTATCTATCAGTGTAGCAAACGAAGATGTCAGTTTCCAGTATTTACTTTCGTTAAAGTTTTTATCTCCGGATAATAAATGCTGATACAATTCATCCTTGGAAAGTTTTCCTGATTGTATCTGCGTAAAATTTTTTCTGATAAAATAATATAATTCTTCTATTGATTTATCATTGTTAAACACTTTTGAAAAAACAAAGTTTTCGAGCTCTTTTAGTTCTTTTTGTGTCAGACACTCCAGTAAATTAAATAATTTAACTTCTTTCATAATAATATTCTACAGGTTGGTTAAGAATTTTCCTCAACAATTGCTGATAATTTACTCAATTATACAACTATTTCATACATTGAAGGCAATATTAATGGCAGGTCTTCTCAGAACAATTCAATATGTTTTATCGGATTTTTCTTTTGCAAAATTCAAAAGAGTAGTATAGTTTTGTTAAATTTAATTTTAAACATTCTTTCCTAAACTTAATCCTATAAAAAAAATGAAAAATAAAAAAGCTTTATTAACATTGATGATTTTTCTGACATCCATGTTTTTTTATTCCTGCTCTAAAGATGATTCAAATGTAGTCTCATGGAACAGTCCCACCACTAATTCAACAGATCTGCCTGACGTATCTGAAAAGGATGAAAACCCCGATGATCTTCAATTGAAGTCTGAATCAGATTCACGACATTCCGGTTTTCTTTATGTGCAAAGTAACGATGCCTCACAAAACAGTATCCTTATTTACAGACAAAGCAATAACGGAACTCTTACACTCCAGTCCACAGTCTCATCAGGTGGTATCGGTAGTGGTGGCGGTCTGGGAAATCAGGGAGCAATTGCAATTAACAAAAATGAAAAATGGCTGTTCGCAGTCAATGCAGGAAGTAATTCGATATCTTCATTCCGGATTTCTAATTCGGGAAATCTGAGTCTTGCACATACCATAAGCACCGGAGGAGTAAGACCTGTAAGTGTAACAATTCGAAATCGTTTTTTATATGTTGTTAATGCCGGAAGCGATAACATTTCCGGATTCCTCGTAAGTAATGGTGGCAGTATGGGTGCAATCCCGGGTTCAGTGCAGTCGCTGAGTGCTGCAGGAGCCGGCGCGGCTCAAATATCGTTTTCGCCAAACGGCTCATATCTTTATGTCACTGAAAAAGCTACAAATAAAATTACAGCTTTTCCGGTAAACAACAATGGTGCTGCAGGACCCGGTTCACCAATGGCATCAACAGGTCAAACTCCTTTCGGTTTTGACATTGCACGAGACAGATACATGATCGTATCAAATGCTGCAGGCGGAGCTGCCGGTCAGAGCTCGGCTACTTCTTATAGTGGAATTAATAATGGAAATCTCGATGATGTGAACGGGGCTGTCCAAAATAATCAGGCTGCGGCTTGCTGGGTTGCGACTACTAAGCATGGAAGATTTGCTTATGTGACAAATACGGCAAGTGATAATATCTCATCATATTATATCGGTTTCACCGGTGGACTATATGTGATTCATGAAGCGATAGTTGCCGGAGATGCGCCGACAGAAATTATTGTTGCCGATGATAATATTTATGTGTATGTACTCAATTCAGCTGCACATTCCATTAGTACATACAAGAGAACTTTATTAGGAGGTTTGACTCTGATAGAAACCATCACTGGTTTGCCAAATGCTGCAACCGGAATGGAATCAGCTGATTAATTTTTTCCTTTCAATGCGGGAGAGTGTTAATTCTCTTCTGCATTGAAAGATTTTTTTCAACACACAAATTTCCGCTATTGTAATTTCAATAAACTCATTTCAAAATAATCATTTTCTTTGTTCCTTCATATCATCCGGTAATTATTTCTTAATATTTATTTAATGCAAACTTATAATTGTTTGGATCGGCTATGTAACTGTAACTCTCGTCAACAATTTTTTTCAATCCGGCTTTTACTTTTTTCTTATTCTTGCACTTGTAATGTTTATCAAAAAATTTCCATCCTCTCTTCTCCTCACAAAGAATTTTTTGCTGTATCAAATATGCCTGATAATAAATCAATACCTGGCTGTCTTCTTCGCATTCATCAAATTCCTTCCCGTATTCTTTTATCAAATACAGATCTTCTTCTTCATCGGTATCAAAACTTTTCAAAACATTACTGTTCATCATATCAGTTTCAAGTACTATTTTGTCATTTTCATACTTTAATGAATAAACATATCCCGCACCCATTACAGCCGGGCTTAGCCTTTCATAGGAAGTTATCTTTGGAATTTTATCAACCCCTGTGATCAGTTCGGCATTATGTATTTCAAACAACGACTCCGAACTTTTTTTAAAATCAAATATTAAAAACATATTGTAATCATACATTGTAGCGCCGGTACCAACATCAAGAATAAAATCTTTGTTTCCGTCACCGTTCAGATCTATTAAAGTATCCCAATTGTAACGGGTGTAAAAACTGTCTGCATAAAAAACGGTGTTGTTATACTTATCAACAATCTGCAAACTTCCTGAAAAAAAGCTGTGATTATTATTTGTCATAAAAAACCTGTACTCATCAGCTGAAATTTCTTTTTCAACAATACTGTCACTCTGCGCCTGAACCTTTAAAAAACAAAAAATTACTATGACTAAATAAATATACTTCAATAGAATTTTGTTTATCTTCAACTTAACCTACTCAATTTACTCAACACACTCCATAACTCAATACACTCCATACACTCCATACACTCCATACACTCAATCCAGTGTATAATAATCTGCCCCCTGATAAAACCCCGTCTTCTGTTTGTCTAGCTGCATCAGAATATCATTCAGCACCGAACTCGCTCCCAGCCTGTATAAATTCGGTGTGAGCCATTCATCACCCAAAGTCTCTTTCATTAGCACAAGATAAGCGATAGCATCTTTAGCAGTTTTAATTCCTCCGGCAGGCTTCATCCCGATCTTAGTTCCCGTTTCATTGTAATAATCTCTGATTGCTTCAAGCATTACAAGAGTTACAGGAAGTGTTGCTGCAGGCTGGACTTTACCTGTAGAGGTTTTGATAAAATCTCCTCCTGCCATCATGGCGATCATACTTGCTTTTCTGACGTTATCAAATGTTTCAAGTTCTCCCGTTTCTAAAATTACTTTCAGATGAACTTCCTGCTCAGTTTTATTTTTTTCACTGTAAATTCTTGCCGACTCAACACATGTTTCCTTGATCTGTTGTATTTCGTTATAAACAAATTCGTAATCACCCGATAAAAATTCCCCTCTCGAAATCACCATATCAATTTCATCAGCTCCGTCTGCAATACATCTTCTCACATCTTCAAGTTTTAATTTCAAAGGATACTGGCCTGAAGGAAATGCAGTGGCAACTGATGCAATATGAACTCCGGAATTTCGAACCGCTTGTTTAGCAAACTGTATCATATTCGGATAAACGCAAACTGCTGCCACATGAGGAATTGTATCATCACCGGGTTTAGGATGAATGGCCTTCTGACACATCGCATGAACTTTCCCTTCTGAGTCTTTTCCTTCAAGTGTTGTAAGATCGATTATTGATATTGCAGTCTTTAAAGCCCAGACTTTGCTTTCAGTTTTAATACTTCTTCCGGCAAGAGAAGCTGCTCGCTCTTTAGCGCCGATCTCATCGACGGAGATAGAAAAGTTATTAAGAAAGGAATTTATATTTTTCATATAATTTTATGAAAATGTCTTCAACAGTTTTGATTGATTTTTTATAAAATAGTTTTTTACTTCTTTCCACGTCGTTCCGTTTAAAGAAACAGGATCAGAATTCTTTTCCGCTTCTTCAAAATAAAGTAATGATCGGTTTAAATGATAAAAACTGTTCCCATTTACATTAAATTTTTCCAAAAGATAATTCTTTAATTCTAAGGGCTGCATTTTTTTGAGAATCTCAAAAATATCATAGAAATCTCTTTTTGTATTCCTTTGAGATATTGCTTTACATTTCATGCATGCCAGATCTTCCATGCTTGCTAAATTTATATTTAAATATTTTTTAAAATCCCTTAACAACTTATATGGATAAATAAAGAATGATATACTTATATTATTTATTTCGCCGTTTATTGTATCATCACTAATTGAGGTAACTGTTCCACCCAAATCCTTAATAATTAGTCTTTCGTATTCCTGAGCATTAAACTTTGTTTCACTAAAAAAATCTAAATCAAAACTTTCTCTATGTCCCAATTGTAGTGCAAGGGCAGTTCCTCCAGCCAAATAAAATGTCCCGGTAATTTTCTCAATTTCTGATAATTTTTTTAAAAGACTGAGTTGCTCGGGATGGAGTATTTCGAGAAACATACTATTTCATCTTTATTAATTTTATAATAAAACGCCCAGTAGTTTGCTGTCCTTCTATCAATGATCAATGAATTTTTCACAGCATCAATTATTTCATCATCTAAAAAATTTTGAAACATCCAGCTAACATGTTCCATTCTTCCGTTTTGTAATATTCTCTCGATAGTATATTTTTTATACTTCGATATGTCCAATTTATTAATATCAGTATCCCAAAATATCGGCTTAAGCAAATCTTTCTCGTTTTGATCCATTTTTTGTTTCTTGTTTAATGTAATAATAATAATTCTCTACCTATTCTAAAAGGATATTTCAAAACTTCTTAATCTTATTCAATATCTCTTTCATCTTTTTTGCCATTTCATCATCATCGGAAATATTTTTTTTCTTTTCATCAGCAGAAGATTCTTTGCCTGTTTTATCTTTGTCAATTACAGGACTTTTAAATAAATTTTGTCCCTCCAAATTTCCAAATGACACTGTATCGGATCTTTCCTCTATTGAATTATTTTTTTTATTGTCAATTTCTTTGTCAATATTTTCTTTCTCGATCTTCTCTTCGTCAATCACCAGACTTTCGAGCAATTGCTTTTCTTCAGCAATGATTTCTTTTACTTCTTCTGCAACTTCCTCTTTAATTTTAGCTTCTTCTTTTTCTGGTTCAATTATTGGTTCATCAATTTCCTTTTCAGCCCTTTCCCACAGATAAACATTGACTGCAAGTGGCGGCAAAGTAACCTTTATCGAATTCTCAAATTCAAACCTTCTTTCGTTTACAGAATGAACGCCTCCGAAATTACCTACACCGCTTCCTCCGTATTCAACAGCATTGCTGTTCAGGATTTCTTTGTAAAATCCTTTAATCGGAACACCAAAAACATAATCTTCTCTTAAAACAGGTGTCATGTTAAAAGTAAACATCAGCATTTCACTTTTATCCGAATTATATCTGACAAATCCAATCACACTTTTATCCGAATCTGAAAAATCCAGCCATTGAAAACCTTTGCTTTCAAAATCCTCTTCATAAAAAGCCGAGTACTGTTTGTATAGCCTGTTGATTTCACGAAAATAAAGGTGAAGCTTATTATTGAAATCATAATTCAAAACTTCCCATTCCAATGATGATTCAGAATTCCATTCACTATACTGAGCAATGTCATTTCCCATGAAATTTAATTTCTTCCCGGGATGGCTGAACATGAATCCAAACAGTAATCTTAAATTGGCAAACTTCTGCCACTCATCACCCGGCATTTTCTCAACAAGTGATCTTTTCAGATGAACCACCTCGTCATGAGATATTGGAAGTAAAAAGTTTTCATTAAATGCATACCAGATCGCAAAGGTTAATTTTCCGTGATGAAATTTTCTGAATACCGGGTCCATAGAAAAATATGCAAGTATGTCATGCATCCAGCCCATATTCCATTTCATGTCAAAGCCAAGTCCGCCAATATGAACCGGCCTTGTTACTCCGGGCCATGAAGAAGACTCTTCTGCAATCATCATAATACCTTTGCAATTTTTGTGAACGGTTTCATTAAGTTTCTTTAAGAAACTTATCGCCTCAAGATTTTCATTGCCTCCGTAAATATTCGGTTCCCATTCTCCGTCATTCCGTGAATAATCAAGATAGAGCATTGAAGCAACAGCATCAACCCTCAGTCCGTCTATGTGATATTTTTCAAACCAAAAGAGAGCATTTGAAATAAGAAAATTTCTGACTTCATTTCTGCCGTAATCAAAAACATGAGTGCCCCATTCTTTATGAAAACCTTTATTAGTATTTTGATAAGCATAAATTTGTTCACCATCAAAATCCCCGAGTCCGTGTGCATCAGTAGGAAAATGAGAAGGAACCCAATCAAGAATAACACCGATCTCATTTTGATGGCAGTGATCTATGAAATACATGAAATCCTCAGGTGAACCGTATCGGCTGGTCGGCGCAAAATAATTTATCACCTGGTAACCCCATGATATATCCAATGGGTGTTCCATGATGGGAAGAAGTTCGATATGAGTGTAATTATTTTCTTTTGCATAATCTACAATCTCATGTGCAAGGTCTTTGTAATTCTTATAACCCCATAAGTTCGGATCTGCTTTATTGTCAAAATCTTTTTTCCACGATCCTAAATGTACCTCATAAATCGAGACCGGCTGTGATCTGTATTTAGGTTTTGCGGCAGATGATTTTTTTCTTTGAGTAATCCAGTCTTTATCATTCCATTTATAATTTTTCAAAGACTGGACGATTGAAGCCGTATCAGGCCTGAGTTCGGCTCTGAAGGCATAGGGATCAGATTTTAAAACAACAAATCCTGACTTTGATTTTATTGCAAATTTATAAAGATCACCGTCCTGCATACCGGGAATAAATAAACTCCAGTATCCGGAATGACTGATCATGCTCATTTTATTTTCACCGGCTTTCCATTCATTAAATTCACCGACAACGCTCACTCCTTTTGCATTAGGAGCCCACACTGTAAAGTAAACTCCTTTCTTTTTCTTGACGGATTTTACTTGTGCACCGAGCTTTGAATAACTTTTATAATGCTTGCCTTCTCCCAATAAATGAATGTCGAGATCGGAAAGTAGGGTCGATGAATTAATTTTTGGTTCAGATTTTTTCTTACCGGTAGATTTTTTTTTCATAAATTTAAAATCCACAAAAGATTTTTAATTTTAAATTCATAAATTGTAAAAGGTTAGCGGTGGGATTTGAAAAAGTAGAAGTTTCTAGTGATGATCAAATGAAATATGAACTCAATCACAGCAGATTAAATGAACAAAACTAAATTTGTTATTGCAATTATTGTCTTAAGTGTTATCGTATTAGAAGGGCACATCGCTGTTATCTTTCTCAAGAAAAGTGATTATAACTTCTCCTGGAGTTGTTAAATCAATTTTTTCAAGCAAAGGCATCTTTTTATTATCTAAGATACCTTTAATGCCTATTATAAATTAATTCATTAATACTTTTTTGTAAGTTTAATTATTTCTCAACACCATTCTTCTTAAGCTCCATAAGATAGCGTTGTATCAGTGCTTCATAATCTTCCGTATATCCCTCATTCTGAAGTTTAAGAAAATCTTCTTTAAGAGCATTGAAAGAATTCGGACCGCTTAAAATTATTTCCGGCGGTGACGTTCTTACTACATTATCTCCTGGCTTTGATTCTCTCTTAGGTTCAAAATCTTTTTCTCTCTGAGATAATTGCGCATCAAGCATTCTTGAAAGAATTCTGTTTTGTTTTTCTACAAGTTTATCATCAAGCCTGTTCTGCTCTAAGTCTTTTACAATTTCCTGCATTTCCTTTTGCACCTGATCCATATCTCCTAAAACTTTCTCACCGCTTCTTTCTTTTTCCTTCTTAAGTTCCTCGTTAAGCTGCTCGAGTGATTTTTGAATTTGCTGCTGTTCCATCGCAAGTTTTTGCATTTCCTGTTTTTCACCATCCGATAAATTGTTCGGACTTTTACCCTTCCCGTCATTTCCTTTTTCACCGTTCTGTCCCATCTTTCCCATTTTACCGTTAAGCCCCATCTGTTGAGCGATAATCTCACTCAGCTTTTGCATCATCTGTCCCATGTTTCCTTCACCTGGTTTGTTGCCGCCTTTGCCTTTTCCTTCTTTTCCATTCTCACCCATTTTACCCATCATATCACCAAGCATTTTAGATGCATTGTCCAAAGACTCTTTTGCTTTGCCCTGATTTGAAGAGGCATTCTCTTTTTTCTGTTCCGAAAGTTCTTTACCGGCCTTGTCCATTTTATTAAAAGCATTTCCTAATTCTTTTCCCATCTCAGGCGAGATCTGCATACCTTGTTTTGTTGTATTCATAAGGTCATCTATACTTTTAGAAAGCTCACTCTGAAGATTACCCTGTTCATTTTTTTTCTTATCAAATTCATCTTTCTCAGATTGGTTAAGCTTGTCGGTCTTATCACGGAGTTCCTGTTGTTTCTTGCTGAGTTCTTCAAGCTGTTTTTTAATTTCTTTAAGTTTATTCATCAGTTTATTCTGCATATCCTGTGAATCCATCATTTGTG
>JBDSYA010000333.1:0-13509 GCA_039925865.1 Ignavibacteria bacterium
CAATCAGCTCATATTCACAGGTCAAAATACTGATCCCGATGGAATCAGATCAGACTGATCATCTGAAGGCATATGGAATTGCTTACCGGCATCTTCTAAACAGTAAAGAACTTGACTGGCTTCTTAACTACCGAGGAGGTTCATTTATGTTTAATTATTCTTCAAAGCTTGAAGATGAAATTAAACAAAAGGGAGTTTCATATGAACTTCTTGACGGTACTCAGACTGCACAGGTTTATGCTGAAGTAAAAGATGAAAAAACTAACATGGATGTTGTAAGGCTGGAGAAAGTTGCGAAGATCGCAGTTTATGTTCCTCCAAATGCTCTTCCGTGGGATGATGCCGTTCAGTTAGTTCTGGAATATGCTGAGATTCCTTATGACAAGCTTTGGGACGAAGAAGTCCTTACCGGCAAACTCAAAGGTTACGATTGGCTGCATCTCCACCACGAAGATTTTACAGGACAGTATGGAAAATTTTTTGCAACTTACGGGACAGCTCCCTGGTACATCGGGCAGCAAATGATAAATGAACAGACCGCATCAAAGCTAGGTTATAAAAAAGTATCTCAACTGAAGTTAGCAGTAGTAAAAAAATTAAAAGAATATGTTGCTAACGGCGGTTTTCTTTTTACTATGTGTTCTGCAACAGATACTTATGATATAGCTCTCGCGTCACAATTTACAGACATATGCGAAAGTATTTATGACGGAGATCCTGCTGATCCGGATGCCAACAACAAGCTGGATTTTTCAGAGTGCATGGCTTTTGAGAATTTCAAAGTAGATCTGAATCCATATGTTTATGAATATTCAAATATAGATGTCACAAGTGATATATTATATCTTGGAGAGTTCAATGATAATTTTAAGCTTGTGGATTTTTCAGCAAAGTTTGATCCGGTACCGTCAATGCTTACTCAATGCCATACTTCATTGCTAAAGGGGTTTATGGGACAGACAACAGGATTCAAAAAAGAATTTATCAAAAAAGATGCAACCATACTTGCCTTGAATGAAGGAACAGATTTTGTAAAATACATTCATGGAAATTACGGCAGGGGAACATTTACTTTTTATGGCGGCCATGATCCCGAGGATTATCAGCATGCAGTCGGTGATCCAAAAACTGAACTTAGTGAATTTAGACATTCTCCGGGTTACAGGTTAATTTTAAACAACGTTCTTTTTCCGGCAGCTAAGAAAAAGAAACTTAAGACATAATTCTAATTAAAAATAAGAATTTCAAATTTCGAATTTACAGATCAATTAAATCTTTCCTGTATTTAATATTTTTTTTTAGTCTAAATTCCTGTTCGAATAAATCCGAAATACAAAATCCTAAACTCCGGATCATTGACGATGCCGGTGTGGAAGTTAGTTTTGATAATTTTCCCAAAAGGATAATCTCACTTGCGCCGAATATTACAGAAGCTCTGTATGCAATAGGTGCAGATACATTGATCGCAGGTGTTACTGACTTTTGTGATTTTCCTTCAGAGGCAAAATCTAAAGTTAAGACCGGAAGCTATCTCAGTCCCGATTACGAAGTAATGACATCTCTCAGGCCTGACCTCATTATTATGAATGTTGAAAGCATTTCACAACCGACCTACCAGGCTTTGAAAAATCTTAATACTAAAATATTTGTCAGTAATGCTAAGGATATCGACGGGATAATAAAAATGATGAATGATTTGGGCCGGATTACCGGCATGGAAATAAATGCAAAAGAAGTTACAGACAATATTTTAAAGCAAAGACAAATTTATATCGATTTGAATAAAAATGCTGAAAAGAAAAAATCACTTATTATAATATCTGTAAGTCCTTTGATGACTTCAAACGGAAATACTTTTATTAATGAGGTCGCCGAACTTTCAGGGTTTGAAAATATTTACAAGGATGAATTCATAGATTATCCTTTAATCAGCTATGAAGATATTACAGCAAAGGATCCTGCATATATCATACTACCTACAGATACAACTAATGCAAATAATTACACTAGATATATTAATGAACTTTCAGACAAACTTAATACTACTACTGCAATAAAAAATAACAGAATAATTTTAATCGATGAAAATATAATTTTCAGACCCGGGCCGAGAGTACTTGAGAGTGTAAGACTTTTAAGATTCAAGCTGAAATAGGATTGAGTTTATAGAGTGAGTAGAGTGAGTAGAGTTTGCCTCCGGCATGAAGTTTGTTTGAGGGAATAAACCATGTAACTTCGTATCTCATTAATAATTATAATTCAGAAAAATCTTTAAGCAGGTAAGTGAAAGATAAGAATAATCCTCTAAATTCCCGCGTCAATTTTATTCCTGAAAGAAATCGTCTGATCTATTTTTGTTTAATAGTAGTTGTTGTGATCTTAGGTATCGCCTCCAGGAAATTTTCCCATGAATTACCGGTATTTGTTGCAGAATATTCAGGTGACACTTTATGGGCTCTGATGGTGTACTTTATATTTGGATTTATTTTTGTGAAATATACAAGTTTACGTATTGCAATAATGGCTTTGATCTTTTCATACGCGATTGAATTCACTCAGATCTATCAGTCAGAATGGATTAATTCGATAAGAAATACGAAATTAGGAGGTCTCGTTTTGGGATATGGATTTCTCTGGAGTGATTTAGTTTGCTATACCGCAGGAATAATTACAGGTGTTTCACTGGAAAAATATTTTTCCAGGCATCGCTCAAGAGTTAACTCAAAACATACTTCACAGTAGTATGCAGATTTAAAGCCTCAGATAGAGAAAATCACTTGATTTAATTTAGTTACTGTTACATTTTATAAAACTTCTACAAATTTACTGTTCATTAATTTATCAGGTAAGATAAATCATCGTATGTTACATAAGTTTTACAGGAATAATTAAAATTCTTAAACTTAAAAAAAATCAACTATGAAAAAACTTTACCGTTTCAGATTTAAAAATGCTGCTGCATTTTTAATTGCGTTTTTTGCAACTGCATCTTTCTCGCAGGATTCTCAATCTTTTGATTACAACAGTAATGTTTGTAATTACAGCTGGATAAACCAGATCTCCGGAACAACACAGGCTCTTAGGACTGTGAAAGCTGTCAATGATATGGTTGCCTGGTCTGCAGGTGCTGGTGCGACTGTTCGCAAAACTATTAACGGAGGCTTAACTTGGACAGATGGCAATCCTAATCCGGGAGTAATAAACGGACTCATTTATAATATCGATGCCGTTGATGCAAATAATGCCTGGTGCACTACTTCTCCGGCTGATACATACATTTATAAAACTACAAATGGTGGAATCAACTGGACGCAGGTTTTTACTCAGCCTGCCGGTTTTATAAACGGAATTCAATTTATAAATTCAAATACAGGGTTTGCGCAGGGAGATCCAGTTGCTGCAAGATGGTCGCTTTGGAAAACGACAAATGCAGGTACAACATGGGATTCTGCAGGTCTTTATTTACCGCAATCGGGGACGGATGCAGGATGGGTAAATTCTTTTCAGGTTACTCCTGATGGTAACATGTGGTTTGGTACTAATAATACCAGAGTTTACAGGTCAACAAATTTCGGAGCTACATTTTCATTTGCAGCTACAACAGGGCTTGTAAATTCCTATAGTGTTTATTTTAATAATCCTTCTCTGGGCCTGGCCGGAGGAACAACAATTGTGAAATCATCTGACGGCGGTGTAACTTATACTAGTGCCGGAACACCTCCCGGAACCGGTAACGTAAATGGTATTCAGGGTAAAGATAATGATTTCTGGTATATTCGGGGAACGGGAATTTACAGGAGTACAAATGCCGGTTCAAACTGGACTCAGGCTCATACCATTGCCGGCACAGGAAATTTCATAGATTTTGTCGAATTGGACGGATGTCAGACAGGTTGGGCTGTCTCATCAACAGGTGCAGTTGCGAAAATGCTGGGTATTCAGGTCGGTATTGGAAATAATAATGAGATTGTAAATTCATACCGTCTTGAACAGAATTTTCCAAACCCGTTCAATCCGGTTACAACTATTGCATTTGAATTACCTTTCGCTTCAGATGTAAATATAAAAGTTATTGATATTTTGGGCAGAGATGCCGCTACAATATTCAGCGGATACAAGACACCTGGAAATTATACAATCGATTTTGATGCCACTGATCTTACAAGCGGAATATATTTTTATAAAATGACTGCAGGTAATTTTAGTGAAGTAAAGAAAATGACCCTTCTTAAGTAATTTGATAGAATTGGATTTATATTTTTAAAGCCGTGGACAAAATTAGCTCACGGCTTTAATATTTTATAAAAATTAGTTTTGTTATAAAGACTGGATGTAAAAAATATGGATTAATTTAAATTTTGCTCACATTGAAATTGAAAATTAATAACCGTATTTTGCAAACACATTTTTATAAAATTATAATTAACCGGATGATAAAGCAAAAAACTCAAAAAATAATTTATTTTATTTCCTTTATATTTTTTCTTAACATTACTTCCTGTTGTATATTTAAAACCGATAATCCTGACATCAGGATCATTGGGCAAAATTTTCCTTCAGTCGTCAGTGTTAATCAAACTTTTTCGCCTACATTTACTGTTGGTAACTATTCTGACGGTGAATGTGATGCAGCTACCACTACTCAAAGCATTGTGACATTCAGAATGATCAACAGAGGAACCGGATCTGTTCAGGTCAATAACACCTATACGTTAAATGCTCTTGACGGTAATGCCACACAGGTTTTCAATAATATTACCGTTACTATCGGGACAGCTGGTACATACGATCTGACATTTACGGTAGATCCGAATCATACTTCCGGAGACATAAATCAAAACAATAACGTCATCACAGGGACAATTATTGTTCAGTAAAATCTTTAACTTATAACTCATACTTTTAATCTTTATCTTTATTTAAAGTTGACACAACAATTGAATATAAAAGAAGAGATTAAGGATGAACGTTTAAAAATTATCCGTCTGGATAATTTTCCAAAAACCAACTCATTTTCAGAAGATGTTAGGATTGGACTGACTTCTGAAAGCAAATTTCTTCTTCCAAAATATTTTTATGATCTTGCAGGTTCAGAACTGTTTGAAAAAATATGCGAGACTGAAGAATATTATCCGACAAGATCTGAAATATCCATCCTTCAAAATCTCTCAGATACAATTTCACACAGAAATAAGGACAAGAATCTGATTGTTGAACTTGGAAGCGGAAGTTCATTTAAGACAAACCACATATTACAGTCATTTTTAAAAACAAGAAGCAGGCTTAATTATATACCGATTGATGTTTCGGATATTTTAATTGAGAGCTCAAAAAATCTGATTGAAAAATATGACGGGCTTTTCATTACAGGTATAGTTTCTTTTTATGAAGAAGGAATTGACTATGTTGTTAATGTGGATAAATCCCCTAAGCTGATCCTGTTCCTTGGCTCCAGCATTGGAAATTTTACTGAAGATGAGGCAATTGATTTTATGAAAATGCTGAGTAATGATGTATCAATTGCTGACCGTCTGCTTATTGGATTTGATCTTGTAAAAGATAGAAATATCCTTACGGATGCTTACAATGACAAAGGAGGGATCACAGCTGAATTTAATCTTAATATTCTCAGGAGGATAAATACTGAACTCGGGGGAAATTTTGATCTCGAAAAATTTGAACATTCAGCTAAATTCAATGAAGAAAAGAGCCGAATGGAAATGCATTTAATTTCGAAAGAAGATCAAACAGTTGTTATAAAGAATATTGAAGAAAAGGTTTTCTTCAAAAAAGGAGAAACTATTCACACAGAAAATTCATATAAATATACTCATGATATGATCAATGATCTTGCCGAGGCCTCTAATATGGAATTTTCCGATATTTATACTGATGTAAAAGGATTTTTCGCATTATGTGCATTTAAATTGAAAAAATAATATCATGACTTATTGTAAAATTAAAATAATTCCGGAAGGAGTAATCTGATTTGCAACCTATTGATGCTGTATGGATAATTGGTTTAATAGGAATGTTCTATTTTTTATTTATGAAAAAAGATAAGACTGATAAGACATCTGACAAAAAATCCTAAAATTGCCGAGGATCATTGTTACAAGACTTTACTAATAATAGACTCACCACAATACTTAACATTAAAAAGGTATCACTCATAATATCGGAATATGCCTGAAGAAACAAATTATAAAGAAAAATTTCCCGCAGCATTTCCTAAGCTTACTGAAGATCAGATGAAAGCTATTGGAGATATTGCCCAGTGCAAAACTTATCATAACGGAGAATACCTGATAAAATCCGGAGAAACTGAATTTCAGTTTCATGTTATAAGAAAAGGTGAAGTGGAAATAATTGACAGGACGGATGATAAGCCAAAAACTATTCTTGTGCATGAAGCAATGGAGTTTACGGGTGATATAGCAAACTTTACGGGCAGAGCTTCAAATGTTGATGCTGCTGCACGGGGAGATGTCGAAGTGTATCAGATATGTTCGGAAGATCTTAAAAATATTATCAGCACCCGGCCTGAATTAAGTGATATAATTTTGAATGCTTTTATAGCAAGAAGCGATGCTTTGAAAGAATCAGGTTTCACAGGGTTGCGGGTCATTGGATCACAGTTTTCGACCGACACTTTCCGAATCAGAGATTTTCTATCAAAGAATTGCATTATATACACATACATTGATTCTGATAATGATCAGATTGTAAATGGACTTCTTCACAAATTTAATGTGAATCTGAAACAAATGCCTATTGTGGTAAATGGTGACAAATGGATTCTCCGAAATCCTGCAAATGTTGACCTGGCAGAAAAGACAGGTCTTAAGCAGCAGTTTGAAGAAGTATTATACGATCTTGCAATAGTTGGTGCGGGTCCGGCAGGTTTAGCGGCGGCTGTTTATGCTGCATCTGAAGGTTTGAAAACTGTAGTTCTTGAAGCTATTGCCCCGGGAGGGCAGGCAGGAACAAGCTCAATGATAGAAAATTATCTGGGTTTTCCTACAGGAATTTCAGGTTCTGAGCTTGCTTCACGCGCAACTATACAGGCCGAAAAATTTGGTGCGATATTGAATATTCCCACAAAGGTGAAAAAGTTATCTTTTAATAATAATCACAAGATAATAGAAATTGAATCGGGTGAAAAAATTTCATCAAAAGCATTACTGATCTGTACAGGCGCAACCTACAGAAAACTTAACGTTAAGAATCTGGAAAAATTTGAAGGCAGGGGAGTCTATTATGCCGCAACTCATACAGAGGCAACAATGTGCGGTACTGAAGCAGCGGTGGTTGTTGGCGGAGGTAATTCAGCGGGACAGGCTGCGGTATTTATTTCATCAAATGTTAAGAAAGTTTTTATTTTAATCAGGGGAAGTAAGTTATCAGACACAATGAGCAGGTATTTATCCCAGCGTATTGAGGAGATCGCTAATATTGAACTGATAATAGATTCAGAAATCACTGAGTTAATGGGAGAAGAACGGATTGAACAAATTCATATTGAGAATAATAAAACAAAAGAGAAAAGAATTTTAGATGCTAACGCAGTCTTCTCTTTTATCGGGGCTGTTCCAAATACTGACTGGCTGCCGGTAGAAATTGACAAAGATAAAAGTGGCTTTATCAATACAGGTTCCACACTAAATAAAGGCGAGGGATTGAACAGGCGACCATATTTATTAGAAACAAGTATGCCTGGTGTATTTGCCGCTGGAGATGTCAGAAGTAAATCATCTAAGCGTGTATCATCTGCCGTTGGTGAAGGTTCTATTACTGTTCAATTTGTTCATGAATACTTGAAAGAACTATAGATGTTCTTCCTAAGTCCTTCTCAATATAGTAGTTAGAGTTTACTGTTAATGTTAAATCTTCCGCTTCTGCTTATTTGATTTAGTCATTTCCATTTCATCCACAAAAATAATTCTGTAAACCAACATTATCCCTCCGATGGCTGCCATTAAAAAAAAGATCATTGCAAGACCTGGGTAACCAATTATTTTAAATGATGTTTCGAGCCTCATTATAAGAGCCGCACCAATTATCAAAGCAGCGATTATCAATCCCATGGTTATACGGTTAGCTACTTTCTGAAAACCATTCATTAAATAAACTTCATCTACTGCATTTACTTTAATTTTGATCTCATCATCAGTGACCTTATCCATAATTTTATTTACTCTTGAAGGTAACTTTTCAAAAAACTCCTTTGCCTCAAGAAGGATCTCATAAGGTTTTTGCGATGAAGCTGATTTAGAAAATTTCTTCTTCATCAGTTCATTTGCATTCCTCTGAATACTTTCATTTGGATCAAATAACGGGTCCAACGTCTTTCCTACCTTATCTAAATTTAGAAGGGTTTTGCCAAGCATTGTTAATTCGTTTGGTACAAGAATTCCGTTTCTTCCTGAGACCTTGGTCATTTCAAGAATTATTCTTCCTAATTCAAGATCACCAAGTTTTGTTGACCTGTTGATTGCGATCAGTTCATTCAACTGACTCTTGAATTCCTGTTTGTTAAAAAACTCAGTTTGTTTTCCAATCTTTATAGCATAATCTGCAACTTCATCACCCCTGCCATCACCAATTGCCAGCATGATGTGCAGTAAATTGGACTGCAGTTCACCTGAAATGTATCCAACCATGCCCAGATCCAGAAGTGCAAGTTTATTATCATCAGTAATGAAAACATTACCCGGATGAGGATCCGAATGATAAAAGCCGTCAATGAGAATTTGTTTAAGGTATGCTTTAAATAAAGACTCAGCAATTTTTTTTCCGTCAAGGTCGAGTTTTTTTAAAGGACTGATCGAAGTGATCTTTGTTCCTTTTATAAAATCCATTGTAAGGACTTTTGAAGTACAATAATCTTCAACAGGCAAAGGTACAACTATATCTTCGAACTCACTGAGATTAGCCGAAAGAATTTTAAGATTTTGTACTTCATTTTTATAATCCAATTCTCTTAAAATTGCTTTACGAAATTCTTCTATCATGGAATGTATCATATATCTTTTTCCCATCTCAGTATGCTCCTGCACAAACTCACCAATCTCATCAAAGGCAGCAAGGTCTTCTATTATCTTTGCCCTGATCCCCGGCCGTTGTATCTTAACAACGACTTCTCTGCCGTCCGGAAGTATTGCCTTATGAACCTGACCGATCGATGCTGCTCCGACAGGCTCAACGTCAAAATCTTTAAAGGCTTTTGAAAATCTCATTGGAATTTCTTTAGACAAAATCTCTTCCACTTCGCTGAAAGGTATTTGCTGAACACCGTCCTGCAATCTTTCAAGTACTAATAAATATTGTTCAGGCAGCATGTCGGAACGTGTAGACAGGAACTGTCCCAGCTTTATATATGTAGGACCAAGTTTTTCCAGATCACCCGGAAGATCTTCAATTTTTGCTACAGGACTTTCTTCCCTGTCTTCATCAAGAAGTTTTTCTTCTGCTCCTCCTGCAGTGAGGAGATCTTTACTTCCGTATTTAAGAAATAGTCTTGAAAGATCTTTATATCTTTTGAGATGCTGAGGACTTAGTGAAATTCCCATAATTTAGTTTTATTTATCGAATTAATTTCCATTTCAATTACATGTATTATGCCAACTCATTCTTCAAATTTCAACTCATAATAATATATTCAGATGTCAGAAAAATTTATTTTGTCAATTTTGGCGTAATTTCAAAATTTATTAAATAATGTTTAGCCCAATGAAGTCTGCTATTTTATTTAAAGAATATAATAATAAAATTAAAATATATTGTAACACGGACATAAGCAAAATTAATCTTACATAAGAATACATTTCCATTTGCGTATTACCCAGCATCAGATCAGAAAATTTTATTATCATTTTTAAAAAACACATTCCAATAAAGATCCCCGCAGGAATAATTATTAGTAAACTAAAAATAGTCAGGGTGAAATTATCAATGATCAATTGCAAAATTATATATACCACAATTATTCCTGAAAATATATTAAACATTGCAATCAATATTCCGCTGGTTACACTGACAACTGTTTTGGAGGTTTCTTCATAAATAAAAAACTTCCTCATAGCATTAAGCTCGATCATTTGTAAAAATAATTATTTTTATGAGAACGGGCAAGTTGTATTCAAAATGTAATTATATCCGAATTAAGGCTACTGGAATGTTGATCACCCATCTCATATATATGAGATTTATTGAAATAACTTTTAAACTTATTTTAATACAATTCTCAATAAATTAAAAAAATAATTTTTATGAACAAATTTAAAACAATACTTTTGCTTTTTACTGTATTAATGAATTCAAATTTAATTGCTCAGCAGAATGACAAAACATTAGATTTTTGGATAGGGAAATGGGATGCCTACTGGAATGACTCTCTAAAGGGCACCAATCAAATTAACGTGACGATGAATGGTTATATAGTAGAGGAGAATTTTTCCACTAATGATGGGACATTTACTGGTAAAAGTTGGTCAGCTTTTGATTCGGTTACAAATCTTTGGAAACAGACATGGGTAGACAACTCCGGCGCATATATGACTTTTGCAGGAGGGGGTGAAGGAAATAAAGTAATCTTAAATATGATAGAGGCGCGGAAAAACAAATCCAACAAGAATTATTACATGAGAATGGTTTTTTCAGATATAAATGATGACCAGTTTGAATGGAACTGGCAGAGTTCAGTAGATAAGATTTCCTGGAAACCGGCGTGGACAATACATTATAAAAGAGCGGAAAGTAAAGAATAAATTGTCACAATGAAAGTAAGCGAAAAGATATACTTGTCATTTTGTATGAGCCGGTGAAGCAATTGAAGCAAAACAATCACCATAAATCCATTTTAGTGTAACTAAATTCTTCTCTTCGCTCAGAATAACAATAAATATTATCAGTTCTTAAAAACAAAAAAAAATCCCTGCACGGAATTAATGGAAATGTGCAGGGATAAATTAAAGGAAGAACAAAATATGAAAGAACGATTGCCGGAGGGCTCCGGCTGTTTGGAACAACGTAAACATTTTGTAAATGGTTCACAGAAATTTAAAAAAATTTAATTTTAATTTATTAATTCCTTTTTAGTCAACTTAAACAATATAAAATCATATACACAAAGCTTCCTTCAACATAATGAACTCTGAAAAGTATTTAGTCTTCGTTTATTATTTTTATAAAAGTCGAAAGAAGAGTCGTCAATAAAAAATAATTTTTTTAATGCCTTCTATAAAATAGAACTTCCTATGCCTAATGACCTTAATGTTTCAATGTTGATACCTTTATTACTGCAGCAATCTGCAAGAACTCCGTTTATAACTACAGAAGGCAGCGATATTATATTATAGTTTTTACTCTTTTCAAGTGCCGATTTATCTTCTCTGACATTTAATACTTCTACTTCACAGCTGTCGCAAGTTTCTTTCCTGATCTTCTGCACCTGTTCTTCACAAATAGGGCAGCCTGCAGTAAAGATTTCGATTTTTCTTTTCATTTTTCTATGATTGAGTTTTTAAAATTGATTTCATTATTGAGCAATTATCAATGGATCCTGTAACCGGGCATTTCTTTAGAAGAAATTTCAATTTCTTATTTAAATTATTCAGGTTGCTTATTCTGCTTTCCACATCTTTAATTTTTTCTGAAGTTAATTCAAACAGATCTTCGCATTCATTGGTATTGAATATTTCTTTAACCTCTCTTAAAGTAAAACCCAGGGCTTTTGCCCTCAATATATAATTTATTTTAATATTGTAATCATTATTGTATTCTCTGTAGCCATTCTTCGACCTTTTAGGCTTGGGTAAAAGTTTTAGCTTCTCATAATACCTTATGGTATCTATGTTTACATTCGATAATTTTGCTAATTGTCCGATTGTCATGCTATACAAAATTACAGTATTGAGTATAGTCCTGAGTCAAGTACATTAATTTATACACAGAGAATTATACTAAGAATTTTTTATAATTGATCTTCTTTAACGTTTAACTGTAAGGATTGAAATAAGCACCCTAATAGAGCCAAATGTATATAGCTTAGGCTTTCACAAAGTCATGTGTGTCAGAGAAATGTACTCCATGCTTATTTTCGTATAGAGTTTTGCCTGACGCAAAAAGATTCCCACAAGGATTAACAATTACTTTACTAAAGTTGTCAGTTTATTCGCCGGAAGATCCAAAATTTCCCTTGCAGCATAACCTGTGTTATTCAAAGTATACAAACCATTTAGTAGTCCCGGCATTTCGTGATTGTAGTCAACTGCATTTGTCATCATAATGACAGATACATCAGTGAGGGGATCATAAAACATTTGTGAAAGATATCCTTTGATGTTGCCATTGTGTCCGTATCCGAGATTCTCCACATAGAAGCATCCGAGTCCGTAGGTCTTATTATGTTCGGAGACAGTATTCTTCATCAGCTCAACACTTTTAGCTGTAAGGACACTCTCTCCTTTCATAAGAGAGCGGATATACTTATTAAGCAGGGCCATTGTTCCAATTCCATTTCCATCTGCCACATTCGCTGACATATTCTGCTTTTCAAGTACTAAAAAAGTCCCGCCTGGCATAAATATATTTCCTTTTACAAAAGGTTCAGGGATAGAAATCTGTGATGATAAATAAGGAAAAAAGATTTCCATAGGTCCAGCTGTAGTTAAGCTTCCTGTAATATAATCATTCAAATAATCTGCATAGTATTTCCTCTTGCCGCTTCTGAATGTATAAACTCTTTCAATAATTTCCCCCAGCATTGTATAGCCTGTGTTACTGTAATGAAAGCCTTGTCCCGGCGCAAAGTATGAAAGCTGATTCAATGCATCCTGATTAACCAACTCATTAAGCTCAAATTGAAAACCCGAATCCTTCTTTGTCATGTATTCAACATAGGTTAATCCATCAAGGCCCGGCACGCTGTCATTGTCAATATCATAAACACCAGCTGAATGATTAAGCAATTGTTCAATTGTAATCTGATCTTTATATGGAATGTTGAAATCAGGACTGTCGGGAATAAAAGGTATAGTGCTTCCTGGAATGAGATCTGTGATCTTTGATTTTATATCAAGCCAACCGTCTTCCTGCATATTCAATATTGAGGTCGCAGTAAAGTTCTTTGTATTACTTGCGAAACGAAAGTAAGTATTTTCAGTAACAGGAGTTTCTCCAGGCGCATTTGAAGAAACAAAGATATAGTCTGAAGGTGTATGGATAAGTACATTCAGCGAAGGTATTTTATTCTTTGCAGCATTCTCGTATTCAATTCTGATGCTGTCAAGTACATGCTGTATCTTCTGAACCTTTGTGTGCTGAGCATTTACAGGATATACAGTTGAGCATAGTATTAAAAGAATAATAATGCAGGAATAATAAATTTTCATTAGTGTGAGTATTTTAATTGAAATAAAAGTAGTGCTTCCATAATTAATTTTCAATATCTGAATATATCAAGTGGTGCAGGGACTTGTCCCGACACTAGCTGCTGAGTTTATGCCT
>JBDSYA010000334.1:0-5177 GCA_039925865.1 Ignavibacteria bacterium
TTAGATCTATTATCTCAATTTTTACTTTTCCTCTTTTCAAAACGTCATAACTGATTTGGGTCTTTGGATTAAACGGGTTAGGGAAATTCTGATGAAGTCTGAAATCCGCCGGCATTAAATTACTCAATTGTTTCGTTTCTGTTAATCCGCCATTATTTGTATAAAGTATAAAATCATAACCACCTGCAACCCATACAATGTTTGCATCATAAGCATAAATAGATCCATATGTAGCAGGACCAAACTGGCTGACCGCTTGAGCAAACCACGTGTATCCGCCGTCGGTACTCTTGTGTAGTTTTCTGTTATTTCCGCCGGCATAACCCGTTAATTCGTTTCCGAATTCAATGCTGAAAATCTGATCAAACCCATTTTCAATTGAACTTATACTGTCCCAACTTATGCCATAGTTTGTTGTCTTACTTACAACGTTGGAAGTTCCTGCGGTCCACCCTGTATTACCCATGAATGTTTCGCGGTAATTAAGGGGGGTCATTGTTCCAACGGCCAATGGAATTTCTTGCCAGTTAACTCCACTGTTTTCCGTTCGAAAAGTTCTTCCCCCACTTGTTGCTATACCGGTTAATGAATCTTTAAAATGAATATCAAACAGAGTAGCATTAAGGGCTACTGAATCAATTAAAGTTTTACATCCATCTGTGGTTCTGATTGTAAATCTGTCGCCACAAAACCATCCTGTGTTTTCATTTATGAACCAAATAGCTCTTAGTCTAAACGGACATGGTAAAGATCCGGTTCTTATTGATATCCAATTATCCCCTCCATTTGTAGTTTTTAATATAGTACAATATCCGGCTGCATAAACTACATCTTTGTTGACGGGATGAATTTGAAATAAAGTGCTTTGGGAAGGATTAGGTTGTTGTACCCAATTGAAGCCACTATTTGTTGTCTTGAATATCCTTGTATCACCGCAGATCCAGCCGGTACTTTTATCAATAAATCTGATATCATATGCTACAAAATCAGTTGCTATGTGCTGCCTAATCCATTGTGAATAAACGTTTGAAAAGGAAATTATCGAGAAGAAAATAATTAATATAAAATACTTTTTCATAGACAGTATTTTTGATGAACTTAGAAGAAATAAATTAATGCATCAATGAAGAAATTATTTAACAATTACAAACTTCCTTGATTCTTTAATGGTGGAATTTTTATTTGCAAGCTCTAAGGTATAGAAATAAATGCCTGAATTTAAAAAATCTGCGTGAAATACTTTTTCATATTCACCGGTTCTAAATTTTGGTTTAATATTGTCTGTACTAACTTTCCTTTTATATTAAAAATTTTTAAAGTTACCTGCGATTTTTCGATAATATTAATTTGATTGAAATACTTAAGTTAAATGGATTCGGATAATTTCGGTGCATTTACTGAATTGAATAATGCTGAAGACAGGCAGTTTGCAACCACTCCTGTCCCGGGAAATACGGCTGTTCTTGAATATAATGAACCTTTAATGCCGCAAGACAATGTAGCATAACAGTTTCTCAGTCATTCACGGCTATAAGATATTATGGGATTTAGTAGTTTATTATAGCTTGCATACTATATAAATGTTAATTGCCCTATTGGCAGACCTTGGGTTGAGCAAAAAAGATCGATAACAAGAATTACATTATATACTGTTGTGTCAGGACTAAGTCCGGACGCAACAGGGTTAAACATTGGAATAAAGTTTACGGCGTCGAGCCGAATAATGAGATGTGAAAAGCTGCTGAAGAAAATTTTTTCAATAATACAAATTTTATCAGCATTAACGCAAAAGCAGAAGCAACAACCCTCGAAAGTAACACCATTGATGTCATAATTTCCGGACAGTCTTTTCATTGGTTTGATAAAGAAAATTGCAGGGAAGAATGTAAAAGAATTCTCAAAACAAATGGTTATGTAGTTTTAATGTGGAATTTAAGGGACCGCCAATCCGCATTTATGGATGATTACGAAAGTGTAGTGATCAAGTAGGGAAAGATTACGAGAAAATATATCAGGCTGATGTGGACGATGACGAAAGAAAGACTTTTTTCTTTCCAGACGAAGTTCAAATAAATACTTTCCCAAATTTTCAGGAACTTAATTATGATGGCTTAAAAGGAAGATTACTTTTTTCTTCTTACATCCCTTTGGAGGATAACCCACTGTATAATGAAATGCTTCAGGATCTTGAAAATATTTTTGAGAAAAAGAATGTGAATGGAAAAGTGAAAATGGAGTATGAGACAAAATTGTATTACGGAAAGTTATAAGTAAAACCAGTATATGCCGGAGCCTTTGGGAGTAATTCAAAAAACCAAAATAGAATCTTTCATTATATTAATACTCAAGTTGACCTCAATAGCAATTTAAATCAATGCCTTCTTTATCTGAAGTTGAACAAAAGTTTTCAAATAACCATTTGTAAACACGATTGGTATGTAATCGTGGCTTCTTGAGAAAGTCGAAGAGTTACAGGAGTGTGGTTCATAGAAAGGGATATTTTTTCTGACACAATAAATTAAAAAGCCGGTTCAGAATCTGTATATGATCTTAACCGGCTTTATATTGAAACGGTATTCCTATATATAATTTATCTATGGTCTTGAAACACTTATAAAATTAGATGAATTATTATCAACAATAGCACCGTCAGAACCATCAACAATACTGTCACCATTAACATCCGTATTTACATAACCGCTGACAAAATTGGAAGCATCATTATCAACCAATGCACCGTCTGATCCATCAACAGTTCCATCCTGATTTACATCACCGCTGTAAATAGCAAATTTGCCGCATTTCAAAACTTGGTTACTGCCAAATGCTTGCGCTGCTGCGGTTGTAAAATTGTAGCTTATTGTGTTAACACCTGTTGGCCACAAGATTCCTCCTGTTTTACTCCAGGTTTCAATGGAGTTTCTATGTCTGATAACTATGTAGTAATTAGTGTTGTTGGCAATAACTGCATCAAAACTTACAGTCAGATTTCCGCTTCCGTCACTTTTACCGGATGCAACATCAATTATTCCAAATGGTGAAGTAGCGCTTCTAAGTTCTACAGTCAGAGTATCACCTATATTAGAAGTACAATTCCAGAAACCTTCGATCAAAGCAGTAAGCTGTAATGTCTTTGTGAATGGAGGTGACATTTTTGCAATGGCTCCGGTATTTCCAACAGCCCATCCGACAGGACATCCGCTTTCATTTGTAAAATCAATATCCTGGAAGACAGCACCTGTTTGTGTATATGCAGGAGTCCAGGTTGCACCATGGTTGTTTGAATAATAAACTATAGCACTGCTTCTTAAAGCCCACCACTCGCTTGCATCGCCTTCAAGTCCGTTTAGATTTCCGGTTGTTCCCGGTGCAGTTGCTGTTGAATAAGTTGTACCTCCATTAACAGATCTGACTAATGGTGTAGCAGCAGGGCTTCCGCCTGCTAATCCTAATCCAGTAGCGCCGCTGCTGTTAAATTGAAGCGCATATGAATTCAGCGTTCCGGTTGTAGCACCGGAGGTCCAGGTAACTCCAAGATCGGTAGAATGATAAACTCTTGTTGCACCGGTTCCAAACCACATGTCTGTTCCTAAAATCATGAATGCATTATTCCATCCGGCTTCAGTTCCAACCTGAGTAGGTTCTGTTGCCATTCTTGCCCAGGTGTTGCCTCCGTCGACCGTTTTTAATACTGTCCACTTAGCAGCAACCGGATCACCTATGGCATATCCTTCTGTCGGTGAGATCATTTGTATAGCGTCAATAAATCCGCCAACTTGTGTAAATACCTGTGTCCAGGTAGTGCCTCCGTTAACTGTCTTGTAAATAAAAGTTGCTGCGGGACTGGTTGTAACAAATGCGGTGTTGGCATCAACACCCCATATGTTATAAATGTCACCGACAATTCCGGTACCGGTTGCAGGGGTCCAGGTTGTCCCACCGTTTAAAGTTTTTACTACTGTGGGTCCAACACCTGCCGCCCAGCCGATCTGAGAGGATACAGCCGATGCAGATAATAGCTGGCTGGTTGTTCCTGATGTTTGAGCTGACCATGTATATGTACAGGCTCCGTCAAGTTCAGTTGGAATAGATGGTGTAGAAACATCAGTATTTGTAATTGCGTATTTAGTTGCTGATGTGGTTTGAATATTATTTGGATGATCTTTTATTCCAAATCCAAATAAGACTAACGCGATGAATAGAGCGGGAAAAGAACAAATCAATAATTTTGCTTTCATTTTCTTTCTCCTAAATTTAAAAATAAAGTGGGTTAATGGAAATTATTTTTTAGAATTATTTTTATTTCAGGCTAAATCTATCCATAAATTTATTAATTATCAATAATGAAATCATTATTTTTATCAGTTCGCATTGCCTCATAATTAATGTTTTTACCGCCGCCGTTGGTGTTGCTCCATCCACCAACGGCAGAACTCATTTCTCGCGCACACAGCATGGCAACCCCAAAGAATATCCTGCATTTTTTTATCTTGAAATAGGTTTAGTCTTGATACTTTTAACACCCGAAATTAATTTGTTCTGCTTTTTATGACTACGATAAGATTACTAAATGATAAAAAACTTTTTCTTTTTTACAGCGACAGTCCTTAATTGGAAGCATATACTAAAACCCGATAAATATAAGAATATAATTATCGAAAGTTTTAAATTCTTAGTTAGTTCAAAACGTGTCAGAATTTTTGCTTTTGTTATAATGCCAAATCATTTTCATACAGTATGGAGAATAAATCAAGGTCTTGAAAAATCCGATTTTCAGAGAGATTCAATGAAATTTACGGGACAAACGATTTTACGTGATCTTAAATCTTATCATCCTGAGATTTACAATTCAATGTATGTCGGAGCAAAAGACAGGAAATATCAGTTCTGGGAAAGAGATCCGCTGTCGGTGTCTCTGTATTCAAAGAAAGTAGTTGAGCAGAAAATTAACTACATCCACGCCAATCCTATTAATCCTAAATGGAACCTTGCATCTGAACCATTTGACTATAAATATTCTTCAGCAAAATATTATTATAAGGGAAATGATGAGTTTGGAATACTGGAAAATTATATGGATGTTTTGAATGAATAAGAACAAACCGTTTGGAACAACGAGTTGCTTTAGCGACGTGTTATGCCGTTGGTGGATGAAGCAACACCAACGGCGGCGGTAA
>JBDSYA010000335.1:0-19398 GCA_039925865.1 Ignavibacteria bacterium
GTTATTCAGGGATTCGGAAATGTTGGTTCTGTAAGTGCTCAGCTTTTAAATGAAAAGGGAGTTAAGATCATAGCTATCAGCGATGTTTCCGGCGGATATTATGATCAAAAAGGTATTGATGTAAATAAGGCAATAGAATTTGTTTTTAAGAACAAATCACTTGAAGGAGGAAATTTCGGAACGCCTGTGACTAATGAAGAACTTCTTGAACTTGAGTGTGATATACTTGTACCCGCCGCAAAAGAAGATCAGATCACTGCATATAATGCAAACAGAATAAAAGCAAAATTAATAGTTGAAGGTGCAAACGGTCCGATTGCCGCTGATGCTGACGACATCATTTCTAGTAAAGGAATAAGAGTAATTCCCGATATTCTTGCAAACTCGGGTGGAGTAATAGTTTCATATTTTGAATGGGTACAGGATCGTATCGGATATTTCTGGGATGAGGATGATGTAAACAGCAGATTGAACAGAATGATGACAGAAGCTTTCGATGCTGTCTATAATACAGCAGTTAAATATAATACGTCCTTCAGGCTTGGGGCTTATATTCATGCCATCGACAAAGTTTCAAGAGTATTAAAGCTCAGAGGCATATACGGATAAATGAAATTAAAATATCTCTTTTGTATTTTTAGTTTTATAATACTAAGAGGTATTTCCTTTTCACAGGATAACCAGGTTTCGAATATTAATGCGGTTGATAATCTGTTGGATGAAAGTCTTGTTCCCTTTAGCAATAAGCTTGTATTACTGGGAGAAGGTAAATTCTACAATATTATTACTGATGGAAATAAAGAGCAACATTTGTTTCTTATTGAGAGTATAAAAAGAAAATTCAGTAAATACAAAATTTTAGTAAACGAAGATTCGGGTAATATTGACTACATTGTCTCAATAAAGAATCCGGTTATAAAAATAAAATACAATAATTTATTCAGTGACAGGTTATTAGGTACGAAAAAAGTTGCCCGTGAAGTTTCAATATCATACGATCTGGAATTGATCGATCAAAAAAATTCTTCTTCACTTTATCTTAATAATTTCAATAAAAAAGTCATCGATAGTTTTGAACTGGATAAGCTTAATATAGTTGAAGATCACAGATACAAATTTTCCCGTTCAGCCCTTCCGGAAGAAAATACTCTCAATAAATTATTATTTCCGGTTTTAATAATCGCAACCTCTGCAGCAGCAATAATTTTATTTTTCATTATAAGAAGCAAATAGTTTAAAGCAATTAAAATATTAAGATTGGAGAGTTTGAATTTTCACAATAGTTTTCTGAAACATTTTTTAACAGTTTTAATTCTTGGATTTAGTTTTTCCATATTTTATTCATGCGGTTCTTCTAAAGGAAGTGACATAACAACCGATGATCCTGAAAAGGCATATTCACAGGCCAAGTCCCGTTATGACAAAAAAGATTATCTTGATGCAATAGACGATTTTAATCTGATTAAATTAAAATTTTCCGGCAGCAGTGTCGTAGACAAAGCAATTTACTTTCTGGGAATGAGTTATTATAAACGCGAAGAGTATATTCTCGCAGCCTATGAATTTGAAACACTCATAAAAAGTTATCCTACCAGCAGCCTCATTGAAGAATCAAGATATTCACTGGCAATGTGTTATTACAAGCTCTCCCCTGCTTTCAATCTTGATCAAACATATACAAGATATGCCATAACTGAATTTCAGAATTTTCTCGAGCTGTATCCGCGAAGTAAAAATGCCGGGCAATCTGAATCTAAAATAAAAGAATTAAAAAATAAGCTTTCCTACAAAGCACTTAAAAGTGCTGAGCTTTATTTCAATCTTGGCAATTATAAATCTGCGTTAGTTTATTATGATAATGTACTTGATGATTACTTCGAAACAGATTATTCTGATGACGCACTTTATGGTAAGATCCAGACTTTGATTATAAAGAAACAATATGACAAAGCAAAAAAAGAAATAGAAAGATTTGAAAGCAGGTTTACAAACAGTGAATTTCTTTCAAGAGTGAAAGCGCTTAGGCGTAATGTCCCCTTATAAAATATGATTAATAAAACCGTTAAAGCTTCACAGGTGGAAATGATCGAATTAGTCCTTCCAAATGACACTAACATACTTGGAAACCTGCTTGGCGGAAGACTTATGCACTGGATTGATATAGCAGGTGCTCTTACCGCTTCCCGCCACTGTAATACTGTAGCAGTAACAGCTGCTGTCAGTGATCTTAATTTTCATCATCCGATTCTTCTTGGAAATATAGTTCGCTTAAAAGCATCTGTAAACAGGGCATTTGTTACTTCAATGGAAGTAGGTGTCAAAGTTGAAGTTGAAGATATCAGGACGGGCAGGATCTCACATTCAAATAGCGCTTACCTTACTTTTGTGAGCATAGATCCGGAAACAAAAATGAAAGTAAAGGTTTCACGTATCATACCTGAAACTGAAGAGGAATTAAGAAGATTTGAAAATGCATTAACACGCCGGGAGCAAAGATTTTCTGAACATCACGGGATTATACAAAATTAATAAACTCACCATTATTCACTTCGTAACAAATATTACTACTACTGTAAATGAGCAATATTGAAATAGTCTGCCAGAATATTTCGAAAAGTTTCTCCGGTAAAAATGTTTTCGTAAACCTCAGCTTCAAAATCTCATCCGGAAAATCTCTGAGCATCACCGGCAAAAACGGTTCAGGCAAATCCACATTGATAAAAATAATTGCAAATCTCCTAAATCCGACAAAGGGTGATATCAAAATATACAATAATGGTTTGAACATACCGAAAGAGAATTGGTATTTAAGTACCGGATTGATCTCACCATATATAAATTTGTACGATGAACTTACCGGATTTGAAAATCTTGATTTTTTTTATAAACTTAAATCACAGAAATCTTTTATTGAATCGGAAATAATAGATCACCTTTTGAATGAGGTAAATCTTTATGACAGGAAAAATGAATATTTGAAAAATTATTCTTCAGGAATGAAGCAACGATTAAAACTTGCATTTGCTTTGATTAATAATCCTCCGATACTTCTTATGGATGAACCCGGATCTAACCTCGACAATGAGGGTATTGAGCTAATTAAAAAGGTCTCCCGATTACAGATGCAGCGGGGAATACTTTTAATTGCAACAAACGATGAAAAGGATAAAGAACTTTGTGAAAACTCAATTAATATTGAAGAATACAAAAATGCGTGATCTTTACCGGACATCATTATTAATTTTCAAAAAGGACATTAGATCTGAATTAAGAACTAGATATGTAATTAATTCACTTGTAATGTTTGTTTTAATTATTATTTCAATAATAAAATTTTCTTTAGGGGAAGAAATAGTTGATGATGAAATATTAACAGGTTTGTTATGGATAGCGATATTTTTTTCAGCTTCAAACGGTCTTTCAAGAACTTTCGTTAAAGAAGAGGATAAAGAAACTTCAGCAGCTTTGAAACTTTCTGCTGACCCTTCTGCAATAATTATCGGCAAAATGATATTCAATCTTTTCCTGAGCTATGCAATAAATATTTTAATTATTACATTGTTCGTTCTGATAACGGACTATCATGTAAAAAATATTTCAGGTTTTATTTTGATCATTTTCATTGGTAATCTTGGATTAGTCTCGGCATCAACTATAATTGCCGCTATCATTTCAAAAGCAAACAATAAAGGAACACTCTATCCTGTACTCTCTTTCCCCATACTTCTACCTTTGATCGTTACTGCGGTAAATGCCACTAAGCTGGCAAGCATAGGAGTAAGCACAGAAAAGCTTATGGGTGAACTTCAGATACTTATTTCATATTCGATCGTAGTTATAACTGCATCACTGATGCTTTTTAAATATATATGGGAAGATTAATTAATTGAATTGGCTAAAAGGAATTTTTAGGGTAATTTTGAACGTTGTCAATTGAATCACTCCTACATTATTAAATTATAAAAATTTTATGAAATTATTCCTATCGGTATTTACATTTCTGATATGCCTTAGTGGCTGTTCAAAAATGGAGGATAAAAAAATCTCCGAAGAAAATAAAATGTCTTCTAAAAATGACCCGGCTGTTGTGCCTCAGGATAAAACTCAAACTGAAAATAACTCCGGAGGACAGAGTGATGAGAAGGCATCTGAATTTGTAAAAGTAGCGAATGATGCAATCGAAAAATATTCACAGGAAAAATCAGATATTAATAAAAAAGAAGTTGTAGCCACATGTGTTTCTGCCGGTAATTACCTTATGTTTGAAGCAAACCTCCCCGCACGTGAAAAGTACAGACCTGCTCTAAAGTATTATCGTAAGGCGCTTGAACTTGATCCCACGAATATAGAAGCAATGAAAAATAAAAAACAAATAGAAGATATTTACGAACAAATGGGAATGCCTATCCCGCAGTAATTTTAAAATGCAAATAACTTACAAGATTAACACTCCGATTACCGCTGAACAAGTATCAGAACTTTTCATAAAATCCGGAATTAACCGGCCTTCGGATGATCTTCCCAGAATCAGAAAAATGCTTGATAACTCTAACCTGATAATTACTGCGTGGTCTGAAGAAAAAATTGTAGGCATTGCAAGAAGTCTCACAGATTTTTGTTATTGCTGTTATCTCTCCGATCTTGCAGTTGATATCGAATTTCAGAAATCTGGTATCGGTAAGGAACTCATCAACCGTACCCGGGAAGCAATTACTGATCAGTCAATGTTGCTTCTTTTGTCGGCCCCGCTTGCAATGGACTACTATCCTAAAGTAGATTTTGAAAGAACCGATAAGGCTTTTATAATCAACAGAAAAGGTATATGAACATTTTTTTTAAAATCCTGATCTTCATTACGATCTCGGCGGTAATAATTACCGGAATACTCCTTCCTATTCCGAACATCCCCGCATTGGGTGATAAGGCTCGTGTACTTTATTTTCATGTACCTATGTCTTGGATAGCGGTAGTTGCTTTCTTTATGTCAATGTGGTATTCAATAAAATATTTAAGAACACGTGAGCTTGATTACGATATAAAATCATATTCCGCCGCACAGCTTGGTTTTTTATTCTGCATTCTTGCAACTGCCACAGGTTCATTATGGGCAAAATTTAATTGGGGTTCTTTTTGGAACTGGGATCCCAGACAAACTTCAATATTTATTTTGCTGATAATTTATGGTGCATATTTTGCACTAAGATCTGCAACTGATTCTGATGAACGTCGCGCAAGACTTTCATCTGTTTATTCAATCCTTGCCGGTGTAACAGTCCCTTTTTTTGTTTTTATAATGCCGAGAATTGTAGAGAGTCTCCATCCTGATCCTATCATTAACAGCCAGGGAAAGATTAACATGGATAGTACGATGTTTATTATTTTTTTGACTTCATTAGTTGGATTTACAATGTTATTTTTGTGGATCTTAAATTTAAAAATTAGAATTGAACGATTGCAGTTCACTGAAACAAGGAGCATTTCGGACTAATGAGTTTGTATGATTTTCTGGAAAATAATTCCATGTACATTGTGATGCTGATCGTTTTTATTATATGGATTGGAATATTCGGTTATATCTGGACACTGGATAAAAAAGTAAAAAAACTTGAACAAAGTAAAAGATCTGATTAATTTATATTAGTATGACCAAAAAATCAAAAACAATACTAGGAGTTTTGATCATTATAGTTTTCCTTGCAATAGGATTTATGTCTTTCATAGACAGTAAAATTGAATATGTGAACTTTGACGAAGCAAAAGACCGGTTGAGGACAGTTGAGGTTAAAGGGCATTGGATAAAAGGCAAAGAATCGAAGTTTGATGCCTCAACCAATACATTTTCTTTTTATATGGTCGATGATAATAAAAATGAAATGAAGGTCATCTTAGATGGAGCTAAGCCGAATAATTTTGATGTTGCTGAAGCAATTGTTGCTAAAGGTAAAGTTAAAGATGATAGCTTTTATGCTAAAGATGTTTTAACCAAATGCCCTTCTAAGTATGAGGCTGACGGAAAAGAAATTCAGGAGAAGGCGAATTAATAAAGTATGATAGGAAAAATTCTTGTATACATATTTTTTGCAACTGCAGTTTTCTCTTCGATAAGTTTTTTCCTTGCTCACTTAGGTAAAGAAAAATTCTTAAAGCTTGGCCGTCTCTTTTATCATTTGACTGCTGCCGGAATACTTGCTACAGGAGCTTACCTGATGTATTTGATCCTGACTCATCAATTCCAGTTTGCATATGTATGGGAACAAAGTAATACTGAGCTTCAGCTTCCTCTTCTCATGTCCACATTTTATTCCGGCCAGGAAGGCAGCTTTATGCTGTGGCTTACAATGACTGCAGTTATCGGAATTTTTCTTCTTAACTATGTTTCAAAAGGTGACCGTCTTGAACCACAGGTGATGAGCATATTTTCTCTTATAGTTGCATTCTTAGCTTTTATATTAATTTTAAAGTCACCATTCCTTTTCGTTTGGGAAAAGTTTGCCGGAGACGTAGAATTTGGATTTGTTCCGCAAGAGGGACGTGGATTAAATCCACTTCTTCAGAATTTCTGGATAACTATTCATCCTCCGACTTTATTCCTGGGCTTTTCATCATTGGCTGCACCTTTTTGTTTTGCTATCGGAACATTGATGAAAAACAGATATAATGATTGGATCAAATTTTCTATGCCCTGGCTTTTATTTTCAGGAATGGTACTTGGTTTAGGCATAATGATGGGCGGATACTGGGCGTATGGCGTGCTCGGATGGGGCGGTTACTGGGCCTGGGATCCGGTGGAAAATTCTTCTTTTATTCCATGGCTTATAATAGTTGCCTCCATACATACTATGATTGCTCAAAAAAGAACCGGCGGTTATAAAAAAACTAATCTTATATTATGCATCACTGCATATCTGTTGGTTTTGTATTCAACATTTTTAACAAGAAGCGGCATACTTGGTGATTCATCAGTTCATTCATTTGTTGATCCGGGTTATGAAGTTTATCTTTCACTAATAGTATTCATTTCAGTTTTCATTTTAATTTCAATAACAGCAATTCTTTATCGTTACAGAGAACTCAAAGCATTGAACAGTGAAACTAATAAAATGCTTTCGAGAGAATCGACACTATTTATCGGATCAATAACTTTATGTGCGGCTGCATTGGTAATATTTGCCGGTACGACATGGCCCATTTTTCAAAAAGGTACAATTGATCAGGAGTTTTACAACCGCATGAACCTTCCTATTGCAATCCTTATTGCATTAATAAATGGTATCAGCCTGCTGCTCAAATGGAAGCAGAATGATGAACGAAGATTTTTTAAAAGCATATTGTTTCCCCTTACTTTATCATTCATCATTACAATGGGCCTTGTCTTTGTGGGAGTTCAGGATTTTTTAATTGCACTGTTTGCGCTTGCATCACTTTTTACATTTTTTGTTAATGCTGAGTTGGCAGTAAATGCTTTCAGAAAAAATAAATCATACACCGGTGCATATATTGCGCATATAGGTATTGCACTTATATTTCTCGGAATAATCGGCTCTTCTAAATACAGTAAGGAAGAAAATTTATCCCTTGAATTAAACATGCCGCAAAATGCATTCGGCTATACACTTACATATATTGGAGCTACTCCTTTTCAGGACCCAAATAATAAGACAGACACAAAATATCATTTTAATGTAAAAGTGGAAAAAGATAACCAGGAAATGTTATTACAGCCGGTAATGTATTACAGCGAATACTCAAAAGGACTTATGAAAAATCCTGATATAGCTAACTTTGTTACGAAGGATTTTTATCTTTCCCCAATGGGATTGGTAGAGCCGGAATTATTTTCAGATGATGAGTTAATTGAATTGAAAAAAGGTGAAGAAAAAAAGATAGGCAATGTAAATGTTCAGTTCAACGATTTTGATTTTGGTAATATTGATAAAGGCGGAAAAGAAATACAATCAGGAAATTATACTATCGGTGCGGTCATAAAAGTAAAAGACAGTAAATACACTGAGACTTTAGAACCTAAAATAAAATATACTGAAGGAAATCCTGAATATCTTGTTGCTAAAATAACAGGAAACGATATATACAATTTTTACTTTGTTAAAATGATTGTAAAAGGTGAAGATCAGGGCGGTCCGACTGCCACAATTGCTGTTGTCAACAATAAGAATGCATCCCTTACACCAAAAGCCGATGAAACACTCGTGCTTACTGCATCGGTAAAGCCTTTTATAAATGTACTTTGGACGGGAACACTGGTACTTGTACTGGGATTTTTTATTTCAATATTGAGAAGAAGAAAAGAATTGTCGAAGTATACGGTTTAAAACTAATATTCCCTTTCACTCACAAAATCCACAAACTCCATCATAGAATTTTTTACATCGCTTTCAGGAAAATCCAAAATTGAATTTTTAGCGACCTCAGAATATTCTTTTACCTTAATGACTGCATATTCAATTCCTCCGTTAAGCATAACGAACTCATAAACTTCATCGAATTTTTTTGTCCTGTCACTTTTAATGAGCTTCATTATTTCAGATGATCTTTTTTTCGGAGCATTACGCAGAGAAACGATCAAAGGCAAAGTAAATTTTTTTTCTTTCAGATCATTTCCGGTAGATTTTCCAAGCAGTTTTTTTCTACCTGTATAATCAAGTATGTCATCCCGGAGTTGAAATGAAATTCCAATATTTTCTCCGAATATTCCCAGCTTTTCAACATCGGTTTTATTCTTTGCAGTACTTATTGCTCCAAGCTTACAGCAGGCTTTTATCAATGAAGCTGTCTTATCTGATATTACTTTAAAATACGTTTCCTCTGTGCCATCAAAATTTCTCGCCTTCTGAATTTGCAATAATTCACCTTCGCTCATTCTGTTGACGGCTTCAGATGTTAATTGTAAAAAATCATATTCATTATTCTCAAGAGAGATCAGCAAACCTTTTGACAAAAGGTAATCTCCGATCAGGACTGAAGCTTTATTTTTCCAGACAGAATTTATTGATGCAAAACCTCTCCTTGTTTTTGCATCATCGACGACATCATCATGAATGAGTGTGGCTGTATGTAATAATTCGACGAGATTTGCGGCGATGTATGTCCGGGAATTTATTTCTCCGCAAAGTTTTGCAGACAGCAAAACTAAGATTGGCCTGATCTTTTTTCCTTTTTGTTTAAGTATATATTTTGTGATGAGATCTATCAGAGCTACATTGGATTTCAGAACATTTGAAAATTGTTTTTCAAATTCTTTGATCTCTGTGCTGATTGGTTCTGCTATCTTTGTTAAATTCAAAATTTACAATAGTATTTTAAAATTTACGTAACACCTTCACTGGAAGTATTGTCGACTTTCTTCTGAGAGAATTTAGAAATTATAATGCTTATTTCATATAAAATGAATAAAGGGAATGCGAGTAAGAGCTGACTTGTAATATCCGGACTTGGAGTAAGTATGGCTGCGATTAAAAGAATTATGATAAGGGCATGTTTTCTGTACTTTCTCATAAATTCAGGTTTGAGAATTCCGATCTTAGATAAAAAGAATGACACCATTGGTAGTTCGAATACAACACCGGCTGCAAGCATAGTTGATATTATAAAACTGAAGTATTCATCCACAGCAATAATATTGTTAATGATAGAAGATCCGAATGTTGAAAAAAATGATAATGCTGTCGGCAGCAATACCATATATGCAAATACGACACCTGTCAGGAAACAAATTGAAGAAAAGAAAACAATACTTGAAATATATTTTCTCTCACCGGTTTTCAAAGCCGGTTCAATAAACTTCCAGAATTGATACAATAAATTTGGAAGACTAATCAAAGCTCCGCCAAAAATTATAACCTCCATGTATAAAGAGAACTGCCCGAAAGGTTTTATATTCTGCAGTTGTAGGGGAGGTATTGTTGATGTCGCGGGGAGAAGCAGAATATTATCCATGATCCAGTTTATGAAAACTCCTACTATAATACCGCCTGCAAGAACTCCAATAGCTGATTTTATAATCCTCCATCTTAATTCTTCCAGATGCTCTAGAAAACTCATCTCCGATTCTTGACCGGCATTATCTTCAGTTTTTTTGTCTTCGGGATCTGTAATCATATCTGGTAAAATAAGTTTTTGATCAACCTATTTTTAGATCATCATATAACTTGAATTTTGAGGTAAGTACTTTTATTTCTTCGGATACTTCATTTTTTACATTTTCATCTTTAGGAGCTGAAATAATCTTATTGATCATGGTTGCAATAGATTCCATCTCCGCTTCTTTCATACCGCGTGTAGTCAGTGCCGGTGTTCCTATTCGTATGCCGCTTGTAACGAGCGGACTTTTGTCATCAAACGGAACTGCATTCTTATTGCAGGTAATTCCAACTTCGTCAAGAGTTTCCTGAGCAGCTTTTCCTGAAATATTTTTATTCCTGAGATCGATCAGCATTAAATGATTATCGGTTCCACCGGATATAACTTTATAATCATAAGAAATAAGTTTGTCCGCAAATGCCCGGGCATTTTTTATTATCTGCTTTGAATAATCGAGAAAATTATCTTCAAGAGCTTCCTTAAATGCAACCGCTTTTGCAGCGATAACATGCATTAAAGGACCACCCTGTATTCCGGGCATCACCATTGAATCGATCAGCTCGCTCATCATCTTAATCCTTCCGGACTTCGGAGCTTTTTTCCCAAATGGATTTTCAAAATCTTTTCCGATCATGATCATCCCGCCTCTCGGGCCTCTTAATGTTTTGTGAGTGGTCGTTGTTACAACATGGCAATATGGAATAGGATCATTTAATAATTTTTTGGCTATCAAACCGGCAGGATGTGCAATGTCTGCCAGTAAAAACGCTCCGATCTTATCAGCAATTTCCCGGAATTTCTGATAATCAATATTTCTTGAATAGGCACTGGCGCCAACTGTGATCATCTTTGGCTTTTCTTTTGTGGCAACTTGTTCGATAAGATCATAGTCAAGTAGTTCAGTCTGTGGATTTAATCCGTATTGTGTAAAATTATAAAGCTGTCCCGAAAAATTAACGGGTGATCCGTGTGTGAGATGTCCCCCGTGTGAAAGATCCATTCCCATTATTTTATCACCGGGTTTAACTAATGTGAAATACACAGCCATATTAGCCTGACTTCCTGAGTGAGGCTGAACATTTGCATATTCTGCCCCAAATAATTCTTTGGCTCTATCTCTTGCAATATTTTCTGCAACGTCAACATATTCACATCCGCCGTAATATCTTTTTCCCGGATAACCTTCCGCATATTTATTTGTGAGGGTTGTACCCAGCGTCTGAATCACTGCATAAGAAACAAAATTTTCAGAAGCGATAAGCTCCAGTTTATCTGCCTGCCTCCGTGTTTCGTGAGTTATTGCTTCAAAAATATCTTTGTCGTAATCTTTGAGATTATGTTTCATTGTTTAGAGAGTTGTTAGTCGGGAAATTTTAATTATCAAATTTTTATAATGTTCTTTAAAATCATCTTCATTAAAATTTAAAATTATTTTAGGAAAGATATTTCTGTTCTTTAGTATAAAATTCAAATTTGACTCAATTTGATAAGTAACTGTTGGGACATCTTCGAAAATACCGTCTTTTAATTTTGCCTCTTGAAAAATAGAAGCATAACAATTTTTATCTTCACTAATTGTTTCCATACATTCTGATAATCCAATTCCATTTGTCCCTAGTATAATCGCTGACTTTTAAATAATGTAAATTTTCAGAAATCTCTTTTAAAGAGAAGTATTTAACTGCATCAATCACTCTTCCATTTTCCAGAAACCTGTACATAAACCATCTTCGCAATTCAATATTTTCATTTGGATCAGGGATTTATTTTACTAAATCATTTTCGTTTGAAAATTCCGGGTAATCCCAAAACACAGCTTTTAAAAAGTTTTGCATATTTAAAATTACTCCATGCTTTTAGTTTGAGTCAGTTAATAAATTCTAAAGAAAATCCCAATTCCCAAATTTTATTGATCTTCTTCCCGAGGCCTTAAAAACCATAGTTCACCAAAATTGACACCTGCAGTCAGATTTAAGTATTCATCTCTGATAAGACCAGTGCCCGTTTTTCCGCGTATGGAATAATTTATTCCTAAATCAAAAGAATTGTATTTGCTTAATGGTATGTTAATGCCTGCCCTTACGCCGTATGACATTATGTCTTCATTAGAAATTTTGTAAAAACCTTTATCATAAAATCCGCCAATTCTATAAGTCGTACTTCCCCAAAAAGATTTTTTATTCGGATCAGGAATTATTTCAAGTCCTAATCCCGCCCTAAATGACGATTGAAAATCCAATCGGGATCTTCCAAATTCCTTATATTTACTCCAGTCCTGCATTACCAAATCTGCACTTAACAGAAAATTTTTTCCAAAGATATTTGAAATCCCCACTCCATACATATCGGGTACATCTATAGTACCGGAGTTAAGCCTCACAGTGTCGACACCCGATGAAGATGTATAAATACCGTCTTGTGTAGCTGAAAGTTTAAATCCTGATTGATAAACAAACCCGATAGTTAAATTTTTCAACGATTTACTTTTAAATATTTTTCCCGGCTCAAAAACAATTCCGCCTTTTAAAAACGATCTTTGAAAATCTATCTCCCTGTTAATTCTTGTATTAGTGTAAGCTGAGTTATTGAAGTTTATGAAATTACGGTTCTTGATTTCCCCAAATGCATAATTATACTCAAGTCCTACACTGATCATGCTAAGAATATTATAACTCATTCCTGCATTTATCCGGGAAAGACCGCCCCTGCCGGAATAAAACTGTTCATATGGCTGGCCGCCGATATTGCCATCAAGTTTAATTTTGTAATCAACAAGGCTCGCCGGATTAAATCCTAAAGCCATAACCCATCCTCTCTTTTGATCAAAGGGAATTCCTATATTTACTCCAAGAACATTTCCGTTTGAAACTTTATTTTCAAGTGTTCCATTCGACGATTTTAAAAAACCATAATTAAAGTTTGTAGAAATTGTTGTTGCGTTAAGCTTTGTCATGGTTGCGGGATTGAGATTATTAACATAATTACCAAACAAAGAAACTCCTGTAATTCCCATGGAATATGTCCTTGTACTTGAATAATAGCTAAGATCTCCGATACCGAAAATTGAATACGGTGAGCCTCCGGAATTTTCTTCCTGAGAATGGCTCAGTCCGGAAACTGAAAGGATAAATAATATTATTAAAATTTTTGATCTGATCATTATTAATTAATTTCTTTTTGTATAAGTTATCTTTAAACGCGGCCTCTTCGTTATATCAGCAGCAGCCGGAGTATATATGGCGAAGTTATCCAGATTTTCTATCTCGGAAATATTTTTCATTGTAACTCCTAAGTTTGGAAGTATTCCTGAGTTCCATCTTTGAAACATCGAATTCAGACTTATGGAATATGTTATTGTGTCAAGAAGAGATGCTTCAAAAAATATACTGTCTTTTTTAGCAGCACTGTCTATAACCGTACCAATAAGTATACGCTTATCGGTGGAGGAACTTACAAACGAATTTGAATTATCAATTGTAAATAAAAGTGTTGCATTATTTATAATCACGTTCGAAGGCAGTTTACTAAGGTCAAAGTTAAGAATATTTCTGTATGCGATCCCGTTTTGAAGTAATAATCTTTCTATGGGAATAATAGAAGGAGGCGCATCTGATAAGGCAACGGTTTCAGAACTATTCAGTGTAATCGTATCAGTTTCACCGTTCTTTGTAAGAATAACTGTTACAGTGGGAACATATGCCACATTATCATTGAAAAGATAAAATCCACGTATCGTGTTTGAGCTTATTGCCGGTAGCAATATTACACCATAATTTTTAACTGCATAATTTGTATCAGCGGCATATTCAAGCCAGTCTTTAACTGTTTGATTGTCCAGGGGAAAATTTATGGATGATGAATCCGCTACAACACCACTGAAATTGGCCAGTGATGTGCTGCCATATGATGATGAATTGACAGAATCAAAAGTAACAGTTCTGTAATTAAAATTGGAATTTAATCTATATAGATCAAATGCAGTAGTTCCAAGCTTGTCCTTGAAATAGTAACTAGCATACCTTAAAGTTATTGATGCTGAAACTATGCTGGAACTGTCGTAGCTTGCACTAATATCCTTGAACTTCAGCAAGGTTTTAGATTCATAATTTTGATACTTACCTATTAAAATATTCTGAGCCCCAAATGTGTTAATAATTTTTTTGTAATTGTTGCTGGTAATTGCCATTGTATCGGTCTGAGAATCAAGAAAACGAACACCTGTTGTATCAATTGAAGGGATAAAGCCAACACCAAGATCATTTGGATCCTCTTCACAACTTTGCAAAGTAAGTATTATGGTAATTATACATAACGGAAAGAGAAGTTGCGAAATCTTTTTTATAAATGTTTCTATTATATTCATTCAGATATGACTAATGTTTTTAATTTTTAATTTTACTTACGTAGCAAGCTGCATCGTAAAGATCTTTTGCAAAATAATCTATCTTTAAATTTTCCATTTTACAATTCTCGAGATCACGTTTACCGTAGCCGGTTTCAACAAGAATATTTTTTACTCCTGCATTTACTGCGCATTGCATATCAGATAAACTGTCACCTACAAGAAATGATTCCTGTAGTTCAATATTATACTTTGCTTTTGCTTTGTGTATCATGCCTGTACCCGGTTTTCTGTCCGCTGAATCTGTTTTATAATGCTCTATTATTCCATCAATGTGGAAAGGTGAATAGAAAATATCATCGATGAGTTCCTGGTTGTTAGCAGTCAATAATTTTCTGAATTCTTTATGAATGGTATTCAAATCATTTTCAGTGAGAAACCCACGGGCTATGCCTGATTGGTTAGTAATTATGATATTTAAAAACCCTGAATTTTTAAATATTTGAAGTGCCTTAATGGTGTTAGGATAAAAAACAATATCTTCTTTTTTAGTTAAATAATTAATTTCCTGATTTATCGTCCCATCCCTGTCTAAAAAGATCGCTTTGCTCATTTGTTCTTCGGAAAATATTAACTATTTAGCAGCAACATCTTTATAAAGCTTCATATATTTCTGCGCCGAAACTTTCCAGGAAAAATCCAATGACATTCCTTGTCTGACAAGTTTATTCCACTTAACTTTGTCTCTGTAAAGCTCTAATGCAGTGGATAATACTTTCATCAGTTCACCAGGTTCGTATTTGTCAAATAAAAATCCATTTCCATTTGGTTTTCTGTAATCAATTATTGTATCGGAAAGTCCTCCCGTGTTACGTACAATCGGAACTGTTCCGTATTTCAGACTATACATCTGGTTTAAACCACATGGCTCATATTTTGAAGGCATTAAATACATATCAGCGGCTGCTTCAATCTGATGAGCAAGCCCTTCGTCAAATCCAATATGTACAGCCAGCTTTTCCTTATATTTTTTTTCGGCTGCCTTAAGGAATTTTTGATATTTTTCTTCCCCGGTTCCAAGTACGATCATCTGAACATCTTCTTTCATAAGCAACGGCATGATCTTTTCAATCAGATCAAAACCTTTTTGATCTACAAGTCTGCTGATTATTCCTATTAAAGGAGTATCCTCATTGAAATGTATTTTAAATTTTTCAAGAAGCTCTCTTTTATTTTCATACTTCAAAGGAATTTCCTGATGTGTATATCTGTAAGGTATCATTTTATCTACCACAGGATTCCAGATCGAATAATCTATTCCATTTAAAATTCCTACCATATCTTTTTTCCTGGCATTCAAAACATCTTCAAGGCCGCAACCATAATCTTTATTAGTTCTGATTTCTTCTGCGTATTTTTCACTGACTGTGCTGATCTTATCCGCGAAATTCAAGCCTGTTTTAAGATAACTGAATTGTCCGAAATGGAGTCCGCCTTTTTCTGTCAGAACATTATCGGACATCCCTGTTTTTTTGAATGTTGATATTGGAAAATTTCCCTGATAAGCAAGATTATGAATTGTGAAAACCGTTTTAATATCGCTTAGATAAGGATTGTTTTTATAAACTGTTTTTATAAATGCGGGAATGAGACCTGTCTGCCAGTCATTACAATGAATTACATCGGGTTTCCACTGGAGGATTTCAAGTATCTCTATTACGGCTTTGCAAAAAAATAAATATCTTTCGTCATTATTAGAAAATTCCTTTTTTGTTTTGGAGTTAAGATAAATGCCCTTATTCTTGAAAAAATCCAGACTCTCCATTAAATACATTTGAGCTTTTGTATTCTTGCCATGAATAAACGAAGATTTGATACTGAACTTAGTATCCTTTCCATTAACATTTATCTTTAACTCTTTAAGACGCTTTATTTCATGGATCTGCAAACGCCTTTCGTCGAGCTGTCCATATTTTGGACTAATAATTCTTACATCATTACCAAGAGAATTCAGTGCTTGAGGAAGGGAATTGGATACATCAGCTAAGCCACCGGTTTTTGAAAAAGGAAAAACTTCACTGGTGACAAATAGAACGTTAAAGCCTTTAGCCATTAAGTATTTGTTTTAAGCAAAATAATTATTGTGTGAGAGATTAGCAATGAAATAAGTCCTTTGAGAATAAGCACATTCAATTTCAGGTCAAAAACCTGTATAAGATTAATAAATCTATTTAAAGTATTAAGGCAAGTATCATAAATTTTAAAAATAAAGAAAAATCAAATTAATTGTAACGTGATGACTATCATTTAAGATATATTCTCAAACTGTCTTTAACTTTAAGCGGCAGCCATGGACTATCAAGTATCAGCTTTAGTTTTTTTTGATCCGCACCTTTTGAGGTTTTACAATCAGTTACATCTCTGATAGTTACATTAAATTTGGATTTTTCTATCAATTTGATATCATCTTTAACGGATATTTTTCCTTCTTTAATAACCCTGAAATATGTGCCGAATCTTTTCAACTCATAAAATTTCTCGATCATATCTTTTCTTTGAAATCTAATATTCAGTTTGAAACAGGGAAATCTCGGCTGGATAGCCTGAAGCTGTACATTTCCAATTTCATAAATATTTCCTATCCTCACCTTCTCATCTGTCAGTCCTTCTGTTGTAAGATTTTCCCCGAAGAGTCCTGATTCCCAACTGTCTCTTTCTATTACTGTCTTCCAATAATTGTAATTTTCGATATCGTAAGAATAAACAGCCATATCTTTTCCTCCATGATATTTAAGATCGGCTTGCTGGTCCCCTTCTATATTCATAAATGAAACTTTACAATGTCTGCCCACAGGATCTTTAAATATACTGGTCTGAATTTTTTTTCCCTTCCACAAAAATTCCCGGGGCCGGCCGGCATTTATAGAAATTATTTTCATAATTTTAAAATTTAATTCTACTCAAGAAAGTTAATCACTATTATAAAGCAAAGGGAATATACACTGCACAAAAATGATTTTATGATTACTTTTTCGTTTTAAAATCTGTGACTTAATAGGTAATTTAATTTAAACTCAAATTAAATTTTTTTAAATGGATAAAAATCGGCTCGAAGCTTTTAGTGACGGAGTGCTTGCGATCATAATCACCATTATGGTTCTCGAGATGAAGGTTCCTCACGGATCCGATTGGGAAACACTAAAACCATTGATCCCTGTTTTCATCAGTTATTTTATGAGTTTTCTTTTTATCGGAATTTACTGGGGTAATCATCATCATCTGCTTAAAGCTACAGGGAAAATAAATTCCGGGATCATGCTCGCAAATCTGAACTTGCTGTTCTGGCTCTCATTAATTCCTTTTGCAACCGGATGGATGGGAGAAAATTACTTTGAACCTAATACTGTGGCGTTGTATGCAATACTTTTACTCATTAACGGCGTTGCTTTTTTTATTTTACAAAAATCGATTGAAAGGAGTCTTTCTGATGATACTCTTTTCCAAATAGCAATGAAAAAGTTGTCACTCAAAGCAATTATTTCTTTAATTGGCTATACTATCGCCATACCGTTAGCATATATAAATTTTTATATTTCGGGAATTATATTTTTGGCAATTTCAATCTTATGGCTTATTCCGGATAGGGGTATTGAAAAGGTGATAAATAATTAGGTTTGGATTTGTTAATGAATCGTTCTGACTTACAATAAGTAAATTTTTAGATTACAAAATAAATATTAATTCTTTTTTTCTAAAATATCTCTTTCTTAAATAAAACCGACTCGGAATAATTTTTTGATTCGGCGATCTTAACACCGGTTTTTTAAAAAAAACATTAGTTAATTTATTTTATATCTCCATTTTATCTAAATTAATTATCACGAATGGATCATATTATAAGTGAAAACCAACTATACAAATGTTAATAATTATTGCAATAATGCATTATTAAGAGCATATTTGATCTAAATATTATTCAGCTGTTAGTTTTTTCAAAGTGAAAACCTGATAAAACTTTCTTTGCAAAACCTAAAGTAACAGTGTATTTTTGTACAAGTTCATTCTCAAGTTAAAATAATAACCAGGGTTAGTTGAATGTTAGTCTGCATCATTTAAGATGGGGAGCGCTCAAAACCGGACGGCAGGCATCTTTCCTCAAAGGCATACCGGTATGCCAGGTTATTATTTTTTTATAACTCAATTTTAAATATTAAAGGAGAAATTTTATGTCAGCAATGTACGCAAAAAACAGCGCGAGCAAATTATTCCTGATCTTACTGCTTATTACACTTACTATTTCCAATGGCTTTGCTCAGGATTTATTTAAGAAAAAAAATATTCCAACAGGTAAACAGAATGTTAAGTTGTCAATGGACAATAATTATTTTTCTCAAACTCCAAATAATAACCATACGCAACAGGAGCTTGATATTATCAGTCAAATGAATGAGATCAAACAATCCGGGAGTAATTTAATTGAAGGTGAAAAAATCCTTGAACTTCAGAAAAGATTGGAAACCATGAACGGCTCGACAATCACAAAACAGGAAAGTAATCCTATGGGAAAACTTATTCCCGGTGATATGTATAATCCTTCAATAACTGACAATTTGAAGATCACAAGTTTTTCAAATCCATATAACTCTGTGATATGCACTGCTGTCCAGGTGGAGCAGCGCGGATCGACTGCCGGAAAAATATGGATCGCTGCCGGCCTGGTCAATGGTGATACAGGTTTGCTTGCACGACCCGATACTCTTGCCATATACAACTCAATAAATAACGGTGTTACATTTAATCTTTATGCAATGATCCCGTTTAGCAGTCATAATAAATTTGTCACAAACGATATCGATATGGAAATTATTGAAAATACAACGGGCACAAAGTATCTTCACATCGTATTCGGATATGTTACAAACGGTGGTTACGGTCAGAGGCTGATCGGATATACTGTT
>JBDSYA010000336.1:0-6266 GCA_039925865.1 Ignavibacteria bacterium
ATTTCTTTATTTTTTATACCGAGTTGTTTTGAGATGTGATGAAAAAGTTCGTATCCTCCGCACAACATACAGGAAACGTTTGTGCAGATCTGGAGATGATGCCTGCCCATCGGCTTTTTAAAATACATTGTATAGAAGGTCGCAACGCCGAGTACATGATCATGCGGAAGTTTAAGAAGATCTCCGACATATTTCATGGCTTCAGGTGATATCCAGCCGTACTTATCCTGAATCATCCAAAGCAGTGGCATTATAGCAGCCATGGGTTTAGGATATTTGGAAATATGATTTTGAACCGTCTTCAATTCCATCTCATCGAAGACAGGCGTATATGTTTCATTACTCATATATTTTTTTTGAACTTTGATTGTTAAAATTGCTAATCTCCATACACTCCATACACTCCATACACTCCATACACTCCATACACTCCATACACTCCATACACTCTATTTATCCGCCTCACCCATCACCGGATCTACGCTTCCGATAATGACTACCGTGTCTGATATCATACAATTTTTCATCATAGGTGCAAGGGCCTGCAGATTACAAAAGCTGGGAGCACGGATCTTTAAACGAAAAGGATTTCCACTGCCGTCACTTATAAAGTAAAATCCAAGTTCACCCTTTGATGACTCTATAGCAGAATAGGATTCTCCTGCCGGAGGATTAACCCCAAAATTGATTATCATAAAATCATGTATAAGCTCTTCCATCTTTGTATAAACTCTATCTTTCTTCGGTAAAACTTTCTTGGTCTGAAGAGTGTTGTGCGGACCCTGTGGTATTTTTTCAAGACATTGCCGAATGATCTTTACGGATTCAATAAGCTCTTCAACTCTTACATAATACCTTCCAAGGCAATCGCTTTGATTATACGTGGGGATATTAAAATCTAATTTATCATAAACTAAATAAGGGTCATCTTTTCGAAGATCCCTGGAAACTCCTGCAGCTCGTAATAATGGACCTGTGAGTCCGAGTTCTATGCAATCTTCTTTAGATAAATAACCTATGCCTTCACACCTAACAATGAAGATCTTATTTCGCTCTACGAGATCACGCATTTCATTTAAATTAGCAATGAATTCGTCAATAAAATTCTTTATTCCGGCCAGACCCTCATCTGAAATATCCTGAGCAACTCCGCCTATTCTTGTGTAAGAGGTTGTAAATCTTGCACCGCAAATTGTATCGTATAGATCTAATATTTTCTCTCGCTCCCTGATAGCCCACAAGAAAGGTGTAACTGCTCCGATATCCATTACCAATGCTCCAATTGCCAGCAAGTGTGACTGGATACGTGCAAGCTCGGCAATAATTACTCTTATAAATTTTCCTCTTTCAGGAATTTCAAGATGAATTAATTTTTCAACTGCCTGTGCATAGGCAACATTATTTGCCATTGGAGATAAATAATCAAGCCTGTCAGTGTGTGGAATAAATTCATGGTAAGTACTTGCTTCAGCAAGCTTTTCATATCCGCGGTGCAGATAACCAAGTTCCGGTATGCACTTCATAACAGTCTCTCCGTCAAGACTCACAAGCAATCTTAAAACACCATGCGTTGCAGGATGTTGTGGTCCCATGTTTAAAACCATCTCATTATCCAGTGCATCTGTAAAAGATACACTGAGATCTTCAGTCTCAAGCGCCTCAAGGATTTTTGTTTTTTTAATATTCGGATCTTTTTCTTTGAGATCCTGGTATACAGTATTAGACATTATTGGCTTAACATTTAGACTGTCGTTTATAATTTTACGAATTCGTAAAATCTCTATTTATAAAATCATACAAAAAAATTATTTATTTGGAAGAGGTATAGAGTCGGGAATTCCCATCAGGGGAAAATCTTTTTTCAATGGATTGTATTCATAATTTTCAGGCATATACATTCTTCTAAGATCAGGATGATTTGTAAATTTTATTCCCATCATATCAAATGCTTCACGCTCATACCAGTTTGCAGATTTCCATATTTGTGACAGGCTCTGCATTTCAGGGTCATGGCTTTCAAGTTTTATTTTCAAAAAGATGCGCTGATTATATTCAATCGAAACGAGATTGTAAAACATTTCAAAACGATTTTTTTTTACAAACCTGTCTACACTTATTGCATCAACTAATAAGTTAAATTTCAGATCGTTATCATTTTTTAAAACTTTGCAAATTTCGATTATATCATCTTTATTAATATACAAAGCAGGTGTACCGTTTGTATCGGTATATTCGACATTGTAATTTTGAAGTTTTGATTTGAGCAGGTTAAGTTTCTCTTCAGTCATTGAATTAATTTAAAAACAACTTAATTAATATAAATTTTATTTTAAATAACAAAAAACCCGCCATTAAGCGGGTCTTTTGAAATTCTTAACTTCTTATCAAGATTAAAATTACTTTACTAACTGCATCTTTTTTGTTTCTGTAAAGAAATCTGTTTCAAGTTTATAATAATATGTTCCGCTTGATAAAGTGTTACCATCAAATGTAGCCTGGTATGAACCAGCGGGACTGAATCCTTCAAATACTCTTATTACTTCCTGTCCTAACGAATTATAGATTGTAAGTTTTACGTTAGAGTTTTTCGCCAAATCAAAATTGATCTTAGTTGTAGGGTTAAATGGATTTGGATAATTCTGATTCAATGCAAATTTGGAAGGAATGTTTGTACCGTTCTGGGAAATTCCAACTGCACTACGGTTACCAACAAAAATATTATCAAGGTTACACCACAATCCATCATCAGTTGTATTCATGTAATAACGGAATGCAATATAAATTCTCTGACCTGCGAATGAACTTAAATTAAATTTATGTAATGTCCAGACATTGTTTGAATCAAGACTTCGGATAGTTGCAAGTTTTTGAACTGTGAAAAGTGGATCCTGATCTGAACATACATGAACCTGCATAGTATCAATGTAATTTGTTAATCCAAGGTCTTCAGGAGTACCAAGCAGCATCCAAAACATTAAACTGTCTCCTGCCTGAATTCTTAAGCTGTCTGTGAAAACCCAGTCATCTGCAACAGGATCACCGGCTCTCCATGGAATACTCATTCCTCTTCTACCGGTCTGTGCTCTCGAATGCAAAATCCCATTAACACCCGGAAAATTCGCACCTGAATCCCGGGCTGACCATACTGCAAACGGGTAAGAAGGATTTGTTCCGTCGTTATCGACTTTATACCAGCCTGTAGGTAAACTGTCGGTGTTAAGTCCGCTGGTTTCAAAACCTTCATTTAGTAAAATCCTTTGAGCCGATGAATCGGAAAAACTAAAAGTAACAATTATTGCGAAGAGATAAAAAATTTTTTTCATAATTTCTCCTTTACGTTTTTTAATTATTTTTAATTGATTGAAAAAGATCCATCCTGACCAGTAGCAATTTTCTCCTGAAGCTTCATTAAAGCTTTCAATAGATTATCAGGTCTTGGGGGGCACCCCGCAACATATACATCGACAGGAAGAAAAAGATCAATTCCCTGAACGACCGAATATGTCCTGTACATTCCACCGCTGGAAGTGCATGCTCCCATTGCGATAACCCATTTAGGATCTGGCATCTGATCATAAATCTTTCTTACTACTTCTGCCATTTTGTAAGTTGTTGTGCCCGCGACAATCATTACATCGGATTGTCTTGGTGAAAATCTGAAAACTTCACTTCCAAATCTCGAGATGTCAAAACGCGGACCCGCAGCTGCCATCATTTCAATGGCACAACAGGAAATTCCCATAGGCATAGGCCATAACGCATTTTTACGTGACCATTTAATTAAATTATCTATTTTGGAAGTTATGAAACCGTCTTTGGAAAGTTTATCTTCTAATCCCATTTTAATGCTCCTTTTTTTATTACGTAGACATATCCGACTAGTAATATTATAATGAATACTATTACGCTAACGAATGAATAAACCATCCTCACATGGTCTAAGTTCAAAAATGATACTGCCCATGGATAAAGAAATACAATTTCAATATCGAATAATATAAAAAGTACGGCAACCATATAAAATTTCACAGAAAACCTGTCATGGGCTGTTCCTATTGGCTCAACACCACTCTCGTATGTTGATAATTTTTCTTTATTTGGTCGTGAAGGCCCGAATAAGGATGAAAATTTAACATTAACTACGGCAAATAAAATTGATATCGCCAGTATTAGTATTATAGGAATATATGACTCGATCATGTGGTAATATAGAATTTTTTTATGTTAATTTTAATGGAAAATATTAAAAAAACTCTTCATATTTTCATGTACATACTTTCAATATCGTCCTTAAATTTATCTTCAACAAATTTTCTTTTAATCTTCATAGTGGGTGTAAGTTCTCCGGTTTCGATACTGAAAGGTTTTTCGATAAGTTTAAATTTCCTTATCCTTTCATGAGGAGCAAGATCTTCTTGTATTTTGTCAAGATCATTTTGAATTAATTCGTTCAGCATTTTATTCAGGATGAGTACAGAGTAGCTATTGTATTCAATTTTATTTTTCTTTGCTAATTCCTCAAGATCTTTATGAAGAGGGACAATAAGAGCAGAGACATACATTCTGCCATTTCCTATCACTAAAGTGTTTTCCACATAATTTAATCTTCCAACAAGATCTTCTATCTGCGCAGGTGCTACATATTTACCCCCGGAGGTTTTGATCAGAGATTTCTTTCTGTCAGTAATCATCAAATAACCATCGCTGTCAAACTCACCTATGTCTCCCGTATATAGCCAGTTATCCTTTAAAACTTCCGAAGTATTTATTTCATCATTATAATAACCCTTCATGACTATATCACCCTGAACGAGGATTTCATTCTCTTGTGTAAGTTTTACTTTAACTCCTCCCAATGGTTTCCCGACAGTACCGTATTTATTTTTGTCGGGAGGATTCACTGATATTACAGGAGAAGTTTCAGTCATCCCATAACCTTCTAGTATAGTGATGCCGATATTATCAAAAAATTTTCCAACTGCTTTATTCAAAGCCCCTCCGCCTGAAACAAAATATCTTATATTGCCACCCGTTCTTTCTCGGATCTTTTTGTAAACAATTTTATCTGCAATTATCCATTTTAAATTTTTTTTTGAAATTTTATGATCCTTTGTAATTCCTATCCCCCAATTAAAAATTTTTTTCTTTAGTCCATTCTTCATTTCATCGCCGCTTTTCATCAGCCTGTAATAGATCTTGTCCAGGAGTCTTGGGACAGTAATTACAAATGTGGGCTTTACTTCAGTCAGCTGTGCAGCAATGGTATCAATGCTCTGTGCATAATAAATCTTAGCTCCGCAAAATAAAGGCAGATAGTATCCGGCCGTCCTCTCATAAATGTGTGAATAGGGAAGGTATGATAAAAATACATCTCTTTCATTTATAGCCAGAACTTTTTCACATGCCTTAACATTCGAATATATATTCTTATGTGTAAGCATTACACCTTTTGGAATTCCCGTTGTACCTGAAGTATATATGATTGTAACGAGATCGTTTTCACTAATTTTTTCAGACTGATCTAATAATTTATTATAAATTATATTTTTGTCCGGTCTAGCAATGATGGCTATTAGCTGTGCAAAATTTTCAACACCCTTGTTAATTTGATCATCATCAGATGTTTCATTGAATGTGATAATTTTTTGTAGAGCAGGCAGTCCATCTGAAATATTCAGGATCTTGCCAAGTAATAGTTTGTTTGAAACAAAACACATTTGGCAACCAGAATTTTCGAGAATATATTTTATCTGAGCATCTGACTGGGAAGTGTAGATTGGAATTGAAATAAGTTTGCAAAACATACAAGCAAAATCAACTACAGCCCATTCGGTTCTGCTCTCAGAGAATATTGCAATCTTATCTCCTGACTGAATTTTCGATTCATTAAAAAATTTGACAATCATATACACTTGCTGAAGAAATTCGGTAATTGTAAAAGCATAATAATTATCTTTCAATTTTGTATAAAAAATTTCCCTTGAAGGATCATTCAATTTTATATGATCTAAAAATAAATTCGTCAGAGTTTTCAGATGCATCAATTTTTTTCTGATATTATAGATCATATAACTTAATAATACAATTCGATTAACCAATATATACTTGATTGTTTTATAGTAAACTATTAATTTGGCTTTAAAATAATTAGTAACAACATTTATCCCGAAAGGAACAAAATGAAAAAATTCTTTCTAACTTTATTTATTCTATCAACTTTATCTTTTTCTTTTAACGAATCAATTGCTCAGATTATAAAACCAAAA
>JBDSYA010000337.1:0-4018 GCA_039925865.1 Ignavibacteria bacterium
AACCTCGCGCTTGAAGAATATTGTGTCCGCAATCTGGACATGAAGAATGATTATCTTTTATTTTATATAAATGAGCCTTCTGTTATCATAGGAAAGCATCAGAACACAATTGAAGAAATAAACAGCGGTTATATTAATGATCATGAAGTCAAAGTTTTGAGAAGGATCTCAGGAGGCGGAGCTGTTTATCATGATGAGGGAAATCTAAATTTCAGTTTTATGACAAAACACTCTCAAAAAAGTATTCACAATTTTAAACTATTTACTGAGCCTGTGATCCAAACACTTCAAGCGATGGGTGTAGATGCTGTTTTGAACGGGCGTAATGATATAACGGTTAATGATACAAAAATTTCAGGTAATGCACAATTCACCGATACAAAATCCATGTTCAGCCATGGTACTTTACTTTTCAATTCCGATATTGATAATGTCGTTAAAGCGCTGAATGTCCGGTTAGGTAAAATTGAAAGTAAGGGAATCAAATCTATTAAAAGCAGGGTTGGAAATATTGTTGATTATCTTAATCAAAAAATAACGATCTCCGATTTCCGGAGTCAACTCATTGATTCGATCTTTATAAACTATATTTCTCCACCTGTTTTCGATCTGAATGATGAACAATGGGAAAAAGTTTATGACTTGGCTGAATCTAAATACCGATCCTGGGAATGGAACTATGGAAGATCACCTGAATTTAATGTTCAAAAAGTTAAACGCTTTAGCTTTGGGCAGATCGATTCGAGAATTCATGTTAATGAAGGTATTATTAGGGAGATAACTTTTTTTGGAGATTTTTTGGGACACGGTGAGCTCAAAGATATTGAGGATTCACTTAAAAATGTTAAATATGAAAAAAATAGTATCCACGAATCATTGAAAAACTCAGATCTGAATTATTATTTCGGAGAAATCTCTATAGAAGAATTTTCAGATTTTTTATTAACTTAAGTAACTTAATAACTCTGTAATCTTTTAAAACTCTTTTTTTTAATCTTCGGAACTATTTTTTTTTATGTCAGGTTGTTCATACCGTATTTAGAAATCTATTTTTAATAAGTTCTTTCCTTTAAATCTTCACACAACGATTATATAAAAGTGAATTCAGGATATACGTACTGAAATATAAAGCGTTTATGTTCTTGCATATCGTTAAATAAGTGTCACTGGTATATAAAAAGCTGTGTGAAGATTTTTTATTTTAACTGTTTATCAATTCAATTGCGCTTTTCTTTGAAGCTATCGTAACTCGTTCTCCGCTTATCATTTTTGCCACCTCTAAAATTTTTTCATCTTTGCTCAATTCCTTTATATTTGCTATGGTCTCATCCTTCTCATCTCTTTTACTCACATGAAAATGTTTATCGCTCATGGCTGCAATCTGCGGAAGATGCGTGATGCAGATTATCTGGTGGCTTTCGGCCAGTGCACTGAGGATCTTTCCGACTTTTTGAGCAATTCTCCCGCTGATCCCTGTATCTATTTCATCAAATACAAGAACAGGAACATTGTCTTTCTCTGAAAGCACGGTTTTTATGGCAAGCATTATCCTGGAAATTTCACCTCCCGATGCTGAAGTTCGCAACGGTGAAAATTCCGCTCCTTTATTTGTCTTAATTAAAAATTCAACATCTTCAAAACCATTATTGCCTAGCCTGTAATATTCTTTACCTGATTTATGAGTCAGCATATCCTCTTCATTGCTCTTGTTATTTTTAATACTGACCTTGAACTCTGCCGATTCCAATGCAACTTCTTTCATTAAGGCACTTATACCTTCTTCCAGTTCTTTTCCTTTTTTAATTCTCATCCCTGAAATTGACCTGGCTATTTTATATACTGACTCTTTTTTAAAATCAATATTTTTTAAAAGCTCCTTTATTTCATAATCAAAATTATCTGCAAAATTCAATTCCTTCTCAGTATCATCTGCTTTTTTTATTAATTCTCCAATACTAAGATTATACTTCTTCTTAAGATGACCGATACTGTTAAGCCTGTCCCTTATCTGTTCAATTCTTTGATTGTCAAAATTAACTTCATGTTGATATTTTCTCAGCGAATCAGAACTTTCTTTAATTAAAATATATGAATTTTCAAGATCTTCAATCGTCTTTATAAAGCTGTTATCAAAGACAGATATCTTTTTAAGTTCTTTGACTGAAGTACTTACTGCAGATAATGCATTAAATTCTCCTTCATAAAGATTTTTAATACATTCATTTAATGCGAGTGAAATATCTTCTATATTCTCCAGCTTATTTAATTCATTTTCCAGTGAGGTATCTTCATCCGTCTTTAAACTCAGGTTATTAATCTCTTTCATTTGCAAGGTGAGAAAATCTTTCTTTTCTTTTAATTCATCATACTCCGAAAATACTTTTTTATACTTTTCAATCAGATCATTCAGTGATTTAAATTCAGAATTATATTTTGTAAACAGCTCCTCATCATTTACAAAGTTGTCCAGAATTTCTATATGTGTTTCTTTATATAAAAGCGATTGATGTTCGCTTTGTGAATGGATGTCAATTATGATGTCTCCGAATTTTTTCAATTCTGAAATATTGACCGGCGTGTCATTTATAAAACTTCTGCTTACTCCTTTTTTCAACAACTCTCTTCTCAGTATGACATGATCGTTTTCCTGCTCGTCATCGGGCAGCAATTTCTTTAGTAGTGCTGCAACTTTCATATTATCCTTAAAATTAAAATGACCTTCTACCACAAGCTTTTCCTGATCTTTTTTTATCAAGGAATAATCAGCTCTCTCACCTAATATGAGAGAAAGCGCATCAAGTATAATAGACTTTCCTGCTCCGGTCTCACCGGTAAGAATATTCAAAGATCCCGAAAAATCAATTTCAGAATCTTTTATTATCAAATAATTTTTGATAATAAGCTTCTCTATCATTATTATTATATTATATAAATATTAGTAGCAGTAGTAGTGGTGTTAATTGTGTTAGTAAAGGTTTTTATCAAGACAGTTATGATCAAACAGCCTTTGTAACTTGTTAATAAAAATAGCTTAATTAAAAAGTATTAACAATTGAAGAGGAAAGATTTAAGCTTTTAAGGAAAGTTTGTCAGCAAGGTGGAGTTATTAGAAAGTTATTGAGAAATAGCTGACAATTGCTAAGTAAGCGCAACTATTCCTTTGCATAAAAAAATTAGAAAAAAAAATTACAGGTTTTTGAGGATCTCTTTAATCTCGGCTATTTGGTTGGTTATATTTTTATCTTTTTTTGAAAGTGCTGTGATAGTATTGAATGCATATAAAACTGTTGCATGATCTTTTCCTCCGAAATTCAAACCGATAGTTTCAAGTGTGAGTGACGTAAGTTCTTTTGCAAGAAACATTGCGACCTGTCTTGTAAGTGCAACTTCTTTTGTTCTTTTTCTTGATAAGATCTGATTTTCAGAAATTTTATAATAGTTTGCCACTGTATAAATAATATTCTCAATTGAAATATTACGGGCTCTCCTGACAGTACCGATAACCCTGTCAATAACACTTTCCGCTATTTCCAGATTGATCTCACCTTTGTACCTCAGCACACTGTCGGCGATAATTCCTACGATACAGCCTTCAATTGTTCTTATGCTGTCCTTAACATTCGTTGCTATGAAATGAACAACTTCTTCAGGAACCTCTATCTCAGCTTCATCAAATTTATTTTGTATGATGGCAACCCTCATTTCCCAGTTAGGAGGCTGAATGTCAGTTGTAATGCCCCATTGAAATCTTGAGATCAGTCTTTCTTCAATGCCTTTTATCTGACTGATGGGTTTATCACTGGAAAAAATAATATGTTTTTTTTCGTTATACAGAGTATTGAATATCTGGTACATAAAATCCTGCGTTTTTTCTTTTCCACTCAGATACTGAATGTCATCAAGTATCAAAACGTCCAGTGACTTATAAAACGAATCAAGTTTTTTTGTCCCGTTCTTATTTGAAGAAAAATCAATCCGGCTTTGAGCAATATTAGTGGTGAACTGTGTCGTAAAATCA
>JBDSYA010000338.1:0-9086 GCA_039925865.1 Ignavibacteria bacterium
AATTTAAAAGAAAAAAAAGAATTAGCCTGAACACATGATTGATTTTCCAAAAAATTATGATTTTTCTGTTTCAGAATTGAAGTGGCAAAAATTCTGGGAAGAAAAAAAATTGTACGAATCACATCCGGATCCTGCTAAAAAGAAATTTTCAATAGTAATTCCTCCTCCTAATGTTACAGGCATATTACATTTTGGACACATGCTCAATAACACTATACAGGACATATACAGCCGGTGGAAAAGAATGGAAGGATATGAAGTTTGCTGGGTACCCGGAATGGACCATGCCGGCATTGCAACACAGGTTATGGTGGAAAAAGAATTGGCTAAAGAAGGAAAAACAAAATATGACCTTGGACGTGAAAAGTTTATCGAGTTAGTCTGGGACTGGAAAGAGAAAAATGGAGGCGTAATACTTAAGCAATTGAGGAAACTTGGCGCTTCGGTTGACTGGTCAAAAGAAAGATTCACTTTTGATGAAGGCCTGTCAAACAATGTAAGAAAAGTTTTTGTCGATCTTTATAAAAAAGGTCTGATATATCGGGGAAACAGAATTGTTAACTGGGATTCGGTTTCTCAAACCGTGATCAGTGATGATGAGATATTTTATGAAGAAAGAAATGACAAGCTATATTTTCTTAAATATTTTCTTGAAAATTCGGATGCATATATTCCGATCGCAACGACACGCCCTGAAACATTGTTTGGTGATACTGCTGTCGCAGTGAATCCTGATGATGAAAGGTATAAGATGTTTAAAAACAAAAGAGTAATACTTCCTTTTCTAAATAAATTAATTCCTGTTATTGAGGATTCATATGTTGATATGACATTCGGAACCGGTGCATTAAAAATAACTCCGGCACATGATATAAATGATTTTGAAGTTGGTCAAAGACACAAACTTGAGGCAATTACAGTAATTGACAGAAATTCCAGGCTTAATAAAAATACAGGGGAGTTTGAAGGTCTTGATATCCCGGAAGCCAGGGAAAAAATAATTGAGAGTTTAAAAAAATTAAATCTTTGGATTAAGGAAGAAGATCTGATTCATAATGTAGCTTTGTCTGATCGTACTAAGGCAGTAATAGAGACAAGCCTGTCAGAACAATGGTTTGTCAACATGAAAAAACTCGCAGAACCGGCTATTGAAGTAGTTGAAAATGGCTTAATCAAATTTTATCCCGAAAGATACACAAAGGTTTATTTTCACTGGATGAAAAATATCCGGGATTGGTGTATTTCAAGACAGCTATGGTGGGGTCATCAAATTCCAATATGGTATAACAAAAATTCCGGAGACATTTATTGTGACATTAATCCGCCGGAAGATTTAGAAAACTGGAGACAGGATGAAGATGTTTTAGATACCTGGTTTTCTTCATGGCTTTGGCCGTTGAGTGTATTCGGATGGGAAAATTCAGAGAATGATAAACAAAACGAAGTTCTGAATTATTATTATCCGACCGATTTTTTAAGCACTGCGCCTGAGATAATTTTTCTATGGGTTGCAAGGATGATCATGGCAGGAATGGAGTATATGAAACAGATACCCTTTAAAGAAGTATATTTCCATTCGACTGTTCGTGACGGCAAAGGCGTGAAGATGTCAAAGTCTTTAGGAAATTTTTCCGATGCTATAAGCCTGATGGATAAATACGGGACGGATTCAATGCGCTTTACAATTGTTTACCTTGCTCCTCTTGGAAATGATGTTTTATTTGATGAAGAAAAAACTCAGATCGGCAGAAACTTTGTAACAAAATTGTGGAATGCGGGGAGATTCATAATGATGACAAAGGATAAGTTATCGGATCTTAAGGTTGATCAACTGCAGGATTACAAAGAAGATCTGATCGATAAGTGGATTGAGAGTCGTTACAATTCCACATTAATAAATGCGGAAAGATATTTATCAGAATACCGGTTAAATGATTACACAAAAACAATTTATAGTTTTGTATGGAGTGATTTTTGCGATTGGTATATTGAACTGATAAAAATTAAGATTAATGAATATTCAAACTATAGTCATACTATCATTACATCTGCCGTAAATTATTATGAGAAAATTCTTAAGATCTTACATCCGGTGATTCCATTTGTTACTGAGGAACTTTGGCATTTAATTGAAGAGGGAAGAGAAGATAAAAGTATTTCATTTGAAAGGATTCAAAAATCTGTAAAAAATGGAATTGATCTTACTTCAGAAGAAAATTTTGAAACGTTTAAAGAAATTGTTACTTCAATAAGAAATCTCAAAGTTGAAAACAATATTTCTGCTAAAACTCCGAGTCAAATAAAAATTATTTCATCAGATCAGAAATTTGAAGACAAAATTACAACATTTAAAGATTATATAATTAAATTATGTAATTTAGAAACTCTTGAATTTTTAAAAAGCATTGACAGTAGCGAGAAATATGGAACTGCCGTTATAAATAATTATGAAATATTTCTGCTTCTAACGGATGGTGCAGCATCAGCTGTTGATGTTTCAAAATTAGAAAAAGAAATTGAAGGGCTTGAGAAATATGTGGCAGGGCTGCAAAAAAAATTGTCAAACCAAAATTTTCTGGAGAAAGCTGAGGGTGTTATTATTGATAAGGAAAAACAAAAGTTGATTGAAGCAGAACAAAAATTAATTAAGATGAAATCGTTGATCAATAATAGCTAATCGTAGAGTGTAGTTTTACCCAATGCTGAAATAATTAATTCAGTTGCAAGATAAGCGGTTTTGTTTTTACTATCCAGAATTGGATTAACTTCAAGGATCTCCAGTGAATTCATGCATCCACAATCTGCTACCATTTCCATCAAAAGTTGTGATTCTCTGTATGTAAGTCCGCCAGGGACGGGAGTGCCAACTCCTTCAGCAAAATCCGGATCAATTCCATCCATGTCAAAGCTGATATGAATATGATCAACCTTATTACTGAAATCATTTAAAACTTTGGTAATTATTCTGTGAATTCCTAATTTATCCACTTCCGTCATTGTATAAACTTTAAGACCGAGTTTTTTTATATTTTTAGATTCATGAAAATCTACGTCTCTGATTCCAATCAGCGCTACATTTTCAACGTTTACCTTAGGAGAAAATCCGCCAATCTTCGTAAGTTTTACGTCTCCAAGACCTAATGCAACAGCTAAAGGCATACCATGAATGTTCCCGGATGGAGTAGTTTCTTCAGTATTCATATCAGCATGTGCATCAATCCAAATTATTCCAAGAGTCTGGTTTTTTTTTCTGCAATATGTTGATATCCCTGCAATGGTTCCGATTGCAGTAGCATGATCTCCTCCGATTATTAAGGGAAAATAATTTTTGTTCAATAAATTTTCAACTTTTTTTGCAAGCACATTGGATGTTTTTGCAATTTCCGGGAGATATTTTAATTTAGAATTTCTGATCTTTTGTGTTTCGAGAATTTGTATATCAATATCACCGAAATCAGTTACCTTATATCCGAGTTTTTCTAATTTATCTTCAAGATTTGCATAACGAATTGCCGACGGGCCCATGTCAACACCCCTTCTGTCTGCTCCCAGGTCCATGGGAAAACCAACAAGTCCTATCCTTTTATTTATCTTTTTATTCTTGTTTACCATAAGTATGTAATATAATAAACTTAAGTATTAACTTTAAGGATAGTTATTAGTTGTATTGTAACTTTATGCATAAAATTATATTTTGTATCACAAATCTGAAGTGAAGCATAAATCGTAATCCGATGTAAGAATAAATATGTAAGAAATAAGAGTTTTCAATACTTACATTTTGATTAGCCGGTATAAATGACGGATGAATTTATAAATCATTTGAAGTAAACTTCACAATATTTAATTCCGTTGAACCGGAATTATAAATTAATTAATTCAAAATGTCCAATAGAATAAAAAACCTGATTTATCCGTTTATTACTTTGACCATCATCAGTCTATTGATTGTATATGCCCAATCATGCAAGCAGGATTTCGTAAATGATCCTGGAAGTGTTGAAGAATTTCCTGATGATATCAATGCGATTTTCAATGCGCCTCTAAATACTACTAATACTACTTGTCAAACACCTTCATGTCATGCAAATGAATCTAATACTGTAGGAATGAACCTTGTTGACTGGCATGCTGCTATGCAAGGCTCCAATAATGGAACCATGATTATTCCTTACAACGGATTTTGGTCTCACATGGTATCTGTAATTAATTCAGACACAAACGTTGCTCCTGTTACAATTGTTGCACTTCCTGAATTGCATAAACTCGATTCTCAAAAAGTTGCAACGATTAAGAACTGGATTACCGACGGTGCGAAAAGTAAAAACGGAAATATTGCATATACAACTATAAGCAATACCGAAAAAGGATTGATCACAAATCAAGCCTCTGATTTAGTTGCTGTTATAAAAACCAACGATAAACTGGTCACACGTCTTATTCCGGTTGGCGGAAGACCAAACCAATTGGATGCTCCCCATTATATCACAATTGATAAGCAAAAAAAATATTTTTATGTGAGCTTGATCCAGGAAGGGTACATTGAAAAATATGATCTCAATACTTATGCACAGGTTGGGAGAATGCAGGCAGGTCAGAGCCCGGCCCATATTGAAATATCCGGAGACGGGAGAACAGGATATGTAACAAATTTTGAATCCAGCGGGAATGTAACTACAACAACAAAATTCAACACAGAGAATATGACAATCACAGGAATATTTTCAGAGCCAAGAATGAAAGGTCCTCACGGAATGGCTTTATCTGAAGATGGCAGTCAGCTTTATGTAGCTTCGGAAATAGGGGAGTTTCTTTTTAAAATCAGTACTTCAGAATTTTACGCAAGCGACAGTACATATATAAGATCTGAAATCGATCCAACTGTACCGGGATCTGGAAATGGAACCGGAAATTTTCGTCCGTATCAAATAATTTTATCTCCGGACAATAGCATTATTTATGTCACATGCAGAGGTTCAAGTGAAGTTAGGATTTACAATGCTACAGACCTCATTCAGATCAACAATATATTTCTGGGGACAGGATCATTTCCTTTATTGATGAAGTTAACTAATGACGGCTCTTATTTATTCGTTTGTAATAGAAATAATAATACCGTATCCGTCATCAATACAGCAACTCAAACAATTCAAACTACAATCACCGGAGTTGGAATACAACCCCACGGAGTTGATTTTACAACTGATGGGCAGTTTGCGATCATTGCTTGTGAAACTCAATCTGGTTTTGATGGACATCACCCTCAGGTAGGAAGTAAAAAGATCGGTGTATCAAGAATAATACAGATCCAGGGTTCTAATTTTAATTTGCTGACAAATAGATATTTAGAAATGGGTTCATTTCCGGCAGGTATTGAGATTATAAAATAATTCTTGAATGGATTTACAAATAAATAAAAAGCCCGTCATTAAAATAATGACGGGCTTTTTATTGTAAAAAATATTATTATTTTGAAAGTAACATTTTCCTTACTTCAGTTTTTTCAGGGGTTTTAATCCGATAAAAATAAATTCCACTGGGATATTCATTTGCATTAAACTCGACTGAATGTTCGCCGCCGTCTTGATTTTGATCGATCAGCACCTGAATTTCTCTTCCTAATCTGTCATAGACAATTACTGAGACAGATGTGGATTGAGGAAGAGTATATGTAATAGTAGTAAATGGATTAAAAGGATTAGGAAAATTTCTTGTTTTAAAATATGATTCTTTAGAAGATGAATTTGGAGGAGAGCTTTCCGTAAAAATTTCTTTATTTGGAATCTCAGAAATTAAGGCTATACCTGACTCAAACATTGACTTTTTATAGTTATTACCCGCTTCAAATTCCAATTGAACACCAAGAACGTCTTCTTCTGTAACTTCAAAATTATCACTAAACTTAGAGATTATTTCAAAATTATCCTGATCTAATTTTAACTTAATTTCCTTCCAGCCATGATAATTCATTGAAACAGATTTTGATTTTAAAACAAGATCCTGATCTGCATTAAATGTACTGTTATTATCAATATCATAAATTAATTGTATAGTGACTGAGGCATCATTTTTAACTCCCTTTAACATGATATTCACATAGTTTCCTGCTGTAAAAAGAAAAGATTTTTTTAAGAAAATTTTCCCAATATATCCATTTCCACTGATAGCATCTTTTGATAAAATTTCAGCAAAACCATTTTCTTTATTATCTTGAGCATGTGAATATTTCATTTCAACACCTCCCCAGACCCAATCCGGAAGCGACTTTACTGAAAAATCATCTACTGTTTCACCCTGAGAAAAACTTTGTTGAGAAAGGAAAAAAGATATTATTATAAAAATAATACTGTATATTTTCATCTAGTAAACGATACCTTTAGATTTTAGACTTATTTTATGAGAGTCATTCTTTTTACCGAAGTAAAAGAATTGATTTGCAATTTATAAAGGTAAACACCGGATGAAAGCTGTGAAGCATCAAACTGCTTACTGTATGTACCTGATTCTTGTTGTTCGCTGACTAGTGTTTTAACGACTTGGCCCACAAGATTATAAACTTTTAAAGTAACAAAACCACTTTGATTGATTTTATAACTTATAATTGTTGCCGGGTTAAATGGATTTGGAAAGTTCTGATAAAGCCTGTAGTCATCAATGTTTCCACTGATTTTCCCTGCCCCAGCAACTTCAAATTTATTATCGGAGTGATTTTTAGTTTCAGCATTTATATTAATGCTGAAACTAAAAATCGCGAATATCAATAATGCTATAGTAAAAATTTTATCCATAAACTTATACAAATATATAAAAATTGTTTTTAAAAAGCAATAAGTGGAAAATTAAATTTGCAGGGAACAAATTAAAAAATGTTCCCTGCAAATTTTTTTAATTATTTAATTTCAACGGCTATTAGTCTGATATTACCTTCCGGACTTTTAACCTTCAGTACGATAACCTCACCTTTATTCTTTTGGCTCAATAAAGTATTAAACTGCTCAATATTCTCGACTTTTGACTTATCAGCTTCCAAAATAACCAACCCTTCTCTCAAACCTCTATCAAATCCTTCTGAAAATCTTTTAACACCTGAAATATATACACCTTCATCAGTTCCGAACTTCTGCTTTATTGTACTGTTCAATTCAGTTACCGTAATGCCAATTGACTCAAAATTCCTTGAAGCAAGATCTGTGGAATTTTCTTTTGGAATTGTATTTTCTGCTGTTTGAGTATTTTTTTCATCTCTAGGTTTTAGTGTTACTGTCTTATCAATAGTGCTGCCATCTCTGAACACTTTCAGCATAACTTCATCTCCGGGATGATGAGAACCTATAATTGTTTGTAGTTCATTTGCAGCATTAACATCTTTTCCGTCGACCGAAAAAATAATATCGCCGGTTTTCAATCCCGCATCAGATCCGGCTCCTCCTGCGATAACATCCTGAACCAATACACCTTTTGCTTTATCCAATCCTAATCCCTTTGCTTCTTTTATATCGACATCTTTAATTGAAACGCCTATATAGCCTCTTGAAATTTTACCATTTTTTATTAATTCAGAAGCAATATTTTTTGCAAAATTAATTGGGATTGCAAAACCATAACCCTGGTAATATCCGTTGGTCGTTTTAATTGCAGTATTGATCCCAATCACTGATCCGCTTATATCTACTAACGCACCTCCGCTATTACCCGGATTTATTGCAGCATCTGTTTGTATAAAATTATTTATTGCATAGCTGTCATTTCCCATTTGAATATTTCTACCCAGTGCTGAAACTATACCTGCGGTGACAGTGCTGTTAAGTCCAAGGGGGTTTCCAATTGCAACAACCCATTGACCTACCTGAACGTCATCAGAATTACCGATTGTCGCCACGGGTAAATCATTAGATTCAACTTTTATAACTGCGACGTCTGTATTTGGATCTATCCCAATAAGCTTTGCAGTAAATTCACGTTTGTCCGTGAGAATAACTTTTATTCCGTTTTCCGATGCATTTTTCACAACATGGTTATTTGTAAGAATATATCCATCCGTGCTGATTATGATACCTGAACCACTTCCTCTACCGGGACCTTCTTCAGGCATTTTAAAATCGGGACCCAAATCAAAAGGCATCTGAAATTGTTCCTTATCCTGATTGCCTTTTTCAGGTGAACCTGTTGTAACTTCAATGTATGCAACGGTGGGAGTTACAGACCGTGAAATTTCGACAAAGGCATCATTCAGGCCTTTAAGTTGGGGGTTAGGATTTTGAATCGGCGGAGTTGTTTTAAAATCCACCTGCGAACTTGCTATAATCTGTTTAACATTTCCAAAATTTGCTATTAACAGCCCTCCAAAAGACAATGCCACTACTAATAAAAGGCCGGCAAATATAATTGATTTTTTAGACATTATTTATTTCTCCTGTTTGAATTTTTTTTTTAAAATTTAATTTTACAATTGATAAAATTAAAAAGTTTTGAGATTTATGTTGTGCTTTTTATTTCCATAAAAATTTTTTTTGATTTGTAAAACTTGTGTCCGTGTGTATGTAACAATAAATATTTTTCATAACCTTCAATCAGACTAATAAGAATATTTTCTTCAATTTCAGTTTCAGGCAGATTTTCAATGGAGTTATTTTTCAGGGTTGATAAAACTTTGATTTGATATTTTGAAAGACAAAATTCATTATACTGAAAAAAAGTTTCAAAGTCAGAATCATTCTCAGTAAAATCAGGACCTACTCCCAAGATTCGCACCAATTTAATCTGAAAATACAAGACACACTGTTGAATATTCTTTTGCGAATTATTAAGTAATTCGTAAGTTCTTATTAGAAGTTGGAAAATTTGTTGGTTAGCGTCATAATTAATTACCGATTTATTAAGCATTTCAATTATTCTGTAAGCAGCCTGCAGCTTATCCAAATCAGTTATAATGTTTGCAAAAGATCTTTTGTACTCCGCTCCGGTAACTAATTGAAGTTCTCTGCTACTCTTTAAATATATTATTGCATTGATATAATTCATTGACTCTAACACTCCGCATAACTTTGACTTAAAATTTCTTGCTCCTTTTACAATAGCACTTATCT
>JBDSYA010000339.1:0-5568 GCA_039925865.1 Ignavibacteria bacterium
CAGTAATGTTGATATTATTATTTGCAAAAGAATAGCTTAAGGAGTTGGGATTTGAAGTTGGTGTGAAAGCATTTTTGTAAATTGTTGAAGGCACTGCATGACTTCCGTTAAACCAATAATCAACAGGAGTACCATCTCCGGTTATAGCACCGAAAGGTGTATTGAAAGTAACTCCGATCTCCTGTGCGCCTTTTGCTTCTTCAAGATCAACGCCTTTATGATCGATGTCATTATTTATTGTATTAGAAGAGAACTTAGAATCAATAATGTTTTCATCGATATGCCAAATGAGAATGCCGCCTTTATAACTATTTGTATTATCGATCAGTCCGGGAAGGCTCCAGTCAAAAGTTTCCACATCAGTAATATTACCGTTTAACAAATACAGGCTGGTAAATGAATTGGAATAATAGAAACCATTTTCCAGATCTTTAGGATAATTTGTGGAATCCATAAATCCTCTGTTCCTTGTATAAATTGTTTGTCCGTTATTTTCCGGATCCCTGTTTTTATTTTCAAGAAGAAAATATTCTTTACTGTTAATCAAAACTTTATAAATAGTAGAGTCTCTCATAAAGTTTTTAGAGCTTGTAGGAAGTTTATATATATTTGATCCTGATGAGATCTGAACGGGCTGAACCCAACCCAGAAAAATTTTCTCCCATGCCGAAGGTTCGGGCGGAAAAATCCCATTATAACTGAACAATGATTGACCATCCATTAAACCGAATCTTCCAATTGCCGTTTTACCATTGGAAGTATTGAACAGATCCGGCAGGCCAAGATAACTTCCAAAGCTCGCTGTGAGTATCCCATTCATACCAAGTTCGATCAAAGTACTGCCTGATAAAAGTGAAAGCTCTCTTAACTCTGTTGAAGGAATTATTAAAGAATTTGAAATGAATGCTCCTTCATTTGTTTGAAATCCATTATAATTATTTCCATAAAACTCACGGAGATTTTTCAGACCAAGATAAACTGACGGAATATCAAACGGAGTCGGATCAAATCCCAAAATTGAGCTGAGATCTACATCTCTTCCGACACCGGCATGGAAAATAACAAAGGCAGTACGTGTCAGATCATATTTCGAGAAATTAATAAAGCTGTCTGCTCTCGCCCATGCATCCTGGAAAAGATTTCCAAGTTTCGAATTGGATTCATTTCTCTGGGGTGAATAACTTTCCATTTTATTAGGAAGTGTAATTACTTTCCCGTAAAGATCATAGCTAAGAACCAGTTTACCCTTTGATGATTTATCAAAATAATTTTTTAAAAACTTTAAATGATCTGCAAAATATGCGCTGTCGTAAGGAGGTGCATCAACTACAGTATCCCTGCCTGTTGAAGCATTGAAATATTTGTTTGAAAGGTCAAATTTTCCGTTCCCGCTTGTACGACCATCGGCATCTTCCTGAAATTGAGCAAGAATAGCTACCACTTTGAAAGAATCAGTTCCGCCTTTAAACATTCGCGGGTTAAGCGAATTATTTTCCCCGCCAAACTTTATGGGATGGGATAAAGTGTAATTAACTTTATTGGTCTGAGAATGAACATTCACTGACATGAAAATAATCAGTATAAGAAAGCAGATTTTTTGTAAGGTCATTTTTAAATTCTTATATATAAAAACCATAGCCCAAGTTAATGAACTATGGTTTATAATTTTTAAAAGTTTCTATAAAGTAGTTTTAGAAGTTTACCAGTAGTCCGAACCGGAGAGTATTGGCCAGTGGATGGCTTTCTTCGATCGTACTAATGTAACTGAAATCAAATCCGTACAGACTGTATCTAAGACCCGCTCCTAAAGTGTAGAATTTTCTGTTTCCGTTTGAAGGATCTTCATAGAAAAACCCGCCGCGAAGTGCGATTAACTTCGGGTTTCCGTACCAATATTCAGCACCAATAGAACTCTGAACAGATTTAGCAATTCCTGAAATTCCACCCTTCCAGGAAGTAAATATTGCTTGGTAAAAAGGATCGACTGAACCCTGTTGAAGTACAACTCCGCTATCATCAACGACTGAAGCTGTTCTGTTCACAAGCAGCTTAGAAAAATCGGCTGTTAAAGTCAGATTGTTAAATTCAGATTTAATAATATCATAAGCTAGCCCGAGTCTGAATTGAGTTGGCAGGGGATCTGCCTGCGCTGCATCTACATATGATATTTTCGGTCCGAGATTGGATAGATTTGCTCCGATTGAAAATCTGTTCGCAAGAAATTTTGCTCCTTTTACAGGACGCCACATTCCTGACAGATCAAAGCTCGCTGATATTCCTGTTCCAGTTCCTTTTTCATTTCCAACTGTAAGATCATTGGGAGATAATTTACTGTAAATGAATCTGCCTGTTACACCGCCTGCCCAGCTCTTACTAAGCATGGTTGCATATGAGACGGCAAATGCCATTTCATAAGCTTTATAATTTCTGCCCGGATCAAGATTTCCAAATTCATCAGTGAAAATAACCTCACCAATATTTAAATAGGTCAGACTGGCTCCGAGTGTTCCGTTGATACTTTTAATATATTTTCTGCCGGCGATATAATCATAAAAAAGATCTCCGAGATTTAAACCTGCCAGCCATGGTGAGTGTGTAAAATTAACTTCGGTACCCAGCTTCTGAAAAGCGAGACCGGAAGGATTCCAATGCATTGCTGTTGCATCATCTGCTATTGCCGTTCCTGTTTCACCCATACCGCCAAACCTAGAATTAGGGCCTATCAATAAAAAAGGTACTCCTGTCGATGTTGCTGTTTGTGAATGAAGTTCATTACTATTGAAAGTAAATAAACTAAACACACTTAAGCATGCGCATACATATGCGAATGATTTTCTTAACATTAATTGTTTATCCTCCATTGTTTTATTTGAGCTTGGCTAATTTTCCCGATGTGCTTTTAGAAAAACTGCCGTCTTCAGTTTTTATTATTATTTTATAAATATAAGTTCCGTTAGCTATTATATCCCCGTCAGAGTCTTTTCCATCCCAGTCAATGTTGACAAACTTATCCGTAATATTAGTCTTATTCAATTCTTTTATTAATCTGCCACTGACTGTATAGATCTTTACATCTGCTGTGAGGGGGCTGTCAAAGTTATGTTGAAATACAAAATTGGTATTATCCTGCATTGGATTTGGATAATTATAAATACTTTCCAGAGCAAATTCACTGTTTGCTTTTACATCAAAATCAACGATTTCAGAGCTGAAGTTATTGTAGGTATCCCATGCTTTGATCTCAAGTTTGTAATTTCCATTTGTAAGATTTTCCATTTGATATTCTACAGAACCATTTTGAAATCCTGATGAACTTGAATACAAAGTTGTGAGATCAATTTTATTATTTTCATTATCATTTATCGTTGCTTCAATTTTATGCCCGATTGTACCTGTTAAGTTCATACCGCTCTGATCATAAAAATCTACGATTAATTTAGGACTTTGGTTTACCAGATCACCTGATCTGAAATTCCTGTTGTCTAAATATATACTGATCACCGGCCCGGTTGAATCTGCTAATGCAGTGGAATCCAATCCGCTCATGACAAAGTTATTTGAATAACCTACTCCATCTGAAAAATTATTTCTGAAGTAAGCAATGATCTTTCCTCTGCCCGGACTGTAAGAAATGTCTCTCGGAACAACAAAATCAACAAACCATTTTCCGTTGACAACATTCGCTTTCCCCGAATATATTATGCCCCCATCCTGTTTGTAATTGAATATATATCCAAAATCTGTAACAGAAATATTTTTATCCACGTCAAGTACATTCAGGTCTATCTTGCCATTATAATCATTCCATAAAGAGGAATCTGGTCTCAGGATACTTCCTGAAACTTTTACTTTCTGAAGTGCTTTCATATTAAAAACACTATCTAATGATAAATTATTAATGCTGTCGATCTTAGTAAAAAATTTCGGGATTGCAAGCCTTATGGTTGGATCACAAATTAAAGCAAATTTAAGATCATTATCAAAATGAAGCGTTTGTTTTACATTGTACATGACAAGCCCGAGTCTTAATGGATTATTTGAATCTTCCTTTCTGTACATATTGTCATAAAATTTATTGTTGTAAGTGGCGTTTGGAATGCTGTAAACAGGTCTTACAGCTGCTGAAACACCAATTGCACCTTTGTCTTTAAGATTTACAAGTTGTTCACCTGCGCTTATTAGAAACGGATCATCCCAGCGGGCGAGATCACAACTCGCAATTGTGACAAATGGGTACTTATTTTTATTATTCAAAAGAGGTATGCTGACCTGTCTCACAAAAACATGTTCGTGTGCCCAAAGATCCACACTACCGTGACCTGTATAGTTGATTACTAATCTTCCGTCATTCCAGCCGTTTATGATATCAGTATTCACACCCGGCTTTCTTCTGCCTTGCGGGGTAAATTCAGAAGGATAACTAACAATGTACAATTTTTCTTTTTTAACATGATTTGCAGTGTGATTTTGTGCAACGTCTTCACATTGATCAGTATGAAGGCTGCCTTCCTGTCCGCTTGTATTGTCAGTTGTCCAGCCATCATCCGCTACATACATATTTATATTTTTCCATTTCTCAAAATTTAAAGGATCCTCATAAGCTATAATCTTATCAACAACATTGTTCACGTCCTCCAATGAATTTGCACAAATTCTTCCGGATGCAAAATCAGGTGTATTATCTACGGTTGGTTCCGAAAAGTTTTCATTTATCTCTACTATATAATCATCACTGCAGTAACTGTCGACGTCATTGGCAAATTCAGAATCGCGTTCTATCGGCAGTATCCAGTTTTTAACATTATTATTGTAAAGGTTATAGATATTTTTATAATCATAGCTTCCATCACCAAAGAAGAGAATATATACAGGCCGATCCTGCCAGTTATTGTATGCATATTTAAAGAAGTTTCTCATAGCAACCGGGTCTTGCAAGCCGCCGGAGAATTCGTTATAAATTTTTTCAACATCTACTACAAATGTTTTAAGATAATTTTCTCCTGGTATCTCTCTCTGAGCTTTCAATCTGTTGGCGGCAGAAAGAAATTCTTTAGGTGAAACAATAATAAAGGCGGCTCCTGCTGCAAGCTCTCCTTTTAAATTCTGATTAGGAACTTTGCCTGAAATACTTACCGGTGTTTTATAATTATTCCCGCCTACAGTGAAAATTTCTTTTGGATTTCCTGTTATCAGATCAGACTGGAAAACAACATTACCATTTGAAAATGAAACAGGATTTATTATGTTTACATTTTCCTTCACTGTTACATCATATAACCTGATATCTGACGATGTAAAACCATTAATACGGTATTCAACAGTTGCATTGGTATCAGGAGTATTAAATCTCAACTGATTATTATCAGCTGTAAACTGCCTGTGGTAATGCATTTCAATATAATCATAATACCCGGAAACATTCGGAGAATTTCCGTTTTGTGAAGGAAGCGATGCCTTAAAGTTTATACTGCTTTTACCGGGATTCAATATGTAATTCACTCCGTATGGATTATCTCCCAGATAGGAAAGATTGATATGAGAAAAACCGGTAATTCCCGGAATGAACGG
>JBDSYA010000340.1:0-5857 GCA_039925865.1 Ignavibacteria bacterium
TTAATAATATAAATGCGGGTTAGTTTTTTAATACTTCTAAAAATTTATCTTCTCAATAAAACCTTCTTAAAATAATCAAGGTCCTCCAAAACTTTCCCCGTTCCCCGCGCAACTGCAGTCAGCGGATCTTCAGCGACATGAACGGGAACACCTGTTTCCATTTTTATTCTTTCATCTAATCCTTTTATCAAAGCACCGCCTCCTGTAAGAAATATTCCGCGGTCCAAAAGATCAGATGATAATTCCGGTGCAGTTTTTTCAAGCGCAACTTTCACAGCTTCGATCATTTGTGCAATAGGAGCATTAAGTGATTCTCTGATCTCTATTGAACTTACTTCGGTTATCTTCGGAATTCCTGCAACAAGGTCTCTTCCTTTTACTTCAATAATTACTTCTTCTCTCAAAGGCATCACCGAACCTACCTGACATTTTATTTCTTCAGCCGTTCTTTCACCGATGAGAATGTTATGATTATTTCTGAAAAATCTGATTATTGATTCAGTCAGTTCATCACCGGCGATTCTTATTGACGCGCCGTTGGTTATCCCTGATAATGCAATGACAGCGATCTCAGTTGTGCCGCCGCCGATATCAACGATCATGTTTCCGTATGGCGCCATGACATCAAGGCCGATCCCGATAGCAGCAGCCATTGGTTCCGAGATCAGATAAACTTCTTTTGCACCCGCATGTTCTGCGGTATCACGCACTGCTCTTTTTTCAACTTCAGTAATTCCGCTTGGAACACATATTACAATTCTTCTGGCAGGCATCCAGCTTGAGCTTATCTTTTTTATAAACTCTTTGATCATTCCTTCTGCAATTTCAAAATCCGCTATAACACCGTCTTTCATCGGGCGTATTGTTGCAAGCTCTTTGTGAACCTTTCCCATCATTTTCTTTGACTCTTCACCTATTGCAATTATTTTTCTTGAACTCACATCATAGGTAACTATGGATGGTTCATTCAGCACGATGCCCTTCCCTTTCATATAGATCAGTGTATTTGCTGTTCCTAGATCAATTGCGATGTCATTGGAAAACATTCCAAATAGCGGCATTTATATTTCCTTATAATTTCTTAATGTTAATGAAATCTTTCTTGTGACTAATGTTTAAAATATCTTATTCCTGTGAAAGCCATTGCAATACCATATTCATCTGCTGCCCTGATAACCTCTTTATCTTTCACAGAGCCTCCGGGCTGTACTACCACTGAAGCTCCGGCTTTTGCAATTTCAATTAATCCGTCCGCAAATGGAAAGAATGCATCAGATGCAGATACGCTTTTATTCAAATCGTGTTTGAAATCTTTTGCTTTAGAAATCGCTATTTTTGTTGAATCAATTCTGGATGGCTGACCTCCTCCTATTGCAAGTGTCTTCTTTCCTTTTACAAATACTACAGCATTTGATTTTGTATGCTTTACAACTTTAAATGCAAATAACATATCATCTTCTTCTTCATCTGTTGCTTTTCTTACTGTCACAAATTTCAATTCATCTTTCCTGAGATCATAATTATTTTTGTCCTGATACAATATCCCTCCGCAGATCTTTCGGAATTCCGAAGTTACCTTACTGTAACTAAATTTAATGAGTCTGCGGTTTTTCTTTTTCCTGAGTAATTCAAGTGCATCATTATCAAAATCGGGAGCAAGAATTATTTCAGAAAACAATTTATCAATATCTAATGAAGTTTTAAAGTCTAATTTTTTATTTAATATAATTATTCCGCCAAACGGAGAAAGAGTATCTGTAGCAAGTGCCTTTTGATAGGCAGATAGCAGGTCAACTGATACAGCAACGCCGCTCGGATTACCGTGTTTAATGATCGCGCAGGCGGGTTCACTTTCTTTAAATTCAGAAATCAGACCATAAGCTGCATCAATATCCAGAAGATTATTATACGATAATTCTTTACCGTGGAGTACAGTAAATAATTCGTCGAAGTTTTCTTTTATGAGTATTGCTTTTTGATGCGGATTCTCTCCGTATCTAAGATTTTCCTTTTTCTTATTTTCAAATTGCCCTAGCTCAGGGAAGATTTGCTCCTCAGATAAATTGGCTTTTGAATTCAGATCTGTGAAATATTCTCCAATAGAACGGTCATAATCAGAAGTGATCTTAAATGCTCTCTCTGCAAGAGTTTGAGAAAACTCTGTTGAAATATTATTTGAAGTTGAATTTAACAAATCAAGGTATTCACTGTATTGATTTACATTAACCAAAACATTAACACTTTTAAAATTTTTTGATGCCGCCCGTATCAGCGTAACTCCGCCAATATCGATCTGCTCGATCGCTTCTTCAACCGTGATATTTTTTTTAGAAATTGTTTCTTTGAAAGGATACAAGTTCACAACGACAAGGCCGATGGGATAAATTTTCTGCTTAGATATTTCACTGATATGCTGCGGATTATCCCGGTCGGCTAATATACCTGCGAAGATCTTGGGATGAAGCGTCTTTACCCGACCGTCAAGTAATTCCGGAAAATTGGTGATATCTTCTACTGCTTTTACATTAATTTTATTTTCCATAAGCAGCTTGAATGTTCCTCCTGTGGAAATTATTTCAATTTCGAGTTGCATTAATTGTTTTGCAAATTCAACTATCCCGGTTTTATCATATACACTTAGCAGAGCTCTTTTTATCAATCTAAATTTTATTTTTTTTAAATTTGGAGTTACACAAATACTTCTAACTTGTCATTCTGAGCGAAGCGAAGAATCCCAAAAAATTTAAGTATGCCTGTTTTTAGATTCTTTCCCAAAGAACCACTTCGTGGCACTTCACTCCGCTTTGCTCCGTTCGTTCAGAATGGTAAAATTGATAATTATGTTGTAATTAATTCTATACAAATTTCTAAAACCCATTAAATAACTTTAACTTTTCCATTTACGATGTTAACTTTTCCTTCCTCAAATTTTTTTATTATCACCGGGTAAAACTTATGTTCAAGATCTTTGATCTTTTTCTGTAATGAAAATTCATCATCATCAAAGCATACTTCACAGCAATGCTGAAATATTATTTTACCTTCATCGTAAACTTCATTCACAAAATGAATTGTGATCCCGGAAACCCTTACTCCGCTTGAGATCACAGCTTTATGGACATTGATCCCATACATACCCTTTCCTCCGAATGAAGGTAACAGCGCAGGATGAATATTGATGATACGTTCTCTGTATTTGTTTAATATGTCGTCAGGAATTTTCTGCATATAACCTGCAAGGACTATAAAATCGATCTTCATATCTTCAAGAACTTTTGTAAATCTTAATGAATAACTTTTTTCCGGTTCATCATGAAAAAGTTTCCTGCTGATATGACTGATTTCAATCCCGTTTGCAGTTGCAATTTCTGCAGCTGCACAATTGGAAATATTTGTTATTAAAAGTGGAATTGTGGAATTCAGATAATTACTTTTTACAGAGCTTAAAATTGTCTTAAAGTTTGAACCCGTTCCGGATGCAAATACACAAATGTTCAATTAACTTATAAATTGGAAATTTAAAATACAAAGTTTACAGGAAACTCCTTACCGATATTGTTACTTTTCATTCTTTACTTAACGAGCATCATCCTCTTAGTCGAAATAAAATCTCCTGCCTCGATTTTATAAACATAAATCCCGCTCGCAACTCCGCTTGCGTCCCATTCAGCATTATAACTTCCCGGTGTCAGTTCGCCTTCAACTATTGTCTTTACCAGCTTTCCCTGAATATCATAGATTGATAATTTCACATAAGAAGACTTTGCAAGATCGAATTTAATTTTTGTAAAAGGATTAAACGGGTTTGGATAATTCTGAAATAAATTAAATGATTCAGGAATTTGTGAATTCAAAACCTGCACCTGTGAAAATGGATTTGGTTTATATAGAATTAATTGGGATTGAATTGTATAATGAGGCTCAGTATGGCCGTTGTAGTTATAATTACAGTCAGAGCATGTAACTCCGCTCACGCACAATGAATTGTTTGGGCGGCAGAAATTTTCATACTCCATAAGATTGTAATCGAAAACTATGTTTTGCCCCGGCGTGGCACTTGCCGTAACATCTGTTTCCCATGGAGTTACACTTGCCCCCGGACACCAGCCGGCTCTGGCATATTGCCATGTCCCGCCCTGAGGGCTGCATGGATTTGTTGAGCAGTCGGACCTCCATAAATAATGTTCCCACGTAGTTGGTCCGACAATTAAATTATGGATCTTGAACGAAAACTCAGATGCATTATCCGTATTACCCTGTCCATGTCCTGTATTAGTTAATCTGACTTTTGCTTTGGCAGTTGCCTGATCAATGAGAATATTTTTTGGTGTGAGATATGTTTCAGGGGAATTCGCAGGATCTCCGTACAGCACATGATTGTCCTGCCAAAGATTTATCACTTTAAAAGGTTTGTATGTCATTTCACCTTCAATGTATGCAAACTTAATCGTGACAAGCCAGCCTCTTGCGCCACCGATCCAGCTTTCAATATAGCTTCCAAGCCTGACCGTATTATGAAGGAGCGGCATATAATCCGTAACATCTATTTTAAATACACATTGTCCCGGATATCCTGCTCCGACAATGTTATACGGAGTAATAACTCTGGCAATTTCAAAACTTGTATTTGTATCCGGATAGAGCTTTACCCAGCCCAGCCGATCCCAGGGATCACAACCGGCAGCAGGACATCCGATCGTATAATACATAATGATCTGTTTATAATGCACTGTTGTATCGGGCAATACAAAATTATTATAATGTACATCTGCCCAGTTCTGAAAATTTTGATTGAATGTTGTGACCCAGGTAGTATCTCCGGGAGCTGCTTTTATATCCTTTGAAATGCTTATAAAAAGTATCGCGAAGATAATGATAATTGATCTGATGAGAATATTTTTATGAATTAATAAAAATTTTGTCATAAAGTTAATTGTAAAAATTATCGGAATTTTTCTTTGTCGTTAAATTAAAGAAAATCTAATTAATAAATAATACTGTTTTGACTGAGGTTTTATAATGTAAGAGTCAATAAAAGTGAGTAAAAAGAATTGAGTAAATAAAAAAGCCGGGAGCTTTCACTTCCGGCTTTTACTTATTAAGATTTCGATTTAGATTTAATTCCTCTGTCCTGAATCTCGCGTACTTGACGCTTCACGTTTGACGTTTCACGTTTTATATCACGGTCTCGCAATTGCCACAAAGTTAGCAGCATTGTTATCAACGATCGCAGCGTCGGTTCCGTCAACGAATCTGTCACCGTTAACATCGGAACGGACATATCCTGCTAAGAAAATTGCAGCATCATTGTCTGCAATTAATCCGTCACTTCCGTCAATTATTCCATCCTGAAGTATATCGCCGCTGTAGATTGCAAATCTTAAAGGTGTTGCATCAACCTGAACCTGATTACTTCCAAATGCCTGTGGAGCTGATGAGGTAAAATCATAATTCAATGTGTTTGTCGTTGAGTAAGTTTCTCCTCCCGCTCTGCTCCATGTTTCAATAGAGTTTCTGTGTTTTGTCTGAATGTAATAAATACCGTTTGGCGCATTTGGAAATACACATGCGGCTCTTAAATTGACAGAATCAAGTAAGGTTTTTGCTGAATCAACAATTGCGTATGGTGATAAAGTATTTCTTAAATATATTCTTACTGTATCCTGCATTCTTAATCTGTTTGTCGATGCATTATAATATCCTTCGATCGCCATATTTATAACAGCAGATACTCCGCTTGAATCTGCAGTCCATCTTGAGAATGAAGTAATCCCGCTTAATGTAATTTCATTTAATGTTGTGTTTACTGTTCCGCCCATAATCGTGAAGTTTGTTCCGCCATTGGTGGACTTTAGCA
>JBDSYA010000341.1:0-14512 GCA_039925865.1 Ignavibacteria bacterium
CCGAGTATCCTATTCCCGACCATAGCATTGACAAAGAAATTGTCTTGGATAAAATGGTCATGCCATTTCCACGACGGTAATTAGATAAATATTTCCCAAAAAACTTATTATGATGAAGCCAGTTATATATTTTTTCAGAGCTTCTTGCATAACACCATGCAGCTAATATGAAAAATATGGTTGTTGGCAACAAAGGCAGGAACATTCCTAATATTCCGATGCCCATCAAAATAGTCCCGGTGATTAGTAATACCCATCTCAAGACCGGATTAGAATTTATTTTTAACTCATCAATATTTTTAGTAGTTTTCAAAGAAACATATTTTGTAATTTTAAAATAATCATTTTAATCTAATCTTAACATTGTAAATCTTTTATCAAATGAGAATTCATTCTTATTATCAGGTTTCACTAATTTATTTTCAATTGGTCAAGCTAAATGAATAAAATTAATATAGTAAATAATAATAAACATTCGTAATTTCTTTCAAATAAAAAAAACTATGAGTATATTTTTTAAAGCGAGAAGCGGAAAATTTACATCTTCTATAGGAATATTATTAATAAGGTTATCTATAGGATTATTATTTTTATTTTCCGGAGCAAGTAAAGTTCTGCATTTACAGGATTTTATAAAATCTGTTCAGGATAGCGGGCAAATGGGTGATTCACTGGCTTTCATCCTTGCATTCATTTTACCATTTATGGAAATGATATTCGGGGCTTTATATATAATAGGATTATTTACCCCGATAACCAGTTTTTTTCTGGCCTGCATGTCTATCAGTTTTCTATACGTATTAGGGACCGGCCATAATGAATTGCCGTATAGTTATAATTTTGTTTTTCTTGCCTGTGCATTATCCACATTATTTACAGGTGCAGGTTTAATTTCCTTTGATGCCCTTGCTGACAGGAATAAAGAGGAGAGGAAAATTAATGTAATAAAAGACGCTTCTATAGAACCAATTATATTTGACGCAGGAAAGATTCATGAGACTGAAACTATATATGTCGATAAAGATGGAGTAAAAAGTTCGGATGTGAAAGGTTGAAATAAAAGTAGCTTAGATTACTTATAGATCATTTCGAATTCTTCAAAAACTATTTTCAGATCTTCTGTAAATTTTAAATTCTCATTTTTCAGATCTCTTATAAAGAAATTCACATGTGCGTTTTTCCAGTATTCCAGTGATCTGTCTCCCTCACCTTCTTTATAAGCCATTTCCGCTGTGACTTCCTTAAAAGACAGAATGGTAACTTTAACTGTTCTGATAATACATTGAGCCATTCCACTCCAGTCAGTAATTATATTAATATCGCTTACCTCAGGCATAACTTCCTCTCCTTTATCATACCAGAAAAGTAAGGAGGCTGTAGCTTTTTTAATCTCATTTTTTACAAGTTCCGCCAGCTCATTTGCGCATTTTTCATTATCACAAAAATAGTAATGTTTATATTTCGAGTTGACATGTTCGGGGTATTGTTTGATATGCCTTTTCCAAAGTTCTTCAACAGAAGTGTTAGAATTCTTCACTAATCTATTTGACAATCAGACTTTCTCTTTCAGGACCAACTGAAACATATTTGATTTTATATCCGACAAGTTCTTCAATAATATTTACATATTTCTGAACGGTCTGAGGAAGTTCACTGAATTTCCGGCATCCTGAAATATCTTCGTCCCATCCTTCGGTCTCAATATATTCCGGCTTTGCTGTTTCAAGTGACGGGGTTAATGGAAAATCTTTTGTCAATTTTCCGTTAATATTATAATCAGTACAGATAAGCAATTTTTGCTGACCAGACAGACTGTCAACTTTTGTCAAAGCTATCTCATCAACTCCCTGAATTCTTGCACCATATCTTGTAGCTACAGCATCGAAGTGTCCTATGCGCCTGGGTCTGCCTGTAGCAGCACCATATTCATATGCGGTTTCTCTTAACAATCCTGCTTCAGATTCATCCATTTCCGTTACCATTGGCCCGCTTCCCACGCATGTTGAAAATGCTTTCATAACACCAATCACCTTATCAATTTTTCTATTGAACAATCCTCCGCCGACAGCAGCAAACGAAGAAAGTGTACATGATGAAGTCGTAAAAGGATAAATGCCGTAATAAATATCCCGCAGAGATCCTAGTTGAGCTTCAAAAAGTATTCTTTTATTATTTGATGCTGATTCTTCAAGTAACTTTGTGGTATCACAAATATAGTGTTTTATTTTTTCACCAAATTTCATTGCCCAGTTAAAAACTTCATCGGCATTTATTACTTCACTACTTTGATAAACATTTTTCAATAAAAGATTTTTCCATTCAACAATATCTTTTAATCTTTTCCTCAAATGTTCAGGATATAAAAGTTCACCGATCTGAATACTCTTTTTTTGATAACGCTCACCGTATGCGTAAGCGATGCCTCTTTTTGTAGATCCAAATGCTGCACTGCCTAATCGTTTTTCTTCAAGATCATCTTCTAATCTGTGATAAGGAAATGTTATTGTTGCCCTGTCAGAAAGACGAATATTTTCCGTGGCAATTCCTGATTTTTCAAGATCAAAAACTTCTTCCGACATTGCTTCGATGTCTATCACCATTCCCGGACAAAGCACATTGATCACATTTGGATTAAAAATTCCTGATGGTATGAGATGCAGCTTGAATGTTCCCAGCTGATTCACCACAGTATGTCCGGCATTATTACCCCCCTGATATCTCGCTACTATGTCAACTTCCTGTGCCAGATAATCGACCATTCGGCCTTTACCTTCATCACCCCATTGCAGACCTACGAGAACTGTTATATTACTATCCATATTTAACAGACATAAAAAAATCTTCAACCAATATTAAATGGGATGAAGATCTAAAAAATTAATTGATTTCTAAAATTTATGATGTTTTGTCGAACTCAAAAACATTATCAAGTTTTGTAATCCGGAATATATTTATTATTTTTTCGTTGGCGTTTATGATCTTTAAAGTGCCTTCTGAGTTTTTAATATTTTTCAGACAGCTTATCAATATTCCAAGCCCTGAACTGTTAATTGATTTAAGATCTGACATATCAAATGTAAATGACTTTACGCCTTCTTTCATTTCGGCGTTAACTGTGTCGTTCAGTGAATTAAACTGATTAAGACCAACAATGTTCTCATCGATCTTTATTACAGCACATATATGGTTGTCTTCTTCAATGTATATCTTATTTATATCAGGCATTTACTTTTTTAACTTTTTGTGAAGTTAACTTTGTTCTGCTAATTGTTTTATCTTTTAATAGTGCAGTGGCTCTTTCTTTCCAGTCAACAACAATGGCGCTTGCAACAAATACCGACGAATAGGTTCCGGTTATAATACCAATTCCGAAAGTAACGGCAAAGCTTCTGTTAACTTCCCCCCCGAATAAAAATAATACGAATACTGTTAAAAAAACTGTACCGCTGGTAATTATAGTTCTGCTTAAAGTAGAATTAACACTTTTATTCATAACATCTAAAATGTTTTCATTCTTGAAAAGTTTTATATTTTCCCTGATCCTGTCGAATACAATTACAGTATCATTTGAAGAAAAACCGACAAGGGTTAAGAAAGCTGCAAGCATTGACTGGTTAAACTCTAATCTCAAATTAGGAAAGATTGCATTAATTATTGCTATACTTGCAATTGTAATCAGAACGTCGTGAAAAAGTGCAATAACCGCTGCAACAGCAAACACAAACTGAAATCTGAAGGCGAGATATATTAAAATTGCAATTAGGGAAAATAAAACTGCAAAGAGTGCATTTCTCCGTAACTCAGCTCCAATCTTAGGTCCTACTTTATCTAATCTTAAAACCTCAAACTTTTCATCAGGAAATTTAGCTTTGATACCTTGCTGGATTTTATCGGATACCAATTGCCCTTCTTCCTGTAAAGGTGTCCTCAACAGAATATCTTTATCTGAGCCCATTGTTTTAATTTCCATTCCTAAAAAACCGGCATTATCCATTGCTTCCCTTAGTTCAGAGATATTAACATCTTTATCAAACTTTAATTGTATTTCTGTACCACCGCTGAAATCAATTCCAAGGGGAATACTTTTAGTTGTAAATAAAATTATAAATCCGACCACAATGATAGTCAGCGAAACCATATAAAACTTTTTCCGCTTGCCTAAAAAATCATAATTTGTGTTTTCAAAAATTCTCATTCTTATAATAAAATATAATTGTTTCTATTAATAAATTTAAAGTCTAACCGAAGCTTAAGTTTTTACCCTTCTCAATCATAATATCAAAAATAAAATGAGTGATAACTATAGCAGTAAATAAGTTTGCAAGCAATCCGAATATGAGTGTCAAAGCAAATCCCTGAATAGGTCCGCTTCCAAACTGGTAAAGAATTATACCAGTGATAATACTTGTCAAGTGTGAATCAATGATTGCCGAAAACGCTTTTTTGTAACCCAGATCGACAGCAGTTCTTAGTGGTTTTCCCGCCCCTAATTCTTCCCTTATTCTTTCAAAGATAAGCACGTTAGTGTCAACCGACATACCTATAGATAAAATTAATCCTGCAATACCCGGAAGCGTCAGAGTTGCTTTTAAGGAAGCCATCACACCAAGAATTACCAACATGTTAATCACCAACGCGAGATCTGCAACAGAGCCGCCAAACTTGTAATAAAATATCATAAATAAAGCAACTAAGATCAAAGCGGCTACCGATGATGAAATTCCTGCTCTTATAGAATCTTCTCCAAGTGATGGTCCGATCGATCTTTCTTCGATTATTTGAACCGGTGCAGGGAGTGCACCAGCTTTTAAAACTATTTCAAGAAGTTTTGCTTCTTGAACATTCGCCATGCCTTCGATTTGTGAATTTCCTCCCGTGATTTTACTTCTTACTACAGGTGCAGAATAAACTACATTGTCAAGTACGATTGCAATTCTTTTATTAATGTTAGCGCCTGTAATTCTTGCCCAGTCCGACGATCCCTCACTATCCATTTCCATTGAAACTACAGGAGTGTTATTTGTAGGGTCAATATTTGATCTTGCATTGGTAACTACCTTACCTGTCATTTCAGCATCTTTCTTGACAGTATAAAGAATGTGAATCTTTTCACCTTCTGCATCGAATGTCTTGTTTGACCATGCAAATGTAAGATCTGTAGGAATAATTGCTTTAACATCATCCCTGTTCAGAATCCTCATTATTTTATCTTTATCGGAATCTTTTACATATCCATCAGCAGTGCCGCTTTCCTGATTAAGCTGAACAAGTGTAAAGAATGGATACTTAGCTTTAAATTCTTCTTCACTCAATTGAGCTTTTGATGTATCTGACTCAGTACTGGTGTCAGTAGCTGTAATTGAAGTATCAGTATTTTTTGCTGAATCTTTTTTGTTCCTGGAAGTGTCTTTTTTACTGTCCTTATTATCAGCTAACTTTTTTTCTTTGAGTGAATCTTTTGTATTTGTTGAAGATAAATTCTTTTTTGTCAAAGAATCTTTCTTACTCGCTGCTGAATTTTTAGTTGAATCTTTAGAAGTAAGAGATTCATTTTTTGTCTTAAGAGAATCAGTGGGAATATTAATAGCCGAAACTGAATCTAAAGACATAGTAGTATCACCAACCAACACCTTATTGATAGCTTCAAAAACCTTTACTGCTTTTTGGGGATCGTAAACGAGTTTAAACTCAAGTAATGCAGTTCCTTCCAGCAATTTTCGTACTTCTTCCGGATTACTTACGCCCGGTAATTCTACAATGATCCTGCTGTTTCCTATCTTCTGAATTTGAGGTTCAGCAACACCATACTGATCAACTCTATTCCTGACGATCTCTACCGCTCTGTCCAGAGAATTATCAATTTCCTTAGTGAGTTTACTTTCGATATCTGCTTCGCTGTCTCTAATCTCGCCGTAGTAATTTTTAAGGTTAAGACCTTTTTCTCTCAGCTTTATCTTAAAAGTTTCAAGAATCAGCTCATCGCTGTTCTTTGAGATCTCTTTTACTTCAGCAAGAATTCCCGATAACTGCTCATCTTTTTTGCCGGCCATATCTTCAAGAAGTTTGACTACGTCAACGTCAAGAACAACATACATACCTCCTTTGAGATCAAGTCCCAGCTTAAGTCTTTTGTCGCGCGCGCTGATAAGCTCCTTATTGTTTCTGTCAACAAATTCAACACTGTCCTGTCCTGATAGTCCTGACAATTCTTTGTTAAGCGTATAATCTTTATAAGTAGGATATAAGAAATATAACGATAATATTATTAGCACAATTGTGGTGATAATCCGAGAAAGATTTTTCTTCAATAGTTCACTCCGTAATTATTATTATTGTCTTAAAAGGTTTAAAAAATACAGTTTTCAATATACTTTTAATGTGTAGAAATGTCAATGTAATTTACTTCAAAATATAGATTCTCGATGAAATTCCAAATTTTAAAATTAAATTATTGAAATAAATCCTATCTTCAAAATGGCCTATGAATATATTGTATGTCAGTTAACAAAACCATAATTTTTTGAAGAACAGGATAAACAAAAATCTTCAGCTAAAATAGGAGAACTGAATTTTAATTTCCGTAAAATTAAATTAATTTATCTTAAAGCATTATTCAATTAATCAATAATTCAATTCATGAAAAGTCTTCTATTATTCATTGCAATATTTTGTATAATGAATGATCGTGTCCAATCTCAGAATGAACTCAACGGATGGGGTAAAATCTATCCAAAGGATGAATCAGAAAGTGATATAACTTTCTCTTTGTTTATTATGGAGTTGAAACAAGCTGTTGAAAATAAAAACGTTAATTTTATAGAAGGTATAATTTCGCCGGTCATTGAACTTGAATATGATTATCCTTCAAAAAATAATTATAAATCATTCATGGAAAAGTATGAGCTGCGGGATTCTATGAATGAATTTTGGCCGATTGCAAAAAAAATATTAAGTTTGGGAGCGTTCAGTAAAAAGATGGATGATTCTTCTGTATTTTTCTTTCCTTCAGTTTGGTTTTCCGATGATTACAACAGGATCCTGGGCGAAGAATTTTATATGGGACTGGACAGCACCCAAAATTACGCAAATGCAGTGAATCAAAATGTAAAAGTTTATAAGGGTGCTGAAGAAAGTTCTGAAATTATCGGCAAACTAAATTATGAGATAGTTAAAATTATTAATTTTGATCATCGAAAATTTACTGACTGGTATAAAATCGAATTGAAAGATGGTAGTATGGGATATGTAAAAAATGAAGATCTTTATTTATCAATGTTTGATTACTTTATGACCTTTAAGAAAGTAAATGGTGATTGGGAGATGGTAGCTTTTGAGAGAACGATTATTTAGAATTTAGAATTGGCTTTATATAAAAAGAGTAAACAGAAGATGAATTCTGCTTACCCTTTTTTGTTTTTCTTAATAAATATTTATAAAATTTAAATAAATTTTATTTCAACAAAATCATTTTTCTTGTTTCAGAAAATGTATTTGTTCCATTTGTACTTACTTCAATCTGATAATGATAAATACCACTTGATAAAAAATTTGCATCAAACTGGACTTCATACGTACCTGCTTCATGAGTTCGGTCAACAAGCGTCTCTACTATCTTTCCGAGCATGTTATAAACTTTCAAAGTTACATTTCCCCTTTCAGTAATTTTATACTTTATTGTTGTAACAGGGTTAAAAGGGTTAGGATAGTTTTGTTCTAAGGAATATCCAACAGGAATTTCGGAAATTATATTTGTAACTCCGGTCAGATTTGTAATTTCATAAACTCCGCGTCCATGAGTACCAATACGAAGTTTATTAGCGCCACGATTATAATCCAGATGCATTGCAACGGTGTTTGGAAGGCCTGAGGTGAGCTCAGTCCATGAACCTCCGTAATTATTTGTTAAGAAAACCCCAACATCAGTTGCCGCCATATAAACGCTTGTTGAACTTCCGGGATAATAAATAAGCACATCGTTTGCCGGGGAGTTTGGAAGATTGCTGCTGATATCATTCCATGATTCCCCGCCATTTGTAGTCTTTGAAATATGTCCAATGTCAAAACCGGATTGGCATATAACCGCTACATCAGAAGAATCAGGATGTATATAAACTCCGGTTATAGTTTTGTTTGGAACTCCCGCTGAAACATTTGTATAATTATATCCACTGTTTGTAGATTTAAAGATTTGTGCACCTGATGTCGCATACATTACATTAGGTGAAGATTCGCAAATAGCCATTTCACGGATCGTTCCGCTTGTACCTGAAGATATTGGCAGCCAGCTTGCTCCCCAGTTTGTAGATTTAAAAACAAGTGCTCTGGCGGTATAAAAAATTCCAGACGAGTCCGGATGTGAAAGCAAAGGTGCAACCCATGAACCTGAACCTGACAAACCGCTTGTAGCAGAAGTCCAGGAAGATCCGCCATTTTGCGAACGCTGAACGCCATTGTTCTGACTCTCTCCAAGAATATACTGTGAGTTAACACTATGAAAACAAACTTCCCCGCCGTCTCCGCCAAAAGCTCCTGCCCAATTCATTGTACCTAGAGTTCTTTGGGTTCCGTTATCCTGAGTTCCTCCCATTATGTGAGCCGCGTTTGTGGGATCAGATGCGATTCGATAAAATTGTGTAAGAGTTAATGAGCTATTCAGATTTGTCCAGGTTGTCCCGCGGTCAGTCGATTTCCAAACACCTCCGTCATTTGTACAAAACATTTCATTTATATTTGATGGATTGAAATCCATGTTTTGCTGATCAACGTGAACATTACCACCTGAATAACCCAATGTAATATTTTGAAAGTCTGTTCCTCCATTGGTTGTTCTCCAGATATCAATCGATCCGACATAAGCATAATTTGGATCAAATGGATTTACATGAATATAAAAATCATACCATGCCTGCCCGCCGCTCAAGTCAGTACCTGAAGCAATAGGAGCAAAGTTAATACCTGTATCAGTTGATTTAAAAACTGAGATTGAACTGCCGGAATGTATTGCTGAATATAAAATATTTGGAGAAGATTTACTGACAGCAATATGATTTCGTGTAGATGCTGTAAGGCTTGTATTAGGATTAAAAGTAGCGCCTCCGTCAGTTGAAACTCTGTAACCTGTTCCGCTTCCCATAGCATAAGCAAGCTGTCCGTCAGGGGAAAATATCACATCATCACATCTTCCAGCAACTAATATAGACCATGACTGTCCTGCATCAGTACTTCTGTATAAACCTCCTGTAACACCAAGTGATGTTCTGCTGCCGAGCGCCGCAAGGATTTCATTGCTGTGTCCGGGCCTTATAACAATTCTTGAAAAATACGATAAGGCACCAATGCCTGAAGTATAATTCGTCCAGGTTGCTCCGGCATTTGTAGATTTGAGAAGACCTCTTCCATAATATGATGTTCCGCTGTAAGTTGCTTCACCTGTCCCGTAATAAATAATGTTTGAGTTTGCAGGATCGATCGCAATTGAACCCGATGAAAGTGAAACTTCATCATTTGTAATTGATGTCCAGTTTGTTCCGCCGTTTGTGGATTTCCAGACACCGCCAAAGGCAGCACCAAGATAAACTATTGAAGGATTATTTGGATCATATTTTAAAGTAGGAATGCGGGAAGCAATGTTGCCATATGAAAAGTAAGATCCTGAAGTAGGACCAATGTTAGTCCATGTATTTCTTGAGTCCAGGAAATAACCCTGCGTTTGTCTCAGAAGATTTCTTTGGTTTAATGCTTTTGAATAAGCGTCATCGGGCAGAAAATTATTGGGATACATTCGCTGTTCATTAAACCATCTCTCTCGTTTAAAAGCATTTCTTTCTTTTACAGATTGCTCTGCATTTTCATATGGATTATTTACAATATTAAGATCCTGAGAAATTGATATTAAAGGTGTGGTTATGAAAATGAGTAATAAAAATATTCTGATCATAAATTTTTTATTAATTTTTTTAATTAGGTTAATTTAATTTTTATAATTATTTAGTAAAGCTGAATTAGATTTTAAAAGCTATTGATCTCGAAAGTCATAGAAGAGTCAAAAAATTTTGAAATTAAAAATTTACAATTCATCATAATCAATCACTATCTCTTCATCTTTTTTTATATCACGTGAAGAATAGTAAACATATTTGGCATCATGATAAGCATTTGGTTTTGAGGAATGATTTAGATACCATCCGACAGACATTCTATGCGGGCTTTTAGCTGTAGAATAACCATCCGGAAATTCGATAGAATATTTATAAAGGATTTTTTTCGGAAGACCACATTCTTTAATCTTATCCAGTTTTATAAAACGTGAATCGCCTTTTTCAAACAATGGAAGTAAAGTTCCTTTTTTTATTTTTTGGAAAGCAAAAACGCCTACTCCGTGAATCTTTGATGGTCTTAACTCGAAGATCATATTGGTTTTTATGTTAGAATTTCAAATTACCGCTTTGAAAATTAAGATTAAAGTTCTAATTGTCATAAATGTTTTTAAATTTTTAGAAATTTTTAATTTTAAAGCAGGATATATTTTAACAAATGCATTCAATAAGATAATGAGATCATTTCTGAGACACTCAAGTTCTTAACTTGTAATCCAAAGCAAATAACGTTATTTTGCTTTACTTATAAAAACCCAGCCTGATTTTTACTATTCGAATAATCAATATCTGTTGCGGTTAAAATTTAAACTACTTAATGAAAAATTTATCTTATAATACTAATCTGAGAAATATTGCTATTATTGCACACGTTGACCACGGTAAGACAACGCTTGTTGATCACATGTTTCGTCAAAGCGGAATGTTCAGGGAAAATGAAGAAGTTGCAGAGAGGCTGATGGACAGCATGGATCTGGAAAGAGAAAGGGGAATTACAATTGCAGCAAAAAATTGTTCGGTACACTGGGGCGATATTAAAATAAATATTCTCGATACTCCGGGCCACGCAGATTTTGGAGGAGAGGTCGAGCGGGCATTGATGATGGTTAACGGTGTGATACTCTTAGTTGATGCATCTGAAGGACCATTGCCACAGACAAGATTTGTATTGAAAAAAGCGCTTGAAGCGGATCTGAAGATCATAGTTGTAATCAATAAAATTGACAGGAAGGATGCAAGGGCAGAGGAAGTTTTAAATGAAGTTTATGATCTCTTTATAGATCTTGATGCAACTGAGGAACAGATCGAATTTCCTGTGCTGTTTGCAATCGGCAGAGATGGTATCGCACAAAAAACTCTTGAAGGGAAAGGTGAAAATCTACAAACACTTTTTGAAACAATAATTGAAGAGATTCCTCCTCCTTCTTATGATCCTGCTGAACCATTTCAACTGCTCGTAGCTGATCTTGATTATTCAGATTATATCGGACGCCTTGCTATTGGAAAGATCGCAAACGGAATGATAAAACAAAATGACGAACTTGTCTGCATCAACGAAGACGGTGTTGCGCAGCCTTTGAAAATATCCAAGGTGCAGATATATGATGGAGTGAATTTTAAAGATGCTGAAACAGTACTTGCCGGAGACATTGCGATCCTTGCGGGTATCGAAGACGTTCACATAGGAGACACGATCTGCAATAAAGAGAATCCAAAACCTTTGAAGAGAATAGCTGTAGATGAACCAACGATCTCAATGCTGTTTTTTATTAATACTTCACCGTTATCAGGCAGAGAGGGAAAGATCGTTCAGTCAAATAAGATTCGGGAAAGGCTGCACAAAGAAACTTTAAGTAATGTAGCTTTAAGAGTTGAAGATTCTGAAGACGGCGAAAGTTTTGTTGTGAAAGGCAGGGGTGAATTTCAGATGGTAATACTTATTGAAACAATGAGAAGAGAAGGTTATGAGCTGAGTGTAGGAAGGCCTCAGGTAATTTATAAAAAAAAGGATGGTAAGACCCTTGAGCCGATCGAACATTTGTTTATTGATTGTGATGAAAGTTTCGTTGGAATTATTTCAGAAAAACTTTCAAGAAGAAAAGGAAGAATGATCAATCTTGTTAATCACGGCACGGGCCGTGTCAGAATGGAGTTTACAATTCCTTCCCGTTCATTGATAGGATACAGGAATGAATTTCTAACAGATACGCGGGGAACCGGAATTATGAATTCATATCTTCAGGGTTATGAAGAATTCAGGGGTGATTTTGCAACACGATTAACCGGATCACTTGTTTCGGACAGGACAGGAGTTGCACTATCATATTCACTGTATAATCTTGAACCGCGGGGTTCATTGTTTGCTGTGCCCAATGACCTGGTGTATGAAGGCATGATCGTCGGAGAGCATAACAGAGATAATGATCTTGATGTAAATGCAACAAAAGGTAAAAAGCTTTCTAACATGCGGGCTTCCGGAAAAGATGAGAGCATGATATTAACTCCTGTTGTGCCGATGACACTTGAGAAAGCAATTGATTTCATAAAAGATGATGAAATTGTTGAAGTAACTCCGAAAAGTATAAGGCTAAGAAAGGCTGTTCTTTCATCACAGACGAGGCATACTCAGAGAGGGAAAGCGTTTGTGGCGGTGAATAGTTAATACTTTAAATCTATCGGAGTCATAGTGAGCAGAGTCAAAACGAATTTCAATTTACTTGTTGTTGGCTTAAGTTTTCTTCGGCAACTGAAATCCGATTTCTCTTTTGGGTTTATCTTCTTCTTTTATTAATTGCTGAATAAGTTCAAATACAATTTTAAAATTCTTCTCATACTTGTCCTCTAATGTTGAAACCTTTTCTGCCAACTCTTTGTAGCTGCTGAGTATTCTTCTTAATTTAATAAAGACACGAACTACATTAATACTTGCGGCAATCGCAATCTCGCTGTTTAATATTCCTGCAAGCATTACAGCTCCGTGTTCTGTAAAAACATAAGGAGATGTCCTCCTCCCTCCCCAACTTGATATCGCATTTTGCGATTTCAAGTTTTCAAACTCTCTTCTTGTTAATTGAAACATAAAATCCTTTGGAAATCTTTTAATGTTTCGTTTCACTTGCTCGTTCAAGCGTGATGTACTTACATTATATAAAACTGCAAGATCGGAATCTACCATTACCTTTTCACGCCTCATAAAATAGATTTTTGATAATATTATATCATCGTTAAATTTTCCTTTCATATAAAACTGTCTATTCAAATATATCCGGCAACAATAATATATAAAGTGAATAAATCTACGTTAGACTTTATTTTACCTCTCAAATAGATTATACGGTATTCTCACAAATGAAATCTGATTTTCGGTTAGGTATTCTTCATTAAGAAAACATGCCGGCGAATAAATAATCAATCTCATTTTTCTTATTATCTTTTTTAAATTTCTCTTCAAGCTCAAGTGTAACTTTTGTAACTAAAATCTAAACCCAAAACCTAAAAAAAGTTTCTTTCCTTGTTATACAAATCAATTAAAGTTATTTTTGAAAACTTTTTTAACCAAGTCTTAATTTAACATTCCCAGATTATTAATATGACAAATGGGTAAAATATCATTAAAAGAAAAAGTCGAAGAACTTGGAATTGATAAAATAAAGCGTCATATATTTTTGTGCAGTGATCAGACTAAGCCGAAGTGCTGCGAGAAAGATGTTGGTCTGAAATCCTGGGATTTTCTTAAAATCCGGCTGAAGGAATTAAATCTGACAGGTGACGGTGGAATTATGCGTTCTAAGGCAAATTGTCTTAAAGTTTGTCAGGACGGTCCCATCGCTGTCGTCTATCCTGAAGGTGTTTGGTATCGCAACTGTACACCTGATGTTCTTGAAAGAATTATTCAGGAGCATTTAATAGGAGGAAAGGTTGTAGAGGAATATGTTTTTTACAATAAGGAAAATAGTAATAACTTTTAATTATCATTTAAAATAAAAACTGAAAGGAAACTCATTGGCAGATAAGTTTAAAGATTTTAAATATAAAAGACCCGACTTTGAACTTTTAAAAAGTGAATTCGACGGATTGTTAAGGGAATTTAATATCGGTAAAAGTGCCGATGAACAATATGCCATCCTAAATAAGATAAATGGATTAAGAAAAAATTTTGATACGATGAGTACAATCTCATCAATAAGATATACTGTAAATACCAAAGATAAATATTATAGTGATGAGCATGATTACTTTGACAGCATAATGCCCGATTATTCCGGACTCCTTAATGAACTGAAGAAATCACTGCTTGAATCGGAATACCGGAATGAACTGGAAGTCAAATGCGGCAAACAATTATTCGATCTTGCTGAAGTGACAACAAAGACATTTAGTCCGGAAATTGTAGATGATCTTAAAATTGAAAATAAACTTGTAACTGAATATGTGAAACTTATTGCCTTGGCTAAAATTATGTTTGAAGGTGAAGAGAGAAATCTTGCAGGGATGGGTCCGTTTATTCAGTCAGGAAACAGGGAAGTCAGAAAAAGTGCAAATGAAGCGAGATGGAAATTTTTTGAAAATAACGAAAAAGATTTTGACAGAATATATGACGAGCTGGTGAAGGTAAGAACAAAGATTGCAAAAAAACT
>JBDSYA010000342.1:0-18591 GCA_039925865.1 Ignavibacteria bacterium
AGAATAACGGAGGTTATAATGCTTTAAAGTTCGGCAAAACTCACAAAGCGGTTTATGAAATTTTAACATCTGAAAATCCAATTGACCTTACCAGATATCAACTGGCAAATTGTTATATGGGAAGAGCGGGACTTATAAACTCAGGCGGAGCGTCCACGGGCAAAGGTGATACGGATCTGCAGGAAGCGGTAAAAACGGCTGTCATAAATAAAAGAGCGGGAGGAATGGGGCTGATATCAGGACGAAAGGCATTTCAAAAGGAAATGAAAGACGGAATTGAACTATTAAATCTGATACAGGACGTTTATCTTGATGAAAGTATAACTATAGCATAAATTTTTTTTATAAATAATTAAATAATAAAATGTATAAACCAAAAAAGAAAGTTGTAACGAAGCACAGAAAGAAAGCTAAGAACAAAAAGGCTAAACTTAAAGCATCTCTTGTAAACAAGAAAGATAATAAAGCAACTGAATAGCAAGACGGTAAGTCAGTAGTACGGTAAGTCCTCAGACTCAGACTTACAGACTACAGGCTCGAAGAAGCTGTCGAAAGCAAATGAGAAAATTTCTATTAGTATTTTTTTTAACCTTCACAGCTGCCTTAACTCCTGTTGCAGGCAAATATGTAGTTAACGCTGTTTCGCCTTTATCACTGGCTTTCTTAAGATTCGGAGTTGCAACAATTTTACTTTTGATCGTATTTAAGATCAGAAAAATAAAATTCAAAATTGACAAAAAAGATTATATCTTATTTCTTGTCTTAGGAATTCTCATCATTCCCGTTAACCAGTTTTTTTTCCTTGAAGGTGTAAATTTATCTGTCGCCTCTCATTCAGGTGTCATGTATGCCTGCACGCCGCTTATTATTTATTTAATTTCAATAAAGATAAAGAACGAAGTTTTTAATGTTAAAAAATTACTGACAATATCTCTTACAATCATCGGTATTCTTATAATATTTTATGAAAATATTTTTTTCCCGGTAGATGACGGAGTTAATTATCTGCTGGGTGACATTCTTCTTTTCCTTGCCGTAACATCATGGTCTGTCTACCTTGCGCTGAGTCAGAATATGGTCAAGAAATACGGTGCATTAAAAACTCAGACAGTTTCTTTTGTTGTAGGTATTATAATTTATATCCCAATATTTTTATATGATTTAAAAAATCTCACGTTTGTAAATGTAAACTCAGGTGTGATATTAGGATACATCCATCTTACATTTTTTGTGGCATTCGGATCATATTTTCTCTACAGTTATTCGGCAAAGATAATTAAGCCGAGTACATTGACCACTCTTACAAATACTTCACCGATATTTACGATATTGTTCTCTTGGTTATTATTAAAAGAAAATTTATCTTATTTCTTTATTATCGGCGCAGCTGTTACAATGCTCGGAGTGTTTTTAACTCAAAGGATTAAGTATGACGAGATAGAGGCTGATTCAAATCTTAAATACAATGAAAAATAATTAACTATTGTGACGGTGCTTAATAATAATCCGGATTTAATTGCTGAAAAAAAGACCAGGGTGGCACTGCATTCCCTGTATGCTGCTGTAGTTATAACATTGATTAAAATTATTGCTGCATATTCCAGTGGAAGTCTTGGAATTTTATCGGAAGTTTTTAATTCGGCGATTGACATATTTGTATGCTTTGTAACAATTCTCACTATAAAATATTCATCACGTCCTCCGGACGAAGACCATAATTACGGTCATGAAAAAGTTGAAAATTTTTCTGCACTGTTTCAGGTATTCATATTATTCCTAACTTCTGCATACATAATATATGAAGCCTTAAACAGGCTCTTTATAAGAAAAGACGTTGAAGTAAAAGTCAGTATATGGATTTTTCTTGCGTTAATAATCACTATCATCATTGATATATACAGAGCACGGATTCTCAGAAAAATTGCGGCTGAAACAAAGTCCACTGCGCTCGAAGCAGATGCACTTCATTTTTCAACAGACATAATCAGTTCGATAATAGTAATGATCGGTCTTATAATTACTTATCTTAATATCAGTAAGATCGCTGACACTATCGCGGCTTTAATAGTAACGGGAATTATTATTTATCTTGGCTTTAAACTTTCAAAAAAATCTATAGATGCATTGATGGACCGTGTCCCAACGGGATTGTATGATAAGATAAAGTATAAAACTCTTCTGATCAAAGGTGTTGAAGGTATTAAGAGTTACAGGATCCGGGGTTCGGGTCCGAAGACTTATATCGATATGACAATTTTCATCAGCCGTCTTGTCCCTTTTTCAAAGGCACATGATATAATGGACAGTGTCGAAAGAAATATTATGGAGACGATCCCAAATGCTGATGTTGTAATTCATTCAGAACCTGTTGAAACGAAAAATGAAACTATAAATGATAAGATTAGAATGATCGTAAACGAACAGGGTTTGAAGAGCCACGATATATATTCGCATAAAATAAATAATGAAATTTATTCTGAACTTCATATCGAAATTGACAAAACAAATGATCTCGTTAAAGCTCATGATATAGTTACAGATATTGAAAATAAAATCAAAAGTGAAATCGATGTCATCACTCATTTAAAAATTCACATAGATGAGCCAAGTGAAATATTGTTTGATACAAAAGACATTACAGAAGAATCGGAAGAGATCATAAATGAAGTTAACAGAATATTATCCGGCTGCAGTGATGTGGTTTCAGGCAGCGAGATACAGGTTGTCACCACCAATGGAAAGCTTAGAGTATCAATGACTTGCAAATTCAATCACATTCATTCACTTGACGAAGTGCATGATATAGTTACAATGCTTGAGAGCAGGATCTATATAAGTCTAAAAGAAATTTATCCGAAACTTTCAAACGTAATAATTCATGCAGAGCCTTCAATTAAATAAATAATATGAAAAGAATTAAAGCCGGTCTTATAGGCCTTGGTCATCTTGGCAAAACTCATTTGAAATTACTGAAAGAATTATGCGCAGAGCGCGAAGACATTGAACTGGCAGGAGTCTTTGATCTTGATAAAGATAAAAATGAATTGATCTCTCATGAAAATGAACTACCCGTTAATAAGTCGGTTGAAGAATTAATTTCTAAAATTAATACTGCGATCATTGTCACACCGACATCTACACATTTTGAGATTGCGGGAAAATGTATACGTGAAGGTCTGAATACTTTTATTGAAAAACCGGTTACTGAAACTACTAAGCAGGCGGAAGAACTTTTGTTGCTCGCTAAAGATAAAGACTTAAAAATTCAAATAGGACATATTGAAAGATTTAATGCAGCTATACTTGCACTGGACAGTTATAAACTTTCGCCCATGTTCATAGAAACTCACAGGCTTGCACAGTTTAATCCCCGCGGAACAGATGTTTCTGTAATTCAGGATCTTATGATCCACGACATTGATATCATTCTTAACCTTGTGAAATCAAAAGTAAAGCGAATAGATGCAAACGGTGTCGCAATAATTACGGATAAAATTGATATTGCGAACGCTCGTATTCAATTTCAGAACGGATGTGTTGCCAATATAACCGCATCCCGTATTTCGCAGAACAAAATGCGTAAGATGAGACTTTTTCAGAAGAACGCTTACATATCAATTGATTTTTTACAAAACTCATCTGAAGTTTTCAGATTGTCAGACGGAACCGGAGATAAACCTGCCGGAAATGCTATTACATTAAGTGAATTTATACAAGGCGAAAACAATATGAAAATTTTATATGAAAGGCCTCCAGTGAAAGAAGTAAATTCCATGAAGTATGAACAGAATAAATTTTTTGATGCGATCATAAAAAATGAAGAACCAATAGTCACACTGGAAGACGGGCTTCAGGCACTGGAAGTAGCTAATGAGATAATAAAAGAAATTGAAACTCAGCAAATCCATGATAGAAAAAAAAATTAAAAACATACCGAATAAATTATTATGTATAAAATAGCTCATATATCAGATACACACATCAGTTATGTCGATGATAACTTGCATGGAACCAGGCTGGTTGAATTATTAAAAGACATCGAAGATAAAAAATGTGATCATGTAATTATAACGGGTGATCTCGCTGAAAATCCCAAGGCCACTGATTTTCAATACATAAGGGAAATTTTATTTTATTACGGTCTTCTGGATCAGAATAAAATGTCGGTCGTTCCCGGAAACCATGATATATTCGGCGGCGCGGAGAAGGGGCCTGAGGGGATCTTATTTTCACTGACATGCAAAAATATAAATTATGAAGAAAATCTTGATAACTTCATTGAAACATTTAAAGAAACTTTCCCAAACAACAACTCATACCCTTTTTTAAAAATCATTAATAATATTGCGATCATCGGAATTAATTCAATTGACAGATGGTCGGAAGATACAAATCCTGAAGGGTCAAACGGAAAAATTTCCGGAAGGGATCTGTCAAAATTAAATAAGATACTTTTTTCAGAACATTTAAAAGACAAGATCATAATTGTCCTTATACACCATCATCTTAATAAGCCTGTCTTGCATGAAGATATGCCGGGACACTCATTGTGGCTTAGAATCATAAACTGGAAAATGAAACTTTACGGAAGAAAAAAACTTATCCGGTTTTTTAAAAAGCATAAAGTGAATTTGATTTTGAATGGACATACTCATATAAATGAAATATATAAAATTAATGAGTTAACGGTTGTAAACAGTTCGGCATGCTTGATGCCTCTAACGGATGACCAGATCAGAAAATACAATATAATTTCCATTCCCGGAGACGAAGATGCCGATAAAAATTTAAATATTGAAACAATATATTTGCAATGAAGATGATAATCGATAACAGCATTTTAAAAATTATCGGAAAAATTGCTGACGAGAACAGTTTGAAAATTTTTGTTGTCGGCGGATTTGTGAGAGATATGCTTCTGATGAAATCCGACAGCGATATAGATATAATGGTATTGGGTGATGCAGTAAAATTTGCTGAGACCGTCGCAAAAAAATACAATAAAATACCAGATGCAGTTTATAAAAATTTCGGAACGGCACTGCTTAATCTTGAAGAAAATAAAATTGAATTTGCCTCAGCCAGAAAAGAAAGTTATGAAAGAAATTCACGCAAACCCCGCGTTGAGAATGCCACACTGGGTGAAGATCTGTCAAGAAGAGATTTCACAATAAATGCCATTGCTGCGGGACTGAATACAGATAACTTTGGCGAGCTTATTGATCTTTTTAGCGGGTGTGATGATTTACAAAATAAGATTATCCGAACTCCGCTTGATCCAATGAAAACTTTTGATGATGATCCGCTGCGGATAATGCGCGCTATAAGATTTGCTGCAAAGCTGAATTTTAAAATTGAAGATAAAACTTTTGAAGCAATAATAAAAATGAGCTTCCGTCTTACAGAAGACAAGGTTGTATCCCAGGAAAGAATTACGGATGAATTTCTGAAAATCCTGATGACAGATCAACCTTCTATTGGACTCGACCTGATGTTTATTACCGGCGTCATGGATATAGTATTTCCTGAGATCTCTGCTTTGGAAGGAACTGATCAGAGAAAAGATTTTCATCACAAAAATGTTTTTTATCATACGCTCATTGTAGTGGATAACATTTCAAAAAAAACTGATAACTTATGGCTGAGATTTGCAGCTCTTGTGCACGATATCGCTAAGCCTAAGACAAAAAAATTTGTTGACGGAACAGGCTGGACCTTTCACGGACATGAAGAGCTCGGCGCAAGGATGATGAAGAAAATATTTATCAGATTGAAATTGCCTTTGAATAAACTTGAGTATGTAGAAAAACTTGTAAGAATGCATCTGCGTCCGATCCCTCTGTCAAAGGAAGTTGTGACAGACTCAGCTATAAGGCGTCTGGCAGCTGAATCTGGCGAAGAGCTGGAAGACCTTTTGAAATTATGCCGTGCAGATATTACTTCGAAAAATCCGGATAAGGTCAGTCAGTTCATGAAAAATTATGAGATCATTGAAAGAAAAATAGTGGAAGTTCAGGAAAAAGATGAACTAAGGAATTTTCAATCTCCGGTAAGAGGTGATGAAATAATGGAAATATGCAGACTTAAGCCTGGCCGACAGGTGGGTATAATTAAACATAAGATAGAAGAAGCGATTTTGGAAGGGGAGATCCCGAATGAATATGGAGCAGCGAAAGAATATCTGTTAAAAATAATAATTAATGAATAATGAGTAATGAATAATGAGTAATGAATAATGAGTAATGAATAATGAGTAATGAATAATGAGTAATGAGTAATGAATAATTTATTAATGAAAATTTCCATAAGCAATTTACATATTCAATCTTAAAAACTTTCTACAGTAAATAACTTTCAAAACACTCAAAACACTCAACACACTCAACACACTCAACACACTCTACACACTCTACACACTCAACACACTCAACACACTCTACACACTCTACACACTCTACACACTTACATATGGGCAGGCGGCGAAATGTTCAGTCTCTTTAATTTCTAGTGCAGGAATGAAATTAGCACACTCGGGTTTTGCAATGGGGCATCTGGTTCTAAAGCCGCAACCACTGGGCTTGTTCATTGGAGTTGGCACATCACCTTTAAGAATAACTCTTTCTTTATTTTTTAATTTAGGATTGGGAACAGGAACTGCGGACAGCAATGCTCTGCTGTAAGGATGAACAGGGTGATGATAGATACGGACTGCAGGTCCGAATTCAACAATACTTCCAAGATACATAACTGCTATTCTTGAACTTATATGTTCTACAACAGAAAGATCATGAGCAACAAACAGCAAACTTAAATCAAATTCATTTTGTATTTCCTGAAGCAGGTTAATTACCTGCGCCTGTATTGAAACATCAAGTGCGGACACCGGTTCATCTGCAATTATTATTTTAGGATTTGTTGCAAGTGCCCTGGCAATACCAATTCTCTGTCTTTGCCCGCCCGAAAACTCATGAGGATACCTTTTAGACTGTTCCGGCTGAAGTCCTACTTTTTCCATAAGCCACGCAACTCTTTCCATCCTTTCATTCTTTTGCATACTAGTATGGTAGTGCAAGGGCTCTTCGATAATCTGACCGACTGACATTCTTGCATTGAGAGAGGAATAGGGATCCTGAAAAATCATCTGAATAAGCCCTCTGTATTTTCTCATTTCAGAATTATTCAGCTTCAGAATATCAACTTCACCATCATCTGTCCTTATCCAAACTTCGCCGGTAATTTCAACATCGGGTGAGGAAAACTTCAGAATATTTATGACAGTCTTACCAATAGTTGATTTGCCGCAGCCAGACTCGCCAACTAAACCAAGAGTCTCACCTTTTTTTAGTTCAAGAGTAACTCCATCAACAGCTTTTACATCTGCTATCTTTTTCAGAAATAAACCACCCGTAACAGGAAATTTAACTTTCAGATCTTTTATTTCGAGAATATTATCCGGCTTCATTATTTTGTATTGAGTACTGTATATATAAGTATTAAGTATTAAGTATTGAGTAAAGTAAAATACTAATTTTAAAACAGTAACTGATAACTGCGAAATTGCTTAGCTATAGAGATGGCATCTTACAAAATGTCCCGGAAGTTTTTCCAGTAACTCCGGCTCTATAGACCAGCATTTATCAAATACTTTTGGACACCTTGTGGCAAACTTACAACCCTTTGGAAGTTCTAGTATATGTGGAATAATTCCCGGAATAGCCTTCAGCTTATCTTTCGGATGATCCGGATCGGGTAATGATTCTAATAGCCCCGTAGTATAAGGATGCAGCGGAGTTTCAAACAAAGAATCAACATCGGCAATTTCCTGTATTTTACCGCCATACATAACTATTACTCTGTCACATGTTTCAGCAACAACTCCTAAGTTATGAGTTATTAAAAGTATTGCAGAATCTTTTCCTTCTTCTTTTAATTTTATCATCAGATCAAGGATCTGCGCCTGTATTGTAACATCGAGCGCAGTGGTGGGCTCGTCTGCAATAAGTAAAGACGGATTACATGAAAGCGCCATTGCGATCATCACTCTTTGCCGCATCCCTCCGCTGAACTGATGTGGATAATCTTTCATTCTTTTTTCGGGAGAAGGAATTCCGACCAGCTCAAGCATTTTCACACTTCTGATAAATGCTTCTTCTTTGCTTAATTTTTCGTGTTGCAGCAATACTTCACTTATCTGATCACCGATTTTCATTACAGGATTTAATGAAGTCATAGGCTCCTGAAATATCATGGCGATCTCCTTACCGCGATAAGCCTTCATCTCATCGTAAGTAAGTTTTAAAAGATCCTTACCTTTAAAAATAACTTCTCCGCCAACGATCTTTCCGGGCGGGTCGGGAATTAATCTTGTAATAGAATATGCAGTCACTGATTTTCCGGAACCGGATTCACCGACAATTCCAAGAACTTCACCTTCATAAATATCAAAACTAACACCGTCAACAGCCTTCGCAGGTACCTTTCCTCTTAAATATTTATCGTTTTCGTATAAATTTTTTAAATCAATATCCATATGAATATCATCATTGGATATTTGCTTATCAGTAGCTTCTACAAAAAAGTAAGTTCTTATATTTTTAACTTCGACAAGTTTCTTTTTTTCCATTTATTTTTTGCCACAGAGGACACAGAGATTATTTTTATTTTGCACAGTGCACACAAAGTTCAAATTATCACATGCACAAAATGTTCATTTTAAAAATGCTTATTTTTAATAATGTGGTTAATTTAATAATTAATTTTTAATTCAAAACGCTTAATAAAAGTTTTAAAAGAATTGATCGAATGACCATGTTATAACTTACAAGATGGCGCATTATGATAATCTATTTTTATCTGTGGCAAAAAAGAGGACACAGAGTTCATTTTAAAAATGTTTATTATAATAATTAAATTTTACAATACAAATCGCTTAATACCGGATTTTAAAAGGCTATTATTAAAATTTAACAAAAGCCCATACTTGTAACTTCCAAGTTTCATGTAGCTAAGTATCTGAGCCTGATAAATAGGATCCATTCTTTCAGTACTTTTTAGTTCGACCACTATTTTATGCTCGACAACCAAATCCAATTTAAATATCCCGATCATATTTTTTTTATAAATAACCTGTAATGGCTTCTGACATTCATAAAAAAGATTTGTTTCTTTTAATTCAATATACATATTCAACGCAGTCTGGAATAAACCTTTGGATCAAATGCCTCACGAATTGCTTCACCAACAAAGGTAATAGCAAGCAAAGTAAAAAACATAGAAGCTAAAGGCGTCATTATTAACCACCAGTTATCAATGTTACTCAAACCCTGCTGCATAAGCTGTCCCCAGCTGGGTGTTGGAGGCGGCAATCCGAATCCTAAATAATCCAGGGATACAAGCTGGAAAATATTTGCTACAATAATAAAAGGAGCATATGAAATTACGGGAGTTAAAGAATTTGGTAAAATATGTTTAAAAATTATTGTTTTATTTTTTGCACCCATAGACACTGCAGCGCTGACATAGTCTCTGGCCTTTTCCCTGTAAAATTCTCCCCGCATGTAATAAGTCATGAAGATCCAGTCAAAAAGTGTCAGGATCAAAACTAAAAGAAGAAAGTTAGGCTGAATAATCGAGCTGATTATAATAATGACATACAAAAAAGGAAGTGTTCCCCAGATCTCAATTAATCGTTGTCCTATTATATCGACCTTGCCTCCGAAAAATCCCAGAATTGCTCCTATTGCAATTCCAATAATGAATGAGAACACAGTGACTACCAATGAAAATGATATTCCAATGTTAAATCCATAAACTAACCTTGCGAATACATCCCTGCCACGGTCATCAGTACCTGCCCAATGTGAAAGAGAAGGAGTATGCGGAGGATTTCCTTCAAGCTCATTTAATAAATTTTCATTTGGTCCAAAAGGATACAGAGGCATTAATACCCAGTTACCCTGATCTGAATCTTTATATTCCTGATTGAGAATTCTATAATTTGCTTCCCCATAAGGATCTTTTTTCTGACCAAGATCTGTAGCCTGATAAGTTTTAAATAAAGGAAAATACATATTGCCGTCATAGCTTAACAACAATGCATCTCGTCCTACAAAGAGCGGCAGAATAAAAGATATAACGTAAACAGTTGTAATTATAAGGAAAGCATAATAACCTCTCTTGAGAGTTTTAAATTTTTTCCATCTCTTCTGTAAAATTGATAGCGAAACCTGTTTTTCTTTTACTACTTCGTCAGCCATTTTTAAAGCTTATCTGTTAGTATTTTCTAAATTTTTTTAAAAGTATTTTATATTTTATTTGAAAAATAAATTGTTTGCTTTACAAATCTTTAAAAAAATTTATTTGACAGCAAATAAATAAAACAATTATTTAAACCTGATCCTCGGATCGATCAAAGCATAAAGTATATCAGATATAATATTTCCCACAAGTAACAATAATGTTGAGATAACAAGTATACCCATAACAACTGGATAATCCCTGTCAATAATAGAATTATAACCGAGCAAACCCATTCCGTTAATATTAAAAACTTTTTCTATTAAAAAACTTCCTGCAAGTATAAGCGATATAAAATGTCCAAGCCCGGTAGCAATTGGTATCAGTGAATTTCTAAGGGCATGTCCGAAAATAACTTTTCTTTCGGAAAGACCTTTTGAAAAAGCAGTTCTGACATAATCCTGACTAAGATTCTCTATTACAGAATTTTTTGTTAGAATAGTCAGAGTTGCAAAACTTCCAAGCATATATGATATCACGGGAAGGATTGTGTGTTCGATCTGATCTGTTATTTTTTCCCAGGCAGACAATGATTCCCAATTTTCCGAACGGAATCCACCCAGTGGGAACACGTCCCAGAAACTGCCTCCGCCGAAAAGCACAAGCATCATTGCTCCGAATGCAAAGCCCGGAATTGATCGTCCGATAAAAATTAAAACAGATGAGAGGATATCAAATGAAGAGCCGTTCTTAACAGCCTTGTAAACTCCGAGGGGCACACATACAATGTATGTAAGAAGAAAACCAATTAATCCGAAATAAATTGAAACAGGAAATCTGGATTTGATCACATCCCAAACCGGTTCATTGTATTTATATGAAGTGCCAAGATCAAATTTAAATAAATTACCTACCCAAATTATATATCTTTCATATACGGGTTTATCAAAACCATAAAATCTTTTCAGTTCATCTATGGCTTCCTGAGGAATATTTTGTGAATTACTGCCGCTGCTTACTTCTCCGCCCTGTTGCTGCCCGCCGCTGCGCATCTGCATCAGCGCTGTTTCTACAGGTCCACCGGGTACGAACTGAAGAATTAAGAACGTGATTAATGTGATCCCAAAAAAAGTAGGAATGATTAACAGAAATCTTCGAATGAAATAAAAAGTCATCTAATAAATTTTTAGCTGCTGAATGTTAAACTAATTCAAGGCGACCTTTTCACCTTTGTTTTCCCGCTCAACAACTTTAAGCCAGTAACTTTCATCAACTTCTTCGACCGTAAGTTTCCTGTCTTTATTTTTTGAAGCATCTTCGTATTCTTCATTTCTTTTCGGATCAGACCACCACATAGCAAAGATTGACTGTTCCGTCCCGCTGTAAAAATCATCAAATCTTGAAAGGTACCATTTAGGATAACCAAATTTATTATGCCAGAGCAATCTTGTATAATCTGCATACCATCCGAAAATATAAGGCTGCATCGCAACAATAATGCTGTCCATTTGTCTTGTCAGCTCTACTCTCTCTTTTTTATCATAAGAGATATTATATTTTGCTACAAGCTTATCCACATCAAGATTTTTATAACCCGGCCAGTTGGTGCTGTTTGTATCTTCTGCAGTCCTGGAAACGATATTAAATTCATGGCTTGGAGGATTTTGCCCTGCCCAGTTTACCTGGATCAGATTAAAATTCCTTTGATTACCGATCTTGAACTGTGTTGTACCGTCAACTTGTTTTAAATTTAATTTCACTCCTGCTTTTTTTAGATCCTCCTGAAAAATTGTGAGATATCTTTCCTGTGACGGCTGAGTAAATGTTAATTCAATTTCAAATGGCTTTCCGTTTTTCATTCTGTACCCATCAGAATTTTTTTCTTTCCATCCTGCTTCTTCAAGCAGCATGATCGCGCTGTCTAAATTAAATCCTGAAACATAATTTCCTGGATTTGCATATGGAGTGGCGGGGAACAGTGATTTTGTCGGCTTGTATGCATTATAAAATAATTTTTCATTGAACTTATCAATGTCATACAACATTTGGAATGCTTTTCTGACTTTAATATCATCAAACGGAGCCTTTCGTAAATTAAATGCAAGGCCTGAAAGTCCGGCAGGATTTTGATTGAAAATTCTTCTCTTTATAACAATGCCTCTTTTCACATCATCGAAATCAGTTTTTTCAGCCCACCATTGCGCACGGTTAACACTGTAAACATCAGTCTCGCCTTTTTTGAACTTTTCAAACATCAATGTTTCATCTGAAACTACATCCGTTTTGATAATGTCAAAATTATTCAGACCGGTTGAAAATCTTTCTTTCTCTGCCCAGTAATCACTTCTTCTTCTTAAGATAATTGATCTTTCTTTTTCAACGTCTTCCTTTTTAACATAATAAGGTCCGGTGCCCGGTACTACATCGTAATTGTGTTTGCTCAAATAATCTGAAGCTGTTTCAGTTCCAATAACATGTGCAGGAAGAATTCTTATTCCTCCGGCAATTGATAATGGTAGCCATCCGTCTTTTTTTGCTTTGAATACTACTATATATTTACTTTCTGCAACAGGATCTTCAAGATACTCTTTATATACTTCTCCTGTTCCTGATAGTAATCCTCTGTCAGTTGCGAGTTTCCAAGTTGCAAGTATATCATCCGATGTAACAGGTTTACCGTCTGCCCATCTTGCGATTGGATTTATTCTGAACTTATAAGTTTTTTTATCTTCAGAAACCTGCCAGTGAGATGCAAGTCTTGGTATATAATCTTCCGTTACCGGATCAGTGTTTAATAAACTTTCATAAATAAGATTCTGCATCATTCGTGTGTAATATGAATTTTCATCTTTGCCGTATTGCCTTAACGTCGCCGGAAAATCCGGAATAGACCAGGAAATACTTCCGCCTTTAACAGCTTTAGGATCTCCGAGAAAATTATAAGTTGTATTAGTTGTCCATCCTTCGCCTGTAAATCCGCTCCCACCCTGCTCTGCAGTTACAGAAGGATCCGGTCCGGCGGGCGTGTCAAATTGTTTTATAGAGATCGGTTGTGTTTGTACTGTTGATTTTGATTTGGTGTCCTTGGAGTCTTTACTTCCGCAGGAAATAAAAAGGGTTGCACTAATTGTAAAAATGGTAAGAATAAGAAGAGAAAGTTTTATCTTCTTCATTAATATCTCCTTCTGTTATAAAATTAAGTTTTAATATAAATTTAAAAGTTAAAAGTAAAAAGTTAAATTCAAAGTGGTTAAGTCTAGCGAAGTCTAGCAGAGGCTAACAGAGGCTAATCAAACTTTAATGAGATTATTTGAAAATTAAAATTAAAATTTTAAATTATAAATTGAAATATGATGCGCTAATCTCTTCAAAATGTTAAATGCTTTATCTATCTTGATAAAAATTTTTTAAAAAATTATAAATCATTTCTTGTTTAGAAATTATTTCCTTCCGGAGTGTGTTCTAGGCAATAAAAAATCAGGAGCATATAAATGAACAACTTCAAACTTATTTTTACTTTCTTTACATTTTTATTTTTAATTAAAATTTCTTCAGCACAACCTCTACAGTTTATTAATGCATTTCCAAATGCTTCATTTTCAAATCCATTATTCCTTACACATTCTAATGACGGAACTAACAGGATATTCATTGCAGAAAAAAACGGAATTGTTAAAGTGCTTCCTAATGATTCTTCTACCAGTAATGTGAAGATCTTTCTTAATATGACCAACTTAATTATCACAGGAAGCGAGAGAGGACTTTTAGGACTTGCTTTCCATCCTGACTATGCAAACAACGGATACTTTTATGTTAATTATACAAGAGCAAGTGACGGTGCTACAAAAGTCTCAAGATTTACCAGAAGCGCATCCGATCCTGATAAAGCTGATTCGTTAAGTGAATTTAACATTATAACTATATCTCAGCCATTTTCAAATCATAACGGAGGAATAATATTTTTTGGAATAGACGGATATTTGTATGTCGGTATGGGTGACGGAGGAAGCGGCAATGATCCGGGAAACAGAGCACAAAATGTAAATGAATTATTGGGAAAAATTTTAAGGATCGATGTAAATACTTCTACAGGCGGTAATAATTATGGAATACCTTCTACCAATCCTTTTGCAGGCGGCGGCGGAAGACCTGAAATATTTACTGTTGGAATGAGAAATCCCTGGAGAATGAGCCAGGATCCTGTTACAGGAATAATTTATTGCGGGGATGTTGGTCAGGATGCATGGGAAGAAATTGATATTATTGAGGTTGGTAAAAACTATGGATGGAGATGTTACGAAGGAAATCACCCGACTATAAACGTTAGCAGCTGTACTCAGCCAATGGCATCTTATACTTTTCCAATTAAGGAATATGCAAATGCCGGCTCGGATATTTCTATTACCGGTGGCTATGTTTACAGGGGAATCAGGAGACCTGAATTAACAGGAAGATATATTTATTCAGATTACGGAAGCAGAAAAACCTGGAAATTAAAATACGAAGGCGGAATTGTCACAGAAGATGAATTTCTTTTTAACGCACCTTCAAATGTTTATTCATACGGTACAGATCAGCGAGGCGAATTATATTTATGCGGAGCCAACAGTATTATTTACAGATTCAATAAAAGTGATCTTGTTGCAGTAAACGGCAACGGATCAAATGTTCCTGAAGGTTTTACTCTTGAACAAAATTATCCAAATCCATTCAATCCATCAACAAGCATTAAATATTCAATTCCTGAATTATCTAAAGTCAAACTTTCAATTTTTGACGTTACAGGAAAAACTATTAATACTTTGGTTAACACAGCTCAGTTAGCAGGTGAATATAATATTTCATGGAATGGTAAAGATGGTTTCGGCAACAGCGTTCCGAGCGGGGCTTATTTTTATAGCTTAACTTCTGATAAAGGATTTTCTGAGACGAAGAGAATGGTGCTGGTAAAATAGTTTGTAGAGTCAGTAGAGTTTGAGTTTGTAGAGTTAAGTGACCTAAAATTAAAAAAGTTCGGATTGATTAAAAATTCAGTCTGAACTTTTCATTTTTAGCACAGCTGTATATTCGACAAATCGAAATTCCTGTCCTGAAAAATTCGATCCAAATCCCTTTGTTTTGAACTGCTATTTGACTTTATATATATTTTTACGAAAATCATTTTCAAAAAAACGTCGCACAAACGAGAAAAGAAATCTTTGCATTGTATTGTTTGAAATTGTATTTTGTTTATAAATTCAAGCAGGTAATATACAATAGAATTATTAATTATGAAAATTGAATTTAAAATACTTTACACACTTTTAATTTTGTATTTTTTTTCGTCAACACTTACTGCTCAACAGACTTCGTGGTATAAGACCTTCAACATCAGTAAGCATAACTATCAATATGGTAATTATGTCATTCAGACTCTTGATGGAGGATATGCAGTAATTGCAAGAGATAATGGCGGCGAAAAAATATATTTGTTAAAAGTTGACAGATATGGAAAACAGGAATGGCTGAAAACAATTGACAGCTTACGTAGGAGCAGTTGTATTTTACAAAAATCTGACAGTTCATTTATAATTGCGGGTTCTGATTTTCAAAATGCAAAAATTATTAATACTGACAAAGAAGGTAATATAATCTGGCTCAGATCATATTCTTTGAATAATGAGGCGTGTTCATTTTATAAAATTAAACTTCTGAATAATGGGGAGTTAATCGCCTGCGGAGACATTGCATATCCTTCAAAAGCATATATAGTAAAAACAGATTCGTCCGGAAATATTCTCTGGCAGAAAACTGTATCCGATTCCGGTCTCATAAATGCATTGGATATAGCAGTATCAGGCCATCATTACTACATTACGGGGAGCTCATTGAATCAGGGAAAGTTAAAAACAATTTTAATAAAATTCTCCGAATATGGAAATTTGCAATGGTTTAAAAAAATAGGTTCCGATAAATATGGAGACGGAGAATACGGGTTAGCCATTACTTACGAACAGGCAAATAAATTAGCTGTTGCGGGGACACTTACAGACTATACCTTTCCTACCGGCTATATTGCGAAATATGACACATCGGGTAATTTGCTAGATAGGAAATTTCATAATTCAATATACAGGCTAAGTTCGATGACAAAGGATTCTTGTGGATATGCTCTATGCGGAGAGAATAGATTTGGAAACAATATAAGATTCATTAAAACAAATTTAGAAGGTGAAGAAATATATAACAGAGTTTTAGACATCAGCAATAAAATATTTTTATTTAGCATTAACATAAACAGCACATCTGACAACGGTTATGTAATTTCAGGAAATGCAGGACCCGAAGATTCTTCGGAAGTGCTAGTTATAAAAACCGATTCCACAGGCTATGTTCAACCTGTGCATATTGTTACGATTAGTTCCGAAATTCCGATGAAATTCAACTTGTTTCAGAATTATCCGAATCCATTTAATCCTTCAACAAAGATCAACTACACAATACCCAATACTCAATACACAATACTCAAAGTCTATGATGCCTTAGGAAAAGAAGTCGCACAATTAGTCAATCAAAAACAGAAAGCCGGAAGTTATGAAGTAGATTTTGACGGTAAGGATCTTCCCAGTGGAATTTACTTCTACAAATTGTCTACTGGAGATTTTTCAGATACGAAGAGAATGATTTTACTGAAATAAAATTAAAGAGTTTTAAGTTAATTGATTTTTGTTATTTTAAGAAATTAATTTATTCGAATTTAGCATTTTAATAATAATTTTTAATTATGGAGGGAAAAATGTTAAAGATATATATTATCTGTTTTATATGGATAATTTTTGTAATGAATTCATTTGCAATTACTTTCCTTTGGGTTGAACAAAATTCAGGTACTACCCAGACACTTACTTCAGTTCATTCATCTCATTCGCAAAATGTCTGGGTTTGTGGATATGGCGGAACAGTTTTGAGATCAACAAATCGCGGAGCTAACTGGATCAATCTAACCGGCAATGGAATTCCAACAAATATTCAATTAGTTAACATAGTAACTTATGGAAACAATTTTGCTTTAACAGCAGGATATTTAGGAACAAATACTTTTGTCTTCCATACTTCTAATGCAGGAGTAAGTTGGAACCAGGTGTTTACTCAAAGTAATGGATTTATAAATGCAATAGATATGAAGGAAGGTACTATCGGTCATGGTTTTATGATGGGGAATCCTGTCGGCGGAAGATGGTCACTATGGAAAACAACAAATGGGGGAGTCAATTGGGACTCGACGGGTTTGTACATCCCCCAAGCAGGAAATGAGGCAGGATCGGTTAACTCATTATTCAGCACACAAGATAATAATATTTGGTTTGGTACCAATAATACAAGAGTTTATTATTCTTCAAACTATGGATCAAGCTGGGCTGTGCAATCCACCACCGGCGAATTAAATTCATATGCAATATGGTTTTGCGGAATATTTGATGTTGAAAGAGGTTATCTCGGAGGAACTACTATGCAACGATCAACTGACTATGGAGCAAACTGGGGGTTTCAAACCTCAATCGGAACCGGAAGTTTTGGAGGAATATCCGGAGGACCCAATTTAGTGTTTGATAACTCTGCCGGATATTTATACAGATGCTATGTGAGATCAGACAATAGAATATATTCTGCAGAGAATATTGATACAAGCTGGGCTGTTGAGTATACGGCACCAAGCGGAACCTACAGGTATGTGGGTTCTGACCATAATGGATTAAATTTCTGGGCTGTGAGAAATAATGGAGGAATTTCATATCTGGATTTACCGGTGGGAATTTCAAATAACAATACTGAAACTCCATCTGATTTTAAACTCGAACAGAATTATCCGAATCCATTCAACCCTTCAACAAAGATCAACTACTCAATACTAAATACCCAATACACAATACTCAGAGTCTATGATGCATTAGGAAATGAAGTAGCACAATTAGTCAATCAAAAACAAAATGCAGGAAGTTACGAAGTAGAGTTTGATGGTAGGAATCTACCGAGTGGAATATATTTTTACAAATTGTCAGCTGAAAATTTTTCGGATACGAAGCGAATGATCTTATTGAAATAGTATTAACGGTTAGCAGTAAAAAAATTTAATTGATAATAAATAAAACTCCTCTTTCGAATTAGCTTCGCAAAGAGGAGTTCTTATAATATCTAAAATCATAAATCCAAAATCCTAAATTTTGTTATACCTTTCTTCAAGCGCATTTAATTCTTCATTCAATTCTTTAGGGAGTTTATCTCCGAATATTTTATAATATTCTTTCATCTCTTTCACTTCATTCAAACCTTCTTCATTTGAAATTTGAAATAATTTTTCCAGATCTTCTTCATTAA